>CAZAHB010000018.1:0-5120 GCA_964484945.1 uncultured Armatimonadia bacterium | reverse complement strand
GGCTACTGGTGGGGGGCGGCCAACCCGGCGCGCCCGGGGCCCTCCAGGGGGCCGCCGCCGCCCTGCCAGTGTCAGTTCATGACACCTCGATTAGTCGTCCTGCGGCGGCACAGGCGTGCGGTGTAGCTTCCTGGTGTGTTCATGAGCGCGCCGGTGGGCTTTGCTCCGGGCCCTGCGGTCAACTGTGTCCGCCGTGACGAGCAGCACTGTCATCTTCTCGACCTGAGACTTGCCCGGGATGACGCCGACGGCGACCGCCTGTCCCGGGAAGGCCACGTACTGCACCGATGCCGAGCTTGACGGACGGTTGTCGCCCTCGCATCGCAATCCCACCTGCACGGTGATGAGGCCGTTGGCGCCCATCAGCGCCGCGAGCCGCAGGCCGGGCTGGCCGGATGGCATGGTGTGCTCACACTGGAAGGTCACCGTGCCTCCGAGGCCCTTGTGTTCGGCGAAACGCGGCTCCCACGGCATCTCGGCCGTCCCGTCCTCGATCATCTCTTCAAGCTCATCGGGGTCCACGTAGGGGTTTACGACCGTGATGCAGTCGTCGGCGTATTCAGGAGCGACGGGGCAGAGCTTCCCGACATCAAGCTGTTCCTGGGCCGGGTCGAACTGCGTCCCATCGGGACGTTCGATGATGTTGGGCACGCGCGGCTGGCAGAGAAGACGCTGTGGCTCGGTGGTCTCGACTGAAGTGCAGGAGAGGGAAATTGCGGCGGCGTGCGGCTGGTCGAGGCTCTCGATCAGTACCTCCAGCCGATCCAGCGCCGCAGACTCCCCGGTCACCAGCAGGGCGTTATCTTCGGGGAGCACCTGGATGCGTCGGATGTCGCTGGGCTCGATTTCATCGAACTGGTGCTGCGACAGTTTCCAGTAAACCCATCCTGCCACAGCGCGAGGATCGAGATGATACAACTCGATCTTCGCCCGGTGGTCAGTATCGGCGTAGCGCGATGCGGCGAGCAGATGCCTCAGTGCAGCGAGTTTGTCGGGCATACAGGCCACCTCCGAAACTCCATCGCGACGGGTCGCGGAAGCGGCGCCATGGGGCTCGGCCATCTCGGCCGGCAGGTTGTTCAGACTCGACCATTACCATGACGGCGGGAAGACCCGTCGCCGGGCGGACATTCGCGCGCGGATGATCACGAGCTATCCCCCAGTAAGTGTTCCCACTGCAGGCCTGATGCGAAACGGAACGAAACCTGCGTCCCGACCGTTGACTGTCAGCCTCACATCGTATTCCCCGGGGGCGAATGTCGTGTGCCGCCCGGGATAGAAGGTCACCGCCATCCGCCGGTCGCCACTGACACGCACCAGCCGGCGCGCAACGATCGCGTCCTCTTTTTCGAGAGTGACACCGACGATCGTATTCTGCCGTGCCCCTTCCACCTGCAGGTATACTAATAGTTGCGACGTGTCGCTGGGAAATTCCTGCCCGACATTCAATAAAGTATTGTTCCGATCGAGTCCGGTGCCTATGGCTACCCGTGCAAGGGCCGTGCCCTCCGCGAGTTGTGGCTCCGGAATTCGAGGCTCTTGCGGTTGCGTGGCCACCGTTTCGGGCTCCGTCCCGCCCTCGGGCGGGATCGGAGCCTGGAAGTCCGGAAGATCGCGTTGCTCCGGGACAGGCCCGACGCCCTTGGGCACATCCATAGCGTTTCGGAGCTTCTTGATCGTCAGTCCAGCCATCCACCACTTCTCGGCGGCGTACTGCTCCTCGCTGAGACCACGCGCCCGCTTGAGAGCGGACTGGGCGCGAATGTGCTCTGTCACCGGCGGGGCGCCGCACGCCGGATGGCGATACGTCCAGATCCGCTGCAGCAACGCCTTTTCCATTGTGGGCAGCAACGCCTCGAAGCGCGCGTCAGGCATGTTCCGGGCTTCCTCGAGAATCTCAGCGACCTCTCGCACGAGGACCGCGTCCTCTCGCGGCAGATCGTGCATCTTCTTCTCGTAATCCGCGCCGGCATCGGGGTGCTGCTCCTTGTACCATTGCGGCACCTTGATCGGTGAGACCGCGCGTGGAAGCTGCTGAGCGTAATTCGCCTTCCACTGGTAAATCAGTTCTCTTGTCGTTGTTCCGGCCCCGACGGCATCTTCTTCGAAGGCCTGGATAAGCATCTGGTCGCCGATGCTCAGGGTCCAGACGCCGTCTACTTCGTACACATCGAGATCGGGCCCGCCGATCTCCTCGTCAAAAATGTTGTCCAGTTCATTGCTGAGCGCTTCAGTGATTCGCTGATATATTTCCGCCTCGCGGCTGCTGATCGATCCGTACGGTCCGCCGGTCCGGATACGAGCCACCAGCTTGTTGGGCAGTCTGATATCTGCGTAATCCTGAGCGGCTGCCACCCCCACGGTGGCGACCATGACTGCGATGACTGTTGCGGTTCTCAGGTTGGACACGTTACCACTGTCCTTCGCAGGGCCCTCTGCTGAGAACCCCATGGGATTTGTTGTCAGTGTCTTAGACTCTTCCTGGGGGGTGGGTGTTCCGCGGCTTGCCGGGATATCCGTACCGCCGTTTCGTGCGGCCTCCGAGCAGCCATGAATAGTTGTTCTGCGATATCGTTCGCAGCGGCATCTGAAGCGTCCATCAGGTGAGCGATTGCGTCCACATCGAGCTTATGGCATAATGTATGGAAGGGTAAGTACGAAGTGAGCCCCAACCCTCCTGAACCGACAGCAGAGGTGAGGCAATGTCTCGAGACAAGCGGCCCGCCGTACTCGCACTGGCGGACGGCACAGTCTTTGAAGGATGCAATTTCGGCGCGGAGGGGGAGGCCTTTGGTGAAATCTGCTTCAATACCGGCATGACCGGATACCAGGAGGTCCTGACAGACCCCTCCTACCGCGGACAGATCGTAACGATGACCTACCCCGAGATCGGCAACTACGGTATCAACCCCGAGGACATGGAATCGTGGCGCCCATGGGTCGAGGGATTCGTCGTACGGGAGTACAATGAAACGCCTTCGAACTGGCGCGCCGACCGTAGCCTCGGTGAGTTCCTCAGCACCAACGGCATCGTCGGAATCTCAGACATAGACACTCGCAAGCTCACGTCACACCTCCGTGACGAGGGCTGGCAGATGGGGATCATCTCCACTGAGGACCTCGACGCCGACTCGCTGGTGGAGCGGGCCCAACAGATACCACCGCTGTCCGGACGCGACCTCGTGAAGGAGGTCATCCACGATAGCCCGCGGCGTTGGGGACCGAAAGGATACATCGAAGAGGAAGACACCGACTTCCCCCGCGCGTTCATGCCCTACGGCGGAACGGGCATCTCGCCGGTAGGCTATCTGGAGGCCGATGAACTGTGGTTCGGCTTCCGCGTAGTCGTTATCGATTGCGGTATCAAGCAAAATACCCTTCGGCATCTGGTGCAACGGCGCTGCGAAGTAATCGTGACGCCCTGCACCACCAGCGCCGAGCGTATCATGGAGTGGGATCCCGATGGCATCGTCGTCTCCAACGGGCCCGGTGACCCGGCTGCACTCGACTACGTGATCGATGAGGTTAAGGGACTTATGGACCCCGATCTGCCCATGTTCGGGATATGTCTGGGGCAGCAGCTTCTGGGCCACGCCTTCGGCGGCACTACCTACAAGCTCAAGTACGGGCACCGCGGCTGCAACCATCCGGTGAAGCGGCTGGAGACCGGCACGATTGAGATTACCACTCAGAACCACGGGTACTGTGTGGACCCCGACAGCCTGCCCGATGAGGTTGAGATTACCCATATCAACCTCAACGACGACTCGCTGGAGGGGATCCGACACAGCGAACTGCCGATCTTCTCCGTTCAGTACCATCCGGAGGCGGGACCGGGGCCACACGACTCGCACTATCTGTTCGATATCTTTATCGATCAGATGAAAGAGATAGCCACTCGAAAACGACAGTAGTTCTCACCCGCCTTCGGGCGGGTTCTTTTCTGAACGGCGCTTGCCATACGAGCGCCCCCTCTACAGACCGACCAGTACGCTTATAACTCGACCGGCACAACGGGAGGACGCATGCCCAGGCGCGACGACCTGAAGAAGATTCTGATCATCGGCTCAGGCCCCATCGTGATCGGCCAGGCCTGCGAGTTCGATTACTCCGGGACGCAGGCGTGCAAGGCCCTCATGGAAGAGGGCTACGAGGTGGTGCTGGTCAACTCCAACCCGGCCACCATCATGACCGACCCCGAGATGGCCGATCGCACCTACATCGAACCGCTTACTGTCGATACTGTTGCTGACATTATCGAGCGCGAGAAGCCGGACGCACTGCTGCCGACGCTCGGCGGACAGACCGGCCTCAACATCGCGCTGGAGTTGTCTGAGAGCGGGGTGCTTTCGCGCCATCACGTTGAACTGATCGGCGCCACCCGCAAGGCGATAAAGAAGGCTGAGGACCGGGAACTGTTCCGCGACGCGATGGCGGCGGCGGGACTGCCAATGCCCGACAGCGCAACTGCCACCGACCTCAAGGAAGCCCGGAAGATTATCGATCGCATCGGGCTTCCGATCGTGATCCGGCCGTCAGCCACCCTGGGTGGCATCGGGGGCGGCCAGATCAACACCCCCGACGAGATAGAACACATGGTGCTGCGCGGAATCGACGCCAGCCCTATGAACGAAGTGCTCGTCGAGAAGTCCGTCGTGGGCTGGAAAGAGATCGAGTATGAGGTCATGCGCGACACCGCCGATAACGTGGTGGTGGTCTGTGCGATAGAGAATATCGATCCGATGGGCGTGCATACCGGCGATTCGATCACCGTCGCGCCCACCCAGACCCTCAGCCAGCCCGAATATCAGCTTCTGCGCGACATGTCCCTGAAGTGCATTCGCGAGGTCGGAGTGGACACCGGCGGGTCAAACATTCAGTTCGCCGTCAACCCTGACGACGGAGAAGTCGTGCTGATCGAGATGAACCCGCGAGTGAGCCGCTCGTCCGCCCTCGCCTCGAAAGCAACGGGTTTCCCCATCGCGAAGATCGCCGCGAAACTCGCGGTCGGTTACACTCTCGACGAACTGCCCAACCACATCACAAAGCAGGGACCGGGGTGCTTCGAGGCGTCAATCGGCTACGTCGTGACGAAGATGGCGCGCAGGACCTTTGGGAAA
>CAZAHB010000017.1:0-42583 GCA_964484945.1 uncultured Armatimonadia bacterium | reverse complement strand
GTTATGCTCGACGAGGCGCAGCCCCACGCGACCCCCGGCGCGGCGCCGCCCGATGCAAACCTGATGACCCTGGGCGTGTGCGCGGCCCGGGGCGTGCACGTGATCACTGAGATCCCCATCGGTCCCACGACGGGCATGGCCCGATGGATGGTCGAGACCGCGCGCGAGGCCGGGATCGTGCTCGAGATCGCAGAGCAGGTCTGGCTCTGGGCCACCGAGCAGCTCAAACGAAAGGTCATCTCAGAGGGATGCCTCAACGACGTGCAGCACGCCCGGTTGACCTACACCAACAAGGCCGACTACCACGGGATCAACGCGATCCGCATGCTGGTACCGGGAGAGGTTTGCCGGGTGCTCGGTGCAACCGGCGAAGTGAGCGTCCCGGCATTCGAGCACTTCACGGGCAAGCGCCTCAATGAGGACCGCTGGGACCTGGGCGTGCTGGAGTTCGACTCCGGGGTGAGTTGCATCTACCAGAGCCCGCCGCGGGCGCGGATGTCGCGGCGCTGGGATATCGAGGGCGCCCGGGGACAGCTTTTCGGCGATACGCTCTACATCGGCAACGCGGAGGACTACCTCCAGTTCGACCTGACCGAAGAGTTCGCGCAGTCGGATGGGGAGCGGGTATTGCAGGAGGTGCGGGTGGACACGGATCCGCCGGTGGTCTTCGAGCCACCGCACCCGGACTGGCTCCCCGACTCCGGCGACGAGGTCGCGCGGATGGCGCTGCTCGAGGGCTTCCATGAGGCAATCACCGCCGGGGGAGAGCCGCGTTACGGAACGGATAACGCCATCCGGGACATCGAGATCCTCTACGCCATCCGCGAGAGCGCCCGGCGCGGTGGGGGATGGCTGGAGCTTCCTCTCAGCGAGGCGACGCCCCTTGAGGAGGAGATCGAGGAGGCGTACCTCATGAAATACGGTGATTGGACGGACCCGCAGTCACTGGTGAACACGCCCTTCCCGCAGGGCGGAGTGCGGTTCGAGATCGGAAACTGGGACTGAGGAGGTCGCGCCATGTCCTTCGAATTACACGCATCGACGGAGACGTGGCATTTCGAGACCGAACAGATGATGGGGCGTCTGGACCCCACAGGAGAGCGCCACGGCATCAAGAGTCTCACTCACAGGGCCAGCGGCGTTGACATCGTGCATGAGAAGTATGACCTGCTGAACCTCTTCCTGCTCTTCGCGCAGAATCGCTGCATGGGCACCGCGCGGGAGCACGCACGCGAGTACCACGCCGAGGGAGATCGCATCTCTGTCTGGTGGCCGGCGAATGACACCCATCAGGCGGAACTGTCGGCGGTCTACGAGATCTCGGGCCCCAACACCATCGACCTGACCGTGACCGTCACGTGCGCATGGCCGTATCCGAAGTATGAGGTCTTCCTGAGCAGCTACTTCAACGTGGCGATGGACCCGCGCGTGTACCTTCAGGAGTGCCCGTACGTAGATCCGCCGGACGCGCCGCAGTGGGTCGCGCCGGCGGCGAACGACGTCTTCGCGGGGACGGGGCTCGTGTTCCCGCGCGATTTCCACGCGGCACGCAACTCGGTTGACGGACGCTGGACGGGTATCTCGGCGCTGTATCAGTGGAACCCGCAGCGGATGTATGAGCTGCCAATCTGCATGCAGGTGGATTCCGACAGCGGCGTGGCGGCGGTGCTGATGTCGCGCCGGGAGGATTGCTACGCGGTGGTCACCGGCTACGCGGACGCCCATCCGGACGATCCGTTCGGCAACCAGAACCCGATGTATCTGTCGCTGTTCGGCGAGGACCTCTCGCCCGGGGACAAACGCACCGCCCGGGTCCGCCTGGCGCTGATAGAGCTTGATGACGAGATGCGGCGGCCGCTGGAGGCATACGAGGCCTTCGCGGAGTGAAGCACCGCGCCTCAATCCAACCGCCAGTCTTCCTCCCGGAAGCCCGAGCGGCGGCTGTCGTCATCGTCCCATTCGCACGTAACGATTTCCAGGTCGCCAACCCTGCCGGGCGGGATGTTGACCTGGACGATCGTCCCGGGATCACGCATGATCTGACAGCCGTCAATCGGCGATTCCTCAATCGGGTGCCCATTCAGCGCGAGATGCGTGAGCTCGCAGGCGCGGTGCGGGATCAGAAGCCGGATCGCCAGTCCGTGCTCGACCGGTTCATCACCATTCCCGGCTCCGGTGGGCAGGACTCGTTCGGCCGGCGTGCGCCCAACGAACGCGCGAAGAGCGTCGAGGTCGAAGGCCGGTTCGCCCTCGAGCGTACCGAGGACATCCTCCAGCGCCTGCGGTTCGAGGTGCTGGGCGCCTCGCTCATTTGTGGCGCAGAACGCCATGATCTGCCCGCGCGGCTCCGGATGGGCGCAGCCGAACGTCAGTTGCGGGAGCTTGTGCCATAGCTCGACCCGGCTTCGGCGGCGCTCGGTGGCGGTCGTGCCCCATGCGGCGACGGCCATCGAGGTCCAGCAGCCCACCTGGTTCACGGGATAGCCGCGCGACGGTTCACCGCGCCAGCGCTCGTTCCCCAGGCTGAGCATCGCCCGCATCCGCGCGATGATACTCTCTTCGAAGCCGGCTTCCAGGCAGAAAGCCAGTGTGTGGTGCTGGCGATAGGAGTACACGCAGTCGTTGACGCGGCCCTGCTGCAGGTAGAAGTGATGCTCGCCGCCCTCGACCGATGACGTCGTGAGCACCTGGCCGGCGTCCTCCTCCGCCCGCGTGATGAGGAAGCCCTGCTCCTCGGCCCGGCGGTCGATTTCACGCGTGAACTCTGGGATGTACGGGCGGCTGAGTCCGCCGGTCCACGACTTCCCCGTGCTCTCCCACATGGTTGCGTCAGCGTACCACACGCCGTGGACATCGCAGTGGACTTCCGGAGTGTGCCGATCGATGACGTCCCTCATAGCGACGGCCTCGGGGCACTTCTCCGGCTCGCGTATCCCGTCCAGTTCCCACACTTCATAGGGCGAGATACCCAGGCTGTTGCCGCGTTCGTGGCGCTCGAAGCCCTCGGGATCGCAGACGGGCATCACCAGCACGATCTGCCTGTGCCGAATCTCGCGGGCCTCCTCGTCGTCGGAGATGAGCCACTTGATAAGCCGCAGCGCCCCTGTCGCCGTGTTAAGCTCCCCGCCGGCGTGACAGGTGGTGATCAGCGCAATCTGCTTGTCGTCGTCAGGAACGTCCGCGTCCGTAATGCGACACAGGAGCATCGGCAGGCCCTCCGCCGTGCGACCCGGGACCTCAATTGCGAGGGCGCCCGGCCGCTGCTGCGCCCAGTCGCGGAGGCCGGCTTCGATTTCGGAGACTGATGGATGCTCGATCCAGTCATACTGCGGTTTGTGCTCGGAAGACATCTGCATCACCCCGCCTGCGGTCATCTCAGTGCCGACGCCTTCAGCACTCGGGCGTCGGTCACCTCCTCCGTCTCGCGGCAGGTGTTGCGGAGACTTTGACGAACTGGTGGGCAGCACAGAGCAGGTCTGGTACCTGCTGGCGCCGGAGTTCAGGGGGGACGAGGGAGTACCAATAGCGGCCGCGCCGGGACGTTCGCCGTCTGTTCGTCCCTCACCGGGCCGCCTCCCATAACCTCCACGCCACCTCCCGCAACTCATCCCTGCGCTCGACGCGGTCGCGCCAGTCCTGCGGGATGGCATCGAGACCGTTGTGCGCGCCGGAAATCGCGCCCGCGATGCATGCCAGCGAATCGCTGTCGCCATCGGTGTTGGCCGCGCGCAGGACGGTCGCACGGTAATCGTCGGGGCTGACCAGGAAGCAATACAGCGCCCCGGCCACCGCTTCCTCGGCGACCCAGCCCTCGCCCAGCAGCGCCCAGGCATCCTCAGGTTCGCGATCGAGCGCTTCGCGAATCGTCCACAGGTGGTCGGCAAACTCGTCGCTGATGTCCTGCGTGAGATCGACGGTGCGCCGTAACATGCTTTCAGGGCGCTCGTCCTCCAGCGCCATGCTCACGAGTGCTCCCACGGCCACCGAGCCTGCCAGCGCGCATGGATGGCCGTGTGTAGCGATACTCTGCGCAACGCCGATCTCGCGGATGCGCTCGTACTCACCCGGCCACGCGAGCCCCAGGGGCGCCGCGCGCATCGCCGATCCGCAGCCCTTGCTCCACTCGACACCAGCTTCGCGCCAGGGGCTACCCCCCGCGAGGTTGCGGCAGCCGGTCTGGCAGGTGTTCCCGGGCGCACGATGGCCGCCGACGGGATCTTCGTTCCACGCGACGAACTCGCGCGCGACCTCAGTCATGATTTCATCGACCGGTGCATCGACCCCGGCGGCCAGGATGCCCTCGGCGAGCGCCAGAGTCATCTGCGTGTCGTCCGTGAAATGCCCGGCCGGATATGCCCCGGGCTCGAGGTCGGTCACCCCCTCCGGGCCGAACTGGTCCCGTATCTCGCGCAGGCTCAGGAACTCGGTCGGCATGCCCAGCGCGTCGCCAATGGCGAGACCAACGGTACAGCCGTGATAACGGTCTTCAAGCGCCATCTGCGTTCACCTCGATAAGCCGAAGTAATCGAATGAAGATGCGTTTGAAAGGGCAGGGCCACGGGTATCTACTATATCGGGTAGTAATAGGGTCTTCCCAAACTGAAACCGGCCTCGAACGCCATTTCCAACGCAGGAAGAGAGGTTGCTGAACATGCTACGGAAACTGCTGCCGATCGGGACGCTTCTGCTGCTTGTCGCCGCCGCGTTCATGTTCATTCAGGCGCCCGCAACGGCGGACCCGTGGAAGGACGAAGCACATCAGTATGAACGACGCGCCCCGCGCGGGCAGGACCACTGGGTGCCGCCGGGGCATCGGACCGGGCACCACAAGTGGGTGCCGCCTGGCCACCGCAAACACGGTGAGCGGTATCATGACCGCTACGATCGCGACCGGGACCGGTGGGACCGCTACGATGACGAGCGCTGGGACCGTGACGACCGGCGCTATCGGGATGAGCGCGACTGGCGCTATCAGCGGCGAAAGCATCGGGACTATGACCGCGACAGCGAGGATTATGGCCTCATAATTCGCAAGGGACCGCATGGCACTACAGTCGATATCGAGTACAATAAGCGAGACTGGTAGTCGCGCGTCCCGCGAGAGGCCATACGAGCCCCGGCTCCCTCCAGTCGGGGTTCGATTACGTACGGAGGCCGTGAGAGCGGAGACCGATGCGTCGCCCGTCAGCGATACATCGCCACGCGCTTGCCCTTCGCGTAAACCTCCTGCAATTCAAGGTCCGCGTCCAGCAGGATGATGTCGGCATCCTTACCCGGATCGAGCGAGCCGATGCGATAGTCCGCGCCGATGATCCGCGCGGGTGTAAGCGTCCCCATCGTCCACGCGTCCTCCAGCCGCACGCCGACCGTCCCCACCACGAACTGCAGCATCCCGATCATCGGCGTGACCGAGGAAGCGATCACCTCCGGGCGGTCCGCGATGATCGCGATTCCATCCTCCACCAGCGCGTCCTGCCCACCGATGAAGTACTCCCCGTCCGGCAGCCCCGCGCCCTTCATCGAATCGGAGATCAGCGCGAGGCGGTGCGGGCCCTTGCACATCAGCGCGAAACGGATCAGCGCCGGATGCACGTGGAAGCCGTCGCAGATGACCTCCGTGGTGACCGCCTGGTGCATCAGCACGGTCTCCACCACCCCCGGCGCGTAGCCTTTCCCCGGCGAATCGCGCAGCGCCTCGAAGCGGATCGTGCCCATCACGCAATACAGGTGCGTGGCGTGCCGCAGGCCGGCATCGATCGCGGCCATGACCTGCTCGCAGGTGGCCTGCGAGTGGCCAATTGACGGGGGAATGCCTGCCTCGCGACAGGCGCGGATGACGTCCAGCGCGCCGGGAAGCTCCGGGGCGAGGGTCCACTCGGTAATGAAGTCCGCGTGGTCCTCGATCAGCGGCAGATACTCGTCCGGATCGGGGTCGCGGACGTACTCCTTGAGGTGGCCGCCGCGATACTCCTCGTCGAGATAGCCGCCCTCCACGTGGTAGCCGAGGATGTCCGAGGCGCACTCGGGCGCGGCCTCGCGCGTGGCCTCGATGGACGCGCGCATCTCCTCGATCGGCACGCTGAGCCCAGACGGCGCGATGGCGGTGGTGCCGACGGAGAGGTGGTACTCGCAGCCATCGATGATCTCCTGCGGATCATCGCTGACGAAGTCATGCCCCTGCCCGCCGTGCGTGTGGATATCAATCAGACCCGGGCCGACGTAGAGCCCGCGGCAGTCGATCATGTGCTCGTCGGACGAGCACGGCGCGCCGGATTCGCGCAGCTCGAGCACGCGGCCGTTCCGGACCACGAGGTCGGCCTCGCGGCGCTGTGTGGGCGTGATCACCGTGCCCTCCGTGAAGACGAGTGTGCGCTGGTTGTCGGCAGGCATCCCCATCATCCCTTCCCGGGTGGCAAACGTACAACGGCACAGGTCGGCACGGGGGCCGACCTCTCCAACGGCTTACGCCCCCCCGCCCCACTCCGGATTCGGCTCGGGCAGGTCCGCGCCGATCTCCGCCCGCCAGGCCTGCAGCATCCGGTGCATGCCCTCCGCCACGTTCGGAAGTTCCTCGGCCAGATTCACCGTCTCGGACAGATCCTCGCGCAGGTTGTAGAGTTCCAGTCGGCCATCCTCGAAGAACTCGATCAGCTTCCAGTCGCCCGAGCGTATCGATGAGCCCGGTGTGCCGCCCTGGTTGCCGTAGTGCGGGTAGTGCCAGAAGATCGCCTCGCGGTCAAGCGAATCGGCTCCTTCAAGCACCGGCGCGAGGCTTACACCATCCACGTGCTGTTCGGGAATGAGGTCCGCGCCGGCCATCTCGAGCATCGTCGGGTAGAAGTCGGGCGTGGTGACCGGCTCATCGCAGACTGAGCCCGGCTCTGTGACGCCAGGCCAGGAGATCAGCAGCGGCTCGCGCGTGCCGCCCTCATACATCCAGCCCTTGCCCTCGTGGAGCGGATAGTTACAGGTGGGCGCGCCCTCGGCCGTGGCGAGGCCGCCGTTGTCGGAGGTGAACATGACAACCGTGTTGGCCGCCTCGCCCGCGGCCTCCACGGCGTCCAGCAGCCGGCCGATGTTCTCGTCCATCGACCACACCATCGCCGCATACTCCGGGTCCGACTGAAGCTGGCGACGCGTGACATTCTTCTCGCGCTTGTGCTCGCACGGGAAGCGCTCGCCCTCGACGAAGGGGTCGATCTGATCGAGCTTGAGCGCCGCGGCCTTCTCCCGGAAGCGATCCACGTGGTCCTGCCGCCCCTGGATCGGCACATGAACCGTGTAGTAGCACATGTTCAAAAAGAACGGGTTGTCATCACGGTTCTGGATGAGATTGATCGCCTCATCGGTCAGGCGGTCGGTGAGATACTCGCCCTCCGGGCCGTCCTCCAGGGTCGGAATGCCCCACGGGCTGAAGTAGCCGTTACCGGGCATGCCCCAGCCGCAACCGGCAACGTTCTCGTCATAGCCACGGTTGTCCGGCCAGTACTGCTCCTCATCGCCGAGGTGCCACTTGCCAACATGCCAGGTCTGGTAGCCCGCATTACCGAGGGCCTCGGCGATCGTGTGCTCCTCGAGTGGCATGTGGTCGATGTACTCCGGTTCCACCACCGCACCGCGGGCCCGTCCGGTCAGGAAGTTCGTGACGCCAACCCGGGCGGGATAGCGGCCGGTCTGGACACTCGCGCGCGTCGGCGAACAGACGGGGCATGAGGCGTATGCATCGGTGAAGAGCATCCCCTGCCGCGCGAGGCGGTCGAGGTTCGGTGTCTCATAGAACGTGCTGCCGTAGCAGCCGAGGTCTCTCCATCCCAGGTCGTCGATCAGGATGAAGATGATGTTCGGTGCGGATGAGTCCGCCATTGCTGACACCTCTTTGCGTGAGTCGGGAATCGGGAACCGGGAATCGGGATACGGGAACGGCGAATGGACCTCACCCCCTCGGTCCCCCGCTCTCCGTTCCGGCGAGAAGGGAGGAACGACCTACGGCCTGGCGGCTACTCCGGGACTTTCAGGTCCGCCAGGAACTCGTCGGTGATGCGCTTGCCGACGAGGAAGAACTTGCGGTCCGGGTGCCACAGCACGTTCTCTCCGGCGTGGGTGGTGAAGCTCGGGTACACCCCGATGTCGATGCGCTCCAGGGGCCCGACGCCTGCACCATCGTTGTCCATGAGTTCCTTGCTCTCGCTGAACCAGATCGGTTGGTCGGCGCTCTCGCGGTACTCGCCAAGGGCGATGAAAGCCGGGCGGCGATTCTTGCCGGTCTCCTCGCGCGCCGAGCCCTCGAAGTGCCCGTCATTGTTGTGGTGCAGCAGCACGTAGCGCCCGTCCGCAAGTCGGTAGATCGGACAGCAGCACAGCGGCTCCTCGACAGGGAGGCCGTGATCCCGCCGCAGGAGGGGCCGCGGGTTGCACCACGAGCGGCCGTCGTTGTCCGAGACGGAATACCAGATGTACCCGCTCATCGTGCGCATCGTGCAGAACAGGCGGTCATCGGGCATGCGCACGAGGCTCGGCTCCTGGGCGATGGACAGCCGCGGGCAGTCATAGTGTGGCACCCGCAAAGCCTCGTCATCGGGTGACCACTCGATCTGCAGGTCCGCCGGCTCCGGATCGTCGTCCACGTTCATGAAGCGCATGAACTGCACCACCGCCTCGTGTGCAGTCCATGACTGGCGGGCCGGTTCGGTGCGCACCTCCGGCGAGACCCAGCGCGTGAAGCCGGTGAACCACCGGCCATCCAGATCCCGGATCGGAAGCTGCCAGACGATCCAGTTCGATGGGACATCCGGGTCCGGGTGGTCATACGCAGAACGCGGCATCGGCACCGTCTGCGGCTCTGACCACGTCTCGCCGATATCGTCGGAGTAGCGGCAGTCCATCGTGCCCGTATGCTGATCGACCACGTCGTCGATACTCTGGTACTGGTTCCAGAAGACGTAGATGCGCCCTGATGCCGAGGTGATCGGGAAACCCCAGCTTGCCATGAGCGTGTCATCATCAGGACCCGCCGGGCCGGCCACGCGCGTCGGCTCGCTCCACGTGCGACCGTTATCGTGGGAGCGGGCGAACAGTATGCGGTGATCGCCGGCCCCCTCGTAGCTGGACTGCGTCCAGACCGCCATGAGGTTGCCGTCCGGCGCCTCGCGCACGAGGAAGTGCTCGTTCCCGGTGTCATTGTCACCGGTCGGCACGTAGACGACATAATCCGGCTCCGAGCGCGCCAGTTCGCGATCGATATCATCGGGCATGGACGGTCCACGGGATGGTCGCATGGTCAGCCCTCTTCCACGTCCGCAATCATACTGTTGATGTTCGCCACACCCTCGCGGACCGAGCCGGGGATGTCGTCGGGCAGCGAGACCTCCAGCGAGATCGTGCCATCGTAGCCGGCATCGCGGAGGATCGAGACGACCTCCGGCAACTGCATGTCGCCGGTGCCAGCAACGCACGGGTGGAACCACTCCACGGCGTCCTCCGCCAGGGTCTTGCGCCAGCCCTCTTCCTCCGCGTTCTCAGGCTCTGTATCGCGCAGGCAGTTGTCCTTCGCGTGCACGTGGACCACGCGCGGCGCCAGCAGTCGCGTGGCCTCGATGTGATCCTGTCCGAACACGATGCGGAAGTTCGAATAGTCCAGGTTCACTCCGAAGTTGTCGCGATCGACCAGTTCGACCATCCGCGCGACCTGCTCGATCCGACCGAGCAGCCGCCCGTGATTCTCCACGCCGACCGTGATCTCGCGCTCGGCGGCGGCGTCGGTCACCTGCTGCATGCCCTCGCTGACGCGCTGAAGGATGTAGTCGAGGTCCGGGGTCTCCTGGTGCGCCTCGGGCAGCGAGGACTTCGGGTCCAGGCGGATGGTGTCGGTGCCGAGGATCTCGGCGATATCCAGTCCGAGGACGCAGTCCGCCACGGTCTCCTCGAACGTCTCGTCATCATACGCCGCGAAGTTGCTGTCGAGGGTGTAGCATGACACGCACAGGTCGTGCTCGTCGAGCAGGGCCCGCGCGCGTTCGGCCTGCTCGTCGATCGGGTCATCCTCGTACCAGTAGCGGCTGAGGGGTTCGAAGCAGTCCGCGTCGGTCTCCGCGCCCACGAACTCGATGCAGTCGAACATGTCCATCTCGTCTGCGGTAAGCAGCTTGTTGAATACCCACTGGCAAACTCCGGAGTTCATCGTCGGCCTCCCGTAGAAATGCGCTCGACGGAGCGCTGTGCTATCCGTTGACTTGGTATTCGCCGATGGTGCACAGGGACCTTCGCAATGATCCAGGTGGAGAACCCCGCGCAACATGCGAGCGCGGCAAACGAGTCGGCAGGGAGGGAAGCGCTCACGCCGAGGCAAAATACCCATTGGCTGGTGGAGAGGGCTGACGGGAGGCAAACCCATGCGACGAATCGCGGTCGTACTCGCAGCGATCATTCTTGCGCTCGGAGGCTGTCTGGCGCAGCAGCAGCCCTTCGAGCTTGCCGAGGGCGAGAACCTGCTGGAGAACGGGCACCTGGCGACAGACGCGGACGGAGATGGCGTGCCCGATGGCTGGGCGTGGGCCGAGGGGAAGTTCGGAAAGCTCGGCGAGGTCGAGTGGACCACCGAGGGAGCGCTGGAGGGCGATGTGTCGGTCCATTACGTGAAGACCGATCCGCAGAAGTGGTATCCGCAGGTGTGGTATGAGGGCGCGGATATCAAGCCCGGATGGCAGTATCAGCTTTCCGCGATCGTGCACTCCGATGCGCGCTTCGTCTTTCGCCATACACTGAACGGGGAGATGGGCGGCAAGCAGCATCGCCCCATGCCCGCGCAGCCGGAGCCGACACGAGTGGGCTTTACCTTTGACAGCCCGCTCGGCACCGATCACGTGCGGATCGGCTTTCAGATGTCCGGGAATGCGGGGGAGATGCGCATTGATGACGTGCGGCTGATCGCACTGGGCCCGTCGCTTGAGGCGATGATGCTGCCCGAGGCCCCGGACGATATCCACAACCTCGAGGAGCTTGCGACGCGACGGATTTTCAAGCCCTTCGAGTTGATCGCGGGCGAAGACGGCGTGTATCCGTCAGAGCGCGTGATCTTTCGAGACAGCTCGACCGGCGCGATTACCGCGAAGATGACGCACAATCCCTACTACAATCGCCATATCTACTCGAACCAGTGGATCTGGAACTGGGATGGCTCTCTGCTGTCCCTTCGAACGCGCCGGGTGCCGGATGGGTGGTACCTGATGGGCGCGGATGGTGGCAATATCCGCTACATGACCAACCAGATGCCGTTCTGGCACCGGGGGGACCCGGACGTGATGTTCTACCGCGACACCTCCGAGATGTCCATCAAGCGACACAACGTGCGCACCGGTGAGGTGGAGACGGTCTGGACGGTCCCGGAGGACCTCGGCGGGCTCGGCTACTCGATCTGGCCCATGCATCCGGACGGGCAGAAGTTCTTCGTCACCGTGGGCAACCAGACGAAGCGGGTGGACGGCAACTGGGGCTACATGATGAACGTGGATGGGACGGACGTGGTGCGGATCGACTTCCCGCACACGACCCATCAGGTCTGGTTCACCAAGGCTCCGGAGTACACCATCAGCTACAACTACGAGCGGCGCGCGCCGGGGGACTACATCGACGCCTCGTTCCTGGTGGACGGCGATGGGACGAACCACCGGAAGGTGCGCGACAGGCACATGAGCCACCGTGGGTACTCGCCATCGGGCGAACGCGTGGCATTTCACGGTGGTGGCGGTGTGCGCGTGATGGGCATCGAAGGCGACAATGAGCGGCTGCTGGCACCCGGTCCGGGCGGCCATCTGTCCTGGCAGGTCGATGATGAGTGGCTGGTCGCAACGCAGCGGAATGCGATCCAGCGTATCTGGACCGACAACGGCCATAAGACAATGATCAACGCGCCGAACACACAGCTTTACTACTATAACTACCCGTGTGAAGCACACCTCGAATCAAGCCCGGACGGCACGAAGATCGGTTACGCCTCCTGCATGCTCGGCGATATCGATCTCTACCAGGTCGTCATGAAGCTGCCGGATCCGCCGCAATTCGTACGTGCCGACGCCGACGGCGACCGCATCCGGCTGGAGTGGGAGCCGCCGGTCCACTCGCAGGAGGTTGCGGGCTACAACGTCTACGCCTCTGATGTCAGTGGCGAAGACTACGCGCTGGTCAATGCCGAGCCCATCGAGGATACCTCGTTCGAATGCGGGCCCGCGGAGGGCCTGTTTTTTGTGGTGACCGCGGTGGAGCATTCCGACCTCGAGGGCCGACCGTCCGCCGAGGTCGCCATTGCAGGGGGCGATATGCCCCGCCGCATCTGGCTGGAGGCAGAGGATGCCAGGCTGCAGGCGCCCTTTGAACCGATCTTCGATATGGACTGCTCGGCGATGTACGCCACTGCGTCCACCGAGCACGGCAAGACGGCGTCCGCGACCGTGAGCACCGATGTGCCGGCATCGGGCCGGTACGCGCTCTGGGCCCGCGTGAAGAGCATCGGCGATGCGACCGTTACGGTCACCGCCGATGGCGAGCAGGTGGGGGAGATGGCGCTGGGCGAGAGCGAGTGGCACTGGCAGCAGGTAATGGCGGGCGAGGCGGCGTGTTCACTTGCGCTGGACGAGGGAGAGGCGGAGCTTGCGCTGATCACTGAGAACGGGGGCGTGATGGTCGATCAGCTTCTGCTGACAGGTGACGGGGATTACCTCCCCGAGGGCGCACCCACCTGGCTGCGGACGCTCCCGGTGCGGATGCCCCGGGTGGAGGAGTTGCAGGCGGAGGTCCTCTCACCGTACGTCGTGCGCCTCGACTGGGAGAACGTGTATGCACCGAACTTCAGCCACTGCAACGTGTATGCCGCATCGGGCGAAGAGCCTGCCGGGCAGGAGCACCTGATCGCCTCGCCCCGCGAGTCGATGCGCTTCGACTGGGGCCTGCAGGCCGGCACGCCCTACACCTGGGCGGTGACGGTCGTGGACCGGCAGGGCAACGAAGGGCCGCCGGTGACGGTCAGCGCGACGACGCCGGAGATTGAGCGGGTGTTTATCGAGACGGAGATTGAAGCGGCGCTGAAGGACGCTCCCCTGACCGCCGACTTCACACTGCCGCGGGATGACACGTACCTCGCGTGGGTGCGGATCTACTCTCGCGATGAGAAGCGCGGGAACGTGGGCGTGTTCCTCGACGGTGAGAAGATCATGGGCGGAGCGGACATCCCGTGGGAGTTCGTGACACGCGGCCACGGAGGGCCGATCAAGGACACCGAGTTCTGGGTGCCGCTGCAGATGAAGACTGAGCGTCCGCGGCCGCTCAGAGAGATCGCCGCCGGCGAACATACGCTGCGCGTTGAGGCCGAGAAGACCATTGACGCGGTGATCGACCGCGTCGTGGTGACGAATGACCTCGGCTGGCGGCCAAAGGGGATCAGCAGCTTTCTCCCCGTGGGTGAAGGAGAAGGTTAAGGCTGAAGAGTGAAAAGGGGAAGGGCGGGTACGGCCCGGGGGTGCGACCGAAGTCTTGTAGGTAACGGCAACGACGACCTCCCCCGCCTGACGCATACCGTCTATGCGTCCAAACCCCGAAGGGGGTCGAGGGCGGCCCAAACCCGAAGGGGTCGGTGAGGTCGCCGTAAGCCGTTGGCGCGGGCAACCTGCAGAACTCGGTCGGACCCACGGCACGGCGACGGTACAACGAGATGCGATCGCGAGTGGTTGCTGCGAAGGAGAGGTGTTCCGTCAATGACACGCAAAGCCTGCATCGTACTCCTGGCGCTCCTGCTCACACTTCCGGCGATGGCCGTCGAGACCGGCGACGTGCTCTTCTTCGCGCCATTTGAGGGCTCATTGGACGGACGCGTCGCGGGCGGTGCGCCTGAGGCTATGACTACCAGTGAAGTCACCCTGGTGGAGGGAGTGCGCGGACAGGCCGCACAGATTGCCGCGGACGCGGTGTTGGAGTATGCCTTTGATGGCAACGCCCTCCCCGATCAGGGCACCGTGATGCTGTGGTTCCGGCCCCAGTGGCCCGCCGATGACGGCCAGTTCCACTACCTTTTCCGCGCCAGCACCGGTAACTATGAAGGCAAGGCCCTCAATGCGGTGCAGCTTTACAAGTACGGTCGCTGGGCGCGACTGATGTTTTACACCTCCAACGGCGAGAAGACCGGGCCCCAGCAGGGGCGCACGATGGCGTATCGCAATGACATGGACTGGGAGCCGGGGACGTGGCATCACGTCGCCGCCACGTGGAGTTCCTCGCTGACCAGCACCGAGATGTACCTCTACTTCGATGGCGAGCGTATCGCCGCCGGTGGTGGCCAGATCTTCGTGCCGGATGAGCCCGCTGAGACCTTCCGAATCGGCGAGGAGACCGAGACCGCCCCCACGGAAATCGATGACCTCATGGTATTCCGGCGGCCGCTGCTGGAGCGCGAGATCGAGGAGATCTACGCCTCCTACCAGGCTGAGGAGGTCGCCGACGCAAGGGATGTCCCTTTCACGCCGAGCAAGGAGCTTCTGCTGCGACCGTTCGTGAACTTCGGGCGGGGGAAGCTGGTGACGCTGGCGGACTACCGCGGCTGCCAGCGGGAACTGGGTAAGCAGGCAGGGAGCGTTGCGCTGAAGGTCAACGGGGTCGGCGGCGAGGAGATTGCGACTGCGGAGACGTCCGCCGAGGGTATTGCACGGATCGAGATGGACTATGAGGACATCGGCACGGGCCCGGCGGCGCTGAGCGCGCAACTCCGCAATGCGGCGGGCGAGGTCATCCGCACCGGGGAGATGCAGTGGACCGTCCCCGCGCCGCCGGAGTGGTTGGGCAATCAACTCGGTGTGACCAGGGAGGTCCTGCCACCGTGGACGCCCGTTCGCGCCTCGGGTGACACGATCAGCGTGTGGGGCCGCGAGTACGTCTTCGACGGGTCGCCACTGCCCGCGCAGGTGACCAGCCAGGGCAGCGATATTTTGCGCGGGCCGATCGAGTTGCGCGCAGGCGGCGCGGCGCTGCAGGCCGAGCCACGCGACGCAATCGAGGCCACGGACGCGGACGCCCGGCAGACGTGGGACGGAACAATGGGCGCCGCGGCTATCAGCGCCACTACGAGCATGGAGTTCGATGGCTTCATGCGCCTGGATATGGAGATCGAGACGGGCGCTGAGCTTGACGGGCTGCAGATCGTGGTCCCGCTGCGCGAGGAGGCCGCGACGCTTTATCATCACTGTGCCAGCCAGTGGGATCGGCTTTCAGACGCCGGGAGCACCGGCGAGACGGGTTGGGGAAAGTCGCTCCCCTTCGTGCCCTATGTCTGGCTGGGCAACGAGCGGGCGGGCCTCGCGTGGTGGTGTGAGAGTGACTGGAACTGGCATACCGAAAACGAAGAGAATGTCGTCGAGATCGCGCACACTGATGAGGGCGTGGACCTGATCGTGCGGATTGCTGACAGGCCGGTCGCGCTGGAAGAGCCGCTGCACCTCACCTTCGGCTTCCTCGCCACGCCCGTGAAGCCGCTGCCCGAGGGCTGGCGCGACTGGCGGCAGATGTTCATCAGCGCGCGGAATATCGACGGCTTCGCCGAGCGCAACCGGTGGCGGCAGGAGGGCTGCCGGAACATCGGGGTGCTGTGGGCCACCCACGTCGGGCGGTTCAGCTACCTGCCCGCGGAGCCGGAGGAGATGGCGCGGAAGATTGAGGTGCTGCACGAGGCCGGGTGGGACACGATGCTGTCCTACTACGCGCTGATGGGGACGCAGACGGGAACTCCGGACTTCCAACTGATGGAGCAGGAGTGGCGTCGCGACCCGTACTCCGAGGCGCCCGCGGCAATCGGCACCCACGGGACGGTCTGCTCGGCCAGTTCCTGGGCCGACATGCTGGTGTGGATGGCCAGCGAGACGATGGAGCAGACGGGAACCGACGGGATCTACCTGGACGTCTCCTCGCCGAGATTCTGCTCATCGCGCGAGCACGGCTGTGCGCCGGGCCGCTATCCGCTGCTTGCCACGCGAGAGCTGCAAAAGCGCCTCTACGCACTGGTGCATACCCGGAACCCGGATAACGGCTTCGTCTACTCCCACGTGTCCGAGAACGTATTCATGACGCAATACTCCTTCGCCGACGCGATCCTCAACGGGGAGCAGTACAATCGCAAGGACCTCCTCACGGACCTGACACCGGCGAAATTCCGGGCGGAGTTCATCCCGCATAACCTCGGTGTGCCCCAGATCCTTCTGCCGACCCTCAGCAAGTTCCAGAAGAGCCGCGATGACGAGAAGATGCCGGGGCCACAGTTCCTTGCGTATCCGATGCTGCACGACGTGATCACGGCGCCGCCGTGGATGAGTCGAGACAGTCAGGAGCTTCTACGGACACTGCAGGACATCAAGTGCGAGTTCGGCGTCGCGGAGGCGCGGCTTTTGCCATACTGGTCGAACGAGGGCGTTATAGGCCTGTCGGACGATGATGCGCCTGTCAGCGCGTATCATCGCGAGGATCCGGAGGGGCTGATGCTCATCGCGCAGGCTCCGAGCGATGAGCCTGTTGAGCTTGCGGTGACGCTGAACGGCGACCTCGGGCGGTTTGCGGGCATGCCGGCCCGCGACGCGTTGACCGGAGAGGCACTGCAATGGCGCGACGGGAAGCTCATCTGGGAGCTGCCGGATCGTGGCGTGCAGGTGGCGATAATTGAGCAGGGCGCCTGACGGCGTCGGGCGTGGGCACACCCGACCTCCGGACGACAAAGACAGACGGCCTCCGGGGGAGGGTGCGGCCTTCATGTCGTTCGGCGTCGGGTGCGGGCACACCCGACCTCCGGACGACAAAGACAGACGGCCTCCGGGGAGGGTGCGGCCTTCATGTCGTCGCGAAGTCCGGGTGTCAGCGGGGCGCGACCATGATCAGTACGCCCAGAAGCGATACGTCGCAAACTGGCCGATCGAGCCGATCAGACCCCACATGCCGCCTACCATGAACTCGCCGAGAATGAACCCCATGAATAGCGGCATCAGGCGGCGGTAGAGGCGGTGGCCGCCGTAACGCAGTATCAGGCCCTTAGCAAGCCACGCAATGAACAACGGCATCCATAGCAACCCGATGAAGTTGATGCTGGAGGCCGCATAGCCGGCAGGGTGGAACGGCCACCAGACGTAGCGCTGGCGCATCAGCAGCAGGCCGACGGTGAATAGACCGCCCGCCACGAGGCCGCCGGCGCGCCCCCAGTCCGGTCCGGTGGGATTCGCCAGCCAGCTTTGCGGGCGCGTGAACGCCCCTTTGCCGAGGTACGAGGCATCGCCCGGGACCGTCGCAAAGCCGTGCGTATACGCCAGGTGCAGCGATGCCCAGAAGCTCGCCAGCGCCCCGACCACGACCGCCAGCCCCAGCGCGCCGAGCATCCCGGTGCCGCGTACGCCCCGGCGCTCCCCCAGTGCCAGGCCCTCGATCCCATGCGGCATGGGGTGGCTGCGCTGCACGCGCTCAAGCCACCACAGAAGCGCAAGGCCCTTGACGTTCGCTCGGCCCAGAGTGCCGGCACCACCGATCCGCACCATCATGGCGAACGGTCCCGTGAACAGATCGTGCACGGGAAGCCCGAACTCGGCGCGCATACGCGTAATGGCCAGCGACAGCAGCAGATAGCCGCCCAGATAGATTGCAGCGGCGCCTGTGGAGACGCCCAGCATACGCGTCATGAAGGTCAGCGTGATCGCGATCAGCGCTACAAGCGCCACCAGCAGCACCTGGTAGGGGAGAGCCTGTCGGCTTTCGTCCTCAGGGTGCTTGCCCTGCAGGACCGTGGAGATTATCGACGCGAAGTAGTGGCGGCCCATCCACAGTGCGAACAGGCCCAACCCAAAGTACGCGCCGACAGTCTGCTCCTGCACAAACGGCAGCCCCAGTCGCGAGTAACCCGCCATGTAGGAGAGGATGTGCTCCAACTTCCAGAACCAGTAGAAGAACCAGCACGAGAACAGGAAGTCCTGTGGCATCAGGTAGCCCAGGCCGATGGCGAACGGGTACACCGAGATCCAGGTGCGGCCCATCGCCTTCCATGGATATGAGTCAAAGCTGCTTGAAATGTCCACTGCCGTGAGCGTTATGGTGGGCACCGCGGGGTAGAGTGTCCCGATCCCGTTAAGGATATCCACCAGCGCTACCAGACCGAAGCCGATCCAGAATACCCGACTGCCCATCAGGTCAGGTCCGAGAAGGCCCATTCCGGGCCGGGTAAGCTCGCAGGGAATGTCGGTCAGCGGATAGCGCAGCTTCTCCTGCTCAGTCCAGCGGCGCCAGACCAGCACGTCGATAGCCAGCATGGTGCCGACCAGCGCGAAGATGAAGATCAGCCATGTGCCGAGCGGAGGTATCCACGGCCGGATCGCCTCCCGCGAGTAGAGGAACGCATCCCCTTCATAGAAGCTCCAGACTGCTCCAGGGTCATTAAGCAGGAGACTCGAATTGAGGAATCCGGAGAAAAGCTGCTCCCAGTTATTGACTGGATTCGCGTAGTACGCGGCGTAGGGAATCTCCGTGATCAGCACCTGCAGGAAGTCGTGCCCCGCGATGGCGGTCCCGAGGCTGATCATGGCGTAGGTGACTGCAAGCTCGCCCGGGCTGAGAGCGTAGTCGGGCGCGAAGCGGCGAACCGCGACATTCAGGAGCGCAATGATGGTCAGCGTGAAGACGGCGTTGAAGAACAGCGAGAGCATGGTGGGCATGCCCGAACTCCAGGCAAGCTCCATGCTCTGGACCCAGAGGATATTCGGCGGCAGCAGCAATACCCCCAGGACCAGCGCGCGCAGCGTCACAGGATGACGCTGTGCATTACGCGTGGGGGTCTGCGATACACCGAATCTGCGAGGTTTGCTCTGCTTCACAATCCGTCCCGCATCGACACGCTCTGATAGCCGAGAGAGAGTGTTTCGCGACGCGGCCCCCTCATTCCTGCCGCGTTCTGAAAATCGCGTTACTTTCCACACCGACAGGGCGCGCCCGCGGGGCGGTTTCGATATGTATCAGGCCGGGGCTTCGTCGATCACCTTTCCGCAATTGCCGCATTTTCCGGTCGTTGTCTCCCGCAGAGACAAAAGCATGTTGCAGTTCGGGCAGATCGCACGTTCGCTGGCCCGGTAGCTTTCTTCGCTCTCGTCTGCGCGCCGTTGCTCTTTGAGGCCGGTCTTCGCTGACATGCGCGCCACCTCAGTCATGCCTTGACGTATGTCTGTTGACATTTCGGTCGCACTATGGACAGTTTCGTCGTACTGTAGCTGCTACGGCTGATCCCGTCTATCAGCAGAATACCCCATTTCGGGCTTCGCTTTGCCCGAGTGGCGGGCCGAGGAAAATCATGAGAGGTGCGTGCCATTCCGAGGCGAGACAGCTTTCGTCAGGACTATGTCCGTCGCGTGGCTCGACACTGTTTGACGGGGCATCGCTGCGATAGAGTTTGCCTTTGCGCTCACAATTGTGTCCGCCTCTCTCCCGCCTGCGAGGCATCGCTTGCAGAGCCCGGGAGAGGGTCGCCAACCCCCAACCCCGAACGCAGTGAGCGGGTCGCGAAGCGAGCGGGTCGGGTGAGGCCGTCGTGAGCGCCTGCCGACCGACTGTCCGCGGACATCGGGATAACCACACCATAGAATTCGGTCGCAACCTCGCGCCGGCCGGCGCTTGACCGGGTCGGCCTGAGACTGTACGCTATCCGGCGAAAACGGCACCAGGCGCGAGACAGCAGAGGTGAGCCCGGATGTCGCAACCGAACTTCCTCTTCCTGATGACCGACCACCAGCAGGCCCGCACCGTGAATACCAATGTCTGTCATACGCCCAACGTGGATCGGATCATCGAGGAGGGCGTGCGCTTCAACCGCAACTACACGGTCAACGCCATCTGCTCACCCACACGCGCGTCTCTGTTCACCGGTCTGCACGTCCACGGACACGGGATGTACGACTGCACGCACGCGTCCGACGAGATGCGCGCGAAGTTCCGCGCAGACCTGCCGACGTGGTCCGAGTCTCTCGCCAACGCCGGCTACCACAATGCGTACTTCGGCAAGTGGCATGTCGAGCGCAGCAAAGACCTCTCGCAGTACGGCTGGCGGCACTTCGATGAATGCCGCGATCTGAACCAGTGGCGCAGTGAGCAAGGCTATGACGGTACGGCGCCGCGGTTGCTCTCGAAGAGCCTTGGCGGCAATGGATACGTCGAGCGCGAGTTGTACGCGGTCATTGATGAGCCGGTGGGCGTGCAGCGCCCCGGGTGTATCTACGATCGGGCGCTGGACTACTTCGAGGAAAACCTCGCGGATAGCGATGATCCGTGGACGCTCTTCATCTCGACCCCCGAGCCGCACGACCCCTATATCTGCCCGGCCGATTTCTACGATCTCTACGATCCCGATGAGATCGAACTGCCTGCCAGTTTCGACGATGATCTCGAGGACAAGCCGAATGTCCTCAAGCGGATGCAGGAGGTCTTTGCGCCGCTGACCGCGGACGAGTTCCGGCAGGCCACCGCCTGTTTCCTCGGAATGTGTTCGATGCTGGATCACCACGCCGGAGAGGTGCTCGACGCGGTGCAACAGTCGGGGCAGTGGAACGATACGGTGATCGTCTACCTGACCGACCACGCGGACATGATGGGCGCGCACCGGCTGCTGACGAAGGGCATCACTCCCTACGAGGAGGTCTACAATGTGCCGCTGATCATCCGCGATCCGAATGCGGATGGCAACGGGCAGGACACCGACCACGTGACCTCCACGGGCCAGGTGGCACCGACGATCCTCGAACTCGCGGGCTGTGATCCGTTCGAGGAGACCCATTTCCAGTCGCTGACACCGCTGCTTGAGGACCCGCGACGCCATGACTGGGAGGATGAGGCCTACGCGGAGTTCCACGGGCAGCGCTACTTCTTCACCCAGCGCATTCTCTGGCGTGATCAGCTAAAGTATGTGTTCAACGCGTATGACTTCGACGAGATGTACGACCTCGAGGTCGATCCACACGAACTCAACAACGTGGTTGACGATCCCGCGTACGCCGAGCGGAAAGAGGAGATGCTCAAGGGCATCTGGCGCCACGTGCATGATACGGACGACGAGGTGCTGGCGAACTCGCACTACTGGTCGCTGCGGTTCTTCGATCTGGGACCTGACTCGGTCGAGCACGACTAACGGCGAACGACGGGCGCCGAACGGAAACGACTACAGCATCAGGAGGCTCCGCAATGCTCAAGGGAATCTCGCCGCTTATCAGTCCAGAGTTACTGGAAGTGCTCGCGCGGATGGGGCACGGGGATGAGATCGTGCTCGCGGACGCGCATTTTCCCGGGGAGACCATGAACGATCTTGTGGTGCGCGCAGACGGTCTGCGTATCCCGGATCTGCTCGACGCGATCCTGCCACTTTTCGAGCTTGACGCATACGTCGATGACCCGCTCGTGATGATGGCCGCGGTCGAGGGCGATACGCTGGACCCGTCGGTGGAGGTTGCCTACCGCAAGCCGATCGACCGCCACGCGCCGGATGCTCCGGAGATCGCGCGCATCGACCGCTTCGCATTCTACGACCGCGCGAGAGAGGCCTTCGCGGTGGTCATGACCGGCGAGACCGCGAAGTACGGGAACATCATCCTCAAGAAGGGCGTCACGCCGGTCGAGGAGTGACGCAAGATGATCTGGCAGCCTGATGCGATCGGTGGCGGCTACCCCTGGTCGGTAATGCGCGTCGAGCACCGGCCGGGGCTGCCGGACACATATCCCACGCGCGAGGAGATGCTGCGGCTGCTCGACGAGGTCGTCGAGGCAGGCGCCGAGGCGTGGTGGTATTCCTGTGCGGCGAAAGGCTCGTACCCGCTCTTCCCGAGCAGATATCTGCCCTCCGTGCCCGAGGCCGAGGAGGGGCTGTTCGAGTGGTTTACGGACGAGTGCCACCGTCGCGGCGTCATCATCATGAGTTGGGAGTACCTCTCGACCTCCCCGCTCACCACGCGCGAGCACCCCGACTGGCGCATGCAGTTCCTCCAGCCGATCGAGGGCCGCATTCACGCTCGGCCCGAGCACCACGTCGAAGTCTACGGCGACCAGAGCCCGGTGCCCTGCTTCAACTCACCCTACGGCGACCTGCTCATGGACTACTGCGTGGAGGTCATCGAGGACCTCGGCTTTGACGGCATCTGGTTCGACGGATGCTTCATGGGCCCCGCGAACACGTGGCCGGGCGGCCGAATCGGCTGCTGCTGCCCCCGCTGTGAGAAGCAGTTCTTCGACGAGACGGGCCTGCGTATGCCCGCCCTTGAGGACTGGTCGAACGATACCTTCCGGCACTTCCTGCAGTGGCGGCGGCGCTTCTTTGCCGACTACTGGCTGCGTCTGTGCGACTACGTTCGCGCCCATTCAAGAACCGGCCTGATCGGCCTGAACAACTTCAACCGCTGGCCCATCCGCACCGGCTACGGCTGCCCGCTCAATCCGATCGGTTTCGACGGTCTGTCATGCGCGGAAGTCAGCCAGCAGCCGTGGCAGGCCCTTCTGATGCTCAAGTACCTGCGCCGGATCTCCGACCGCTACCCTCCTGAGTTGTGGATGCGGCACACCCCTGCCGGTCCCGGCGGGAATGGCGAGCAGATGGCGTACTTCGGCGAACTGTGCATGACCGGCGGCGGCTTCCACGCCGAGGGCAGTTCGGTCAGTCCCGGGCACGCATCGCAGGCTATCCGCGCTGCCGCCGATGAACTGACATCCCGCGAACCGTGGGTCGGCGGCGAGCCGGTGCGTTTCGCCGGACTGGTGCTGTCGGCGAACACGAAGGATTTTGCGTTCGCGGGAGACGATGAACCCACATGGCGCTCCGTCCATGGGCTTCACAATCTCCTGCTGGATGCACACTGGCCGTCCGAAGTCATCCTTGACGACCAGCTTACTCCGCACTACCTCGCCGAGTTCCCGCTGGTGGTGTGTTCGGACGTCCGCTGCCTCGCGGACGAGCAGGCTTCGGCGCTTGAGCGGTATGTCGAGGCCGGAGGCACGCTGCTGGTCACTGCGCACACAGGCGCCCTCGACGAAATCGGGCGGCTGCGCGAGATCCCTGCGCTGGGTGACCTGATCGGCGCTCAGGAGCGCCAGGAGGCCGCCGCGCATGCGCAGATCATCGCGCCCGAAGGCGACTGGGCCGACGACCTCTGGCCCCGGCTGCGCTTCTGGCCGGGAGAGACGTCCGGGTCGCTGATCGAGGGTGAACTGCCTCTGCCGGTGGAATGGCGAGGTGACGCGCGCGCCCTGGCGTGGGGCGTGGAGTGCGCCGATGATCCGCGTGAGGAGCACAGTCGGGAGCACCGCGCGATTGTCAGCCGGGAGGTGGGGGAGGGGCAGGTCATCTGGATCGATCGGGATATCGGTGGCTTCTACTCACACGAGCCACGCAGCGAGTGGCGGCAACTCGTCATCGCCTGCCTCAAGCAGTTCGTAACGCCGCCCGTTCAGATCGAGGCCGCACCACACGTCGCGGTGACGCTCTGGAGGCAGGAGCGCCAACTCGTGGCGCACATTCTCAGTCGCCCGCACCAGTTGCGGGTTGTCGAGCACCGCCCCACAGTCGATCTCAGCGATGTACCACCCGCCGGTCCGGTCACTTTGAAGCTGCAGGGGAAGATCGAAGGCGCGGAGCGCCCCGTGAGCAGAGGGCCTGTCGAGCTTACAGGCGAGGGTGATCGCTCCGTGGTATACGTTCCCTTTGTGGAGCGGCATGACATAGTGGTCATGACACCGGTCGAGGCTTAGCCGGCCTGCGACGCTTCTCGATCTTGTTCCAAAGCGCCACGCAGATGTCGCAGCAACTCATGGGCGGTTTCGGTTGCACGTTACGCCGGACGGCATCATCGGCCGAGGGAGTGCGGCGCCGCTGTCAGACGCCGCACTCACCTGCGTCACCTACCCGCCGGTCTGGATGCCGATCTTCCCCAGCGACTCGACCATGTGGCTCTTCTCGTGCAGGCCCGTGTCATCGACCTGGACGGTCCAGTCGCCGTCGATGTACAGCGTCCGGGGGATGCCCGTGATCCCGTAGGCTTCACTGACGGACTGTGCCTTCTCCGGAGGCATCCACAACACAGTGAAGTCAATTTCGTTCTCTTCCAGGAAGCCCTTCACGTCCTCGATTGACTGGTCCGATGACACTGCCACGATCTGCAGGCCCTGGTCTTTGTACTGACCGTAGAGTTCGTTCAACAGCGGCATCTCCTCGAGGCACGGGGCACACCAGGTGGCCCAGAAGTCGAGCACAACCGGCTCTCCCTTGAAGTTTGTGATCTCCACTTCGTTGCCATCGAGATCCTGGGCGGTGAAGGCCGGTGGCTGTTTGCCGGTGAGGTCGGTCTCTTCCGGCGTCTGCGGGCCGTCCCCCTGCGCGGAAGCCATCAGCGAGCGCATGCCCTCGCGGATACTGTCGGCCTCGACGACTTCGGTGCCCTCCTCGGGTTCGAATGTGAATGCCCCTTCAGGCGGAGAGGCGCCAAGCTCGATCGTCTCCACCGTGCCGGTAACGCGCGTCTGCATCTGCTTGTACGCATTGCGCATCTGCTCCGGCATCTGCTCGACGGCCTTCGCCATCTCCTCATCGCCGGCGATGAGCGTCTCGTAGTCTACGGTCGTGGCGAACTTGCGCACTGTCTTGCTGCCGCGGTCGATCCAGACGACGAGCGTGGGGCCATCCTTCGTCTTGAGCGTGAGTCCGCGGGCGTTCTCCGGGGCATCAATTGAGCTGTACCATTCATCTTCTGCGGTTATGCCCTCGCTGATCGTCTCAAAGGCGCTCGCGTCGAAGCTCCCGGAGACGAGCGACCGGGTGTCCGGGACGCTGATCGCCCCCAGCATACCCGCGCCCATGAGAACTTCGTCGAGAGGCATCTCCGCAAATGACTTCGGTGCCGACAGCTTGACGGCGCCCGGAAGCATCGAAAGCTGCACGTAGAGATTATCGCCGTCCGAAATGGCCGTGGTCCGCTGCATCTCGGTGCCGCTTTGCAGCTTCAGGCGATTCGGTTGGCTGAACCAGGCCTCAGTGGGGACCTCCATGGTTTGGTTCTGTCCGCCCATCGAGATTTCGAGGGTCATGGTACTTTTCGAATGAACGTTCTCCGCACCAGAATAATCCTCCACCACCTGCTGCACCAACTCGCGGGGGCCGGCCTCGGCCATGCCCATCCAGGCCCAGATGCCGATGCCGGCAATGGCCAGCACCACCAGGGTGATGACAATGGCACCGACGGGGCTTCGTTGCTGGCGCTGCGGGCTCGGTTCGCGAAGCTTCGCTGTCGGCTCTTCTTCGGTCCTATCCGGCTCTGTGGTCGCGTCTCCCGCATCGTCGGATATTTCGTCTTCAGGCGTCTGGTCGTCGGTCATATCTAACTACCTCCAGGCGGGAGTTCCCGCCTCGACCGTCTCATTTCAACACCTGCAGGTCGTCCTGCAGGATCGGTTCAGATCAGGGCGCTGCTGTCAGCAGGCTGAGCGACCTGACTGGCTGTAGCTGTGTGGGGGAGTTCAGATTGTCTTCCGGCCTTCACCGGAAGGCGTTTCGGGCATGAAGAACCGTCGCAAGGCCCCGAAGAAGCTGTCCGCGAACCTGTCGGCGATCTCCGCTTGAGTGTCCTGCGCATCCACGCGCCAGGTCCGTCCCTCGCGGTGCAGCACGTACGGGACGGTCACGCTCTCGCGTCCGGTGACCGTGGCGATGGTGCCGCTGATCGGGAACTCAACCGGGACCGTCGCGGTCTTCTCGGCGACAGTTGCTTCTTCGATGGTGTACGTGGGCTCTCCCGCCTCGGTGCCGGCCAGTCGTCGGGTCATCGAGATGACGAAGTCCATCTTTCCGGCCGACCGCTCGGTGAAGTGGTCCTTCATCAGCACCTCGTCACCCTTCCGCGCCGCATCCAGCAGGGCCGACACAGTTTTGTGAGGTGTCGAGCGCAGCACGAAATACCACAGTGCTACCGCCGCAAGCGCCAGGATGATGATGACGGCCACGGCCGTTACCGCCCGACGACGTTTCCGGTGAAGCGCGTGGAACATTGCTCAAGCCCCCTTCGCGGCTGTTCGTGACGGATTGGCCCCATTATAGCACCCACCGGCCTGTCATGCACACTCACGGCCGACTCGCCTCCGGCATGGCTCTCAGTCGGGTTTCCGCTGTCAAAGCGGCCTTCGAGTCGGGCCAGCGCCGAGGGATTGCCTCCAGTATCTCTCTTGCACGTCCGGTGTCCCCATGCCTGCTTAGAATGCCCGCGGCGCGAAGGGCCGCACCGGGCGCCTGCTCGCTGTCAGCGTGCGCTTCGGCGACCGCCATCAGCGCAGGCAGGGCCGTGTCATCGTCGCCCTGACCGTCACAGGCCGCTCCCACGCGCATGAGAACCGCCGGATCGAAATCCACCGGGCTGAAGCGATCGGTGAGGCTGTGGAAGCGCTCGACCGCTTCCTCCTCGCGGTGGGCAAGCAACAACAACCGCAGATGCTCGTTCCAGTGACGCGCCGCATCCTGCTGTTTGCCTGCGACCATCTCGTAGCATGATGCCGCCTCCGCGTGAAGCTGCAGGTCGCCGGGCCTGTTGGCGATGCGATCCTCGAGCCTCCGCGCGGCCGCCTGGTAGGCGCCGGCAGCGATAAGATCGCGCGCCTCATCGTGCTCGATCTCGTGGGTGCCCTCGCGAGTGAGCTTCAGCGCCCAGGCCCACACCGCGCCCGCGGCAAAGCCGCCGATATGTGCCCAGTGCGCGACACCGCCCATGCCCTCCTCGCCGACCGCGAGCAGTGCCCACAGCAGGTCCCAGCCGAGGAATGCAATCCCAACCCAGAGCGCGCGCACGTAGAAGATGTAGGGGATGATCCACCAGATGAAGAAGCGGACGCGGACGCCGTGAAAACGCAACACGAACAGCGCGACGACCCCCATGATGGCCCCGGACGCACCGACCAGGCCGATCCCGAGGTCCTCAGGATAGAACGCGATTGATGACAGCACGTGAAGGGCGGCCGAGGCGAAACCTGCGCTGAAGTAGACCAGCATGTAGCGGCCGCGGCCCAGTGCGTCCTCCGCATGGGGGCCGAAGACCCACAGGAAAAGCATGTTCCCGGCCAGGTGCAGAAAGCCCCCGTGGGCGAACATGTACGTGATCGGCATCCACCACTCGAAGCGCCCATAGACCAGGGAGAAGTTCGCGCTCTCCGGGCCGGTCTGCAGGAAGAAGTACACGAATGCATTGGCGACGATGAGGGACACGGTCGCCCAGGGGAAGCCGCGACGCTGCCGCTCTGTGCCGATCGGGAAGAGAAGCACGCAACTGTCTCCTGGTGTGCCGGTGGATCAGTGCGAAATGGCGGTGCGACAGCGGAAGACGCACCTGCTCGGGCTTCACGCGCTCATTGCTGTCCGGCGGCCGTTTCGTCCGCGATGGAGCCCCGTCGGACAAACAGCCGCGCCGTGGGCTCGGAGCAGGCCAGTCGCCAGTCAGGATGCTCGTCAAGACCCCGCGCGAGCGGTGCGCTGACCGAGATGATCGCCCAGTCGATCTCGTACTCGTCCAGGATGTCCTCCCAGCTTTCCTTCAGCTTGTGGGCTTTGCGCCAGTCGGACACGAGTTCGCGGCCCATCACATCCGCCCGCCCGTCAACCATCACCGGGTGATCGGGCCAGAGATGCCAGATGAGATACCCGCCCCACCTGTAGGTGTTGTACATCCGCCCCTGCAGTCCCGTCTCCTTCACATACTGCACGCACTCAACCGGGACGTCCTGCTCGAACTTCGCATCGGCCCTGCGCGCGGCCGATGGCACTGCCAGCGCCGCGGAGATGGCCAGCACGATGACAATGGCCCAGTGCAGCAGAACGGGCTTCGCCTGGTCCGCGGCTTCACTGAGTTGGCCGAGACCGATGCGGCGCATCAGGTGAGTCAGGTGCGCTGAGAGTGGAGCGGCGACTGCGAATGCAAACAGCGCGGTGTTCCGCTGCCACTTCAGGGCAGTGTAAAGGAAGACGGCCGTCAATGCCACCTCCCAGAGATTCCCGCGTCGGTCCGAGGCGGCGAAAACGGCTGTGGATGCGACGATGAGAAGCCCGAGGATGACGAAAATAGGTTCGGAAAAATCCGGGGACTCATATTCGGTGATAACCGACGCATGCCAGGCATGCCCGCCCGTGATGTACTCCAACGGGTAGGTCGCTCCTTCGATGCCGTTCGGGTTGGCCAGGCAGGCCAGTCCCGCCAGCGCGATGGCGCCGACGATCAGTCCCGGTGAGGGCGCCAGTGGACGGTCTCCCCGCCATTGCTGGATCCACCCCGGCACCTTGCACAGGGCGTAGAGCCCGATCAGCGCGGGGCCGTAGATGAAACCGCCATGAACGTTCACCCAGGCGATCATCATCAATGGCGCACCGATCAGAAGCCACCGTTCCTTCCCGTTATCTGCCTGCTCGATCAGGCAGAGCATGGCGATGAAGAAGGGCATCGTGGCTACCTGCGGCCTGTCATTGAACAGCGGTCTGGCCGCGAATATCGCGAGCGCTCCGGCCCCCATGGCGGCCAGCGGCGTTGCGCCCCTGCGCAGGCACAGCCATGCCAGCAGCCCACAGCAGATCACCGCCACGAGCATGCGCAGAGCCATCAGGCCGACGTGTCCCCATCGCGAGTAGAGCGCGTACATGGGAAGCTCCCACGCCCACTCGTGGGCGGTCCACGGCTCACCTTCTCTGGTCCAGGTGAAGGGATCCTCGTGTGGGATCTGCTGGTTCTGGACCATCCACTTTCCGGCGGACAGATGCCACCAGATGTCGTAGGTCCGGCGCGGCCATACGGCCGCCATCAGCCCGCAGTAGATCAGCACGACGAAGGTGAGATCGCGCATATTCAGTTCAGGCAGACGCACCTGCCGATCCATGCGTGCGCTCCTCCCGTCGGTGATTCCATGGATTGCTATTCGCCGAACGCGCCCGTTTAACCTGCCGAGCGGGAAGGGAAGGCTGCACAGGCGGAAGAACTATCGTTCCACAGACGAAAGGATGGCGCCTGAGACGGAGGAACATTCATGATCGTGCAGGAGACGCTCCCCGAGGTTGAAATCGAATGCGCCGGCGATATCGAGCCCTGCCGCTTGCGCACATGGACGGCCCGCGAGGGTCTTGAACCGAAGCTGTCGCGTGACGCAGACACGCTGGTGGCGGAAAGCTCGGGCAGCCCCGGCTGCTTTGGCGGCTGGGATATCGTCTTCCCGGTGGAGGGCGGCCGGTGGTATGAGATCGGCATCACCTACCTCGCCGAGAACCTCGCCAGCGTGCTCGACGGGATGCCGCTGTTTGTCTTCTGGGAGGACAATGAGGGCGAGCGCGTGGACTACGACTACCTGCTCATCCACGAGGCGCCTGCCGAGGGCCGCGCGGAGCGGATTCGTCGCTGTCCCGATGATGCCACCCGCTGCGTGCTGCGCGTTGGCGTCCGCTGGACGGCGACCGGCCGGGCCGAGTTCCGCCTGCCCGGTATCGAAGTCACCGATCCTCCGCCCTCGCGCATCCACCGCATCGCGGTCGCGGCCGAGAAGCCGCGCAGTCCCGAGAGCCTGTCCGACAACGTGGAGCAGTACGCCGAGCTTGCCCGCAAGGCCGCCGAGTTCAACCCGGAGCTGCTGGTGATGCCCGAGGTCATCCTCCAGTGGGGGCTCCCGACGCCCTACTACCAGCACGCCATCGAGATACCCGGGCCGGAGACCGATGTGTTCTCCGAGATCGCCGATGCGCACGACATGATGATCGCCTTCTCCACCGAGGAGAAGGATGACGACCTCTACTACAACACGATGGTCATCTGGGGGCCGGATGGCGATATCATCGGTACCTACCGCAAGACCCACCTTGCGATAACCGAGGGGTGGGACGGGGTCACGCCCGGTGATGAGCTTCCGGTCATAGAGACCCCGGTCGGTACGGTCGGCTGCACGATCTGCAAGGACAGTTCGCTGCTCGACAGCACGCGCGTCCCGGCGCGGCGGGGGATCGAGATGATGCTGCTGTCGATCATGGGCGATCACCGCGCGGTTGAGTGGCAGTGGGCACCATCGAAGTTTTCGCCCGACCGATGGAAGACGATCATGCGCGCGCGGGCCATCGAGAACCACATCTGGATGGTCATCGCGCGCAACAACAAAGAGGGAAGCTGCATCATCTCGCCCAGCGGCGACATCCTCGCGTGGAACGACGGCCGCCAGACGGTCATCGTCGCGGACTGCGACATCGGCGAGGAACTGCGCACTTTCCGCGGCTCGAGCTTCCGCGACGCCACATGGGCAGAGCGCAGGCCGCAGCTTTACGATTGAGCCCGTCGCCGGGTATCACTGTTCGCCCAGCAACTCCTGCACATCCACGAGGCAGTCGAGCAGGTCGGCCTGGTGATATGCGCACTCGTAGAGGCCTTCGGCGCGGACGGTTCGACCGCAGATCTCGCGCTCCTCGCCCACGGGGAAGTCGAACAGGCGCGGGAGGCCCTTCTGTGGATCGAACAGTTCCCGGTATACGAAGCCGAGCAGCCGCGCGGCGGCATCGCGCAGGTCCGGATCATCATGCCACGCCATCGCGCGGGCCATCAGCCCGTATACCCAGGTGTGGTACTTCTGCCCGTGATTCTCCCAGGTCTCCCAGTCGATGGAGCCATCGTCTCTGACCTGCTCGGAGAGGAAAGCCGCCGCTCGTTCCAGGTGTGGTGGGACATCCTCGCGCAGATCCATCGGCAGGATCCCCTGGTCGAGCAGATTCTGCAGCACCCAGCAGACTGTGGCCGTGTATGAGACGGAGTTGTCGTCCTCGTAGCTGGAATACGGGAACATGCCACTGTCGCGCTGGTTCGCGAGGATAGCTTCAACGGCGCGGACAGCGCCTTTGCGGAATGCGAGGCGGTTTTCGCGGTTCTCAGCGACCGCCATCCCCACCAGCAGCGTCTCCGCGGCGTGCGCGCAGGCGTTGAGGATCAGCTTGTCCTCCGGATAGCCCTCACTGTGCAGGAAATTGCCCGGATCGGTCTCCACAGTAAGCTGCCACTGTGCGGCCCCGCGCAAAAACTGCACCCACGCCTCCCGCGCATGGAGCCCGCGCTGCATCGAAGCGGCCATCCCGTGGGTCACCATCCCCAGGGAGATCGAGCTTCGCTCGTAGTCGAGATGGAAGCGCGAGGGCTCGTCATTGTTGGTGATCTCGAACAGTCCACCATCGTCATGCTGGCGCGTGCAGACCCAGTCGAAGGCCCGCTCGGCGCGCTCTCGCAGGTCATCATGGGCCGAACTTTCGGCGCATTTCACGAAAGCAAGCGCGGCACTGCCGACCGTCCGGTTGTGGTGGCTGCCGCCCGCGCGATAGTCCAGGTCCGGGATGTGGTAGGCCAGTTCGCTCCAGAAGCTGCCCGCGAACTCGCCCTGCTCTTCCTGGGCACGAACAAGGTAGTCGATCAATCCGGCGATCATCTCGTCGGCTGCCTGCTTGGTTTCAGTGGATTCGGTCATCATTTACTCCGGGCACGCTGGTTGGCACGTCTGCGTCCATCTTACCGGCTTCGGGCCTGGCGCGCAATGTTGGGCGGTCGGATGGGGTACGAGCCGGCGCGGGGAAGGGGTGGCGGGCTGTATGGCGAAAATGCCTTCGCACGCAATCGATTGACCGTGATACGCCGGGGCCATGATGAGCGCGACCACTCACGTTGACTTCCACGTCCACTCGGTGCACAGCGACGGCGTCCTCAGTCCTGAGGAGGTCGCCGCACAGCTTGCCTCGGCGGGCGTCGTCTATGCTGCGCTCACCGATCATGACACCGTGGAGGGCGTTCAGACTTTCCAGAGGGCGGCACGTCAGCGAGGGATGGGCACGGTCACGGGTGTCGAGATGACGGTGACGCTTGATGGAGAGGAGGCCCACCTGCTGGCGTACGGCTTCGACCCGGACCACCCGGAACTGCTGGAGGCTCTCGCCGCCGCGCGCCAGGGCCGACCGGCTCGCTCACATCGCACATCCGTGCACACGGCTTCCGAAACGCGCGCGAATGCGTCGGAGGATGGTGCCAATCGCACGAACGGGCGGCTGGATATCCGCGCCGCGATCGATCTGATCCACGATGCGGGTGGACGAGCCTTTCTGGCCCATCCGCTCGTCCTCGCACCTGATCCAGAGCGCCTGCGCGAGCTTCTGGAGGATCTCGCCCGGGCCGGGCTGGATGGTGTCGAGGCCTTCTATGGCCCATACACCCAGGTTCAGCAGGAGAGACTCTTCGCGCTGGCAGAGGACCTCGGCCTGCTCGCGGTCGGTGGAAGCGACCTGCATGAGATGCGACGGGGGCGAGACGGACCGGGCGTGCAGGTTACGACGGACCAGTGGAAGAGCTTTCGGGACGCCGTTGCCGAGGGCGGCGGTGCGGGCAGTTCCGGTGATACCGGGACGCTTGAGACCCCGCGTCTGCACCCCAAAGGCCGACACTTCCTCCTGCACGTCGTGCTTCCCACCGTGCTCGCGATTACGCTGTTCGTAGGGGCGCTGTTTGGCCTCGTGCTGCCTGCATTCGAAGAATCGCTGCTCGAACGCAAGCGCGAGATGATTCGGGAGTTGACGCACTCGGCCATCAGCATCGTGGAAGCCTATCATCGTGACGCCCGGGCAGGGGAGCTTTCGCTGCGCGAGGCCCAGCGACTGGCAGCCGACCGGATCGAGCATTTGCGCTATGGCCCCGAGGGCAAGGATTACTTCTGGATCCAGGACATGCAGCCGAAGATCATCATGCACCCGTACGTCCAGGAGTTGGAGGGGCGGGACGTCTCCGACTACACGGACCCGAGGGGGACTCGGATCTTCGTGGAGTTCGCACGGGTAGTGCGCGAGCAGGGCGGGGGCTATGTGGACTACGTCTGGCAGTGGAAGGATGACCCCGAGCGCGTTGCCCCCAAGCAGTCCTACGTCCAGGGCTTCGAGCCATGGGGCTGGATCGTGGGCACCGGACTGTATACCGAGGACGTCCGCGCGGAGATCTCCCAGATCAAGGGCAATCTGCTTCGCGCGTCGGGGGCGATCGTGGCGGTGGTTGCTCTCCTGCTGCTGTGGAGCCTGCGCGCGAGTCTGCGCGTGGAACGGCGGCGGGCCGAGGCCGAAGAGGGCCTGCGCGCATCGACGGCGCGCTACCGCTCGCTGGTTGAGGCGACGACGGAGGGCGTGCTGCTGATCGAGCGCGATGGCGCCCAGCACGGCCGCTGCCGCTACGCGAACGCGATGTTGCTGGATCTACTCGGGGCGACCCAGGAGCAAATGTCCCTGCTGGACCTCGAGGACGTGCTACCGCGCGTGGCTGAGAATGAGGAGGCATGGGACGGCATCGAGGCCGCGTGGAAGCGCGAGGCCGGGCCTGATGAGACAGCGCCGGGCGGGTTCGAGGGCGTGCTGCGCAAGCGAGACGGGACGCTGGTCGAGTGCGCAATCGCAATCAATCGCATGGTGCTTGACGAGCACAATGCGCTCATCCTGCTGGTGAAGCCGGTGGCGGGGCCGGAGGCCGAGGGCGAATCGCAGCAGGCGCGTCTGGCGACCCTGGGCGAGGTCGGTGAGGCTGTGCCGCCGGGACTGACACGCGTGCGGGCGACCCCGCGGGGAACCGTGGTCGAGGCGACGGATTCCGCGCGGCGGCTGCTGCGTATGGCGCAGGATAATGAGCAGCCGCTGAGGCTGCCCCCGGTGCTGGGGAGCGACGAGGGGTGGCAGGAGCTTCTCGACGAGGCCGAAGAGATGGGGCATGCCGAGCGGCGAGTGCATCTGAGCGGGGCGTCAGGACGAATCGCGATCGACCTGAGCGCCACACTGGTGCGCAATGAGGCCGGCCGAGCGAAATTCCTGGACTGCCTGCTGGAGGATGTCACGCACCAGGAGCAGCGAGAGGCCGAACGTGAGGCACTCGTGCGACGGTTGCAGGGAGCGATGCTGTTTCTGCACGAACCGGTCAGCGCGGCGCAGTCGCCGGCGGTCTTCTGTGCAATCGATGACAGCGTGATCTCGGTGGTGCGCCGGATGACGGCGAGCAAATCGACCGTCACGCTGGTTCGATCCGATGACAGAGAGGTGGTCGGTGTTTTCACCGACCGTGATCTGCGCAAGCGGGTGATTGCCGCCGGGCTCGACCTGCAGACGCCCGTGGGACGCGTGATGACCGCACCTGTCGCCTCGGTCCCCGACCACGCGGAGATCTACCAGGCACTGGTGGAGATGGAGGAGCGGGGTGTGCAGCATCTGGCGGTGCGCGACCGCTCCGGTGACATCACGGGTGTGGTCCGCCACCGCGAGCTTCTGCAGTTCCCCAGCTACGGGCCGATTGTGCTGGCGCGCGAGATCGCGCATGCGGAGAACGCCGAGGAGGTTATTGCTGCGGCTCGGCGCGCTCCGGGACTGGCGGAGGCGTTGACGGAGACCAACGCGCCTCCGGAGCGTGTCACGCGGATGCTCACGTCGGTCTGTGACGCAGCATGCGTGCGTTTCATCGAACTCGCCCGGCAGGAGCTTGGGCCCGCACCGGTCCAGTTCTGCTTCCTCGGGCTGGGCAGCCACGGCCGGGAAGAGCTGACGCCGGGTAGTGATCAGGACAACGCGCTGATCTACGATGATGAGGGCGCTGAGGATGAGCTAGTGGCGGAGTACTTCCTGGAGCTGGGCCGCCGAGTGTGTGGGTGGCTTGATGAGGCGGGCTTCCCCTACTGCCGGGGCGAGATCATGGCGCAGAATCCGCGCTGGAGTCAGCCGCTGTCGGTGTGGAAAGACTACTTCTCCGAGTGGATCCGCCGGGCGGAGCCGATGGAGGTGCTCGAGTTTGTAGCGTTCTTCGATTTCCGTGCCGTGCACGGTGATCGCAAGCTGTCCGATGCGCTTCGGGAGCATGTCTTCGACCAGGCGGAGACTCATCCCGCGTTCTTCGCGCAATTGGGACAGCACGTGACGCAGTTCAAGCCCCCGGTGCAGTTGTTCGGGCGGATTATCGCGGGCGGCTCCCAGGGCGGCAACGTGCAGATGCTCAACATTAAGGATACGATGGCGCCGATCACCGGCTTCGCCCGGGTGTACGCGCTCCAGCAGCGAATCGATGGGCCGAACACGGTGGAGAGACTGAACGGACTTGCCGAGGTCGGGGCGCTCGCGGACGCAACACAGGAAGAGACCTCGGCGGCCTTTACGAATCTCATGCGGCTGCGCCTGCAGCGGCAGACAGAAGCCCTTCAGGCCGGGGACCCACCGGATAATCTCGTGGCATGGCGCACCCTCGATGAGGTCGAACGCACGCTTGTAAGTCAGGCCTTTGCGCAGATCGAAGCGCTGCAGAAGCGGATCAGGCACGACCTGCTGGGCGCCACATAGCCGACGGCGACGATGTGCATTGATTGGGAGGACCAGAAATGAGCGCGCAACGACCGAATATTCTTTTCATTCTCACCGACGATCAGGGCTGCTGGGCGATGGGCTGTGCGGGCAATGACGAGATCCAGACCCCGAACCTCGATCGCCTGGCCGCGGAAGGCACGCGCTTCGAGAACTTCTTCTGCACCTGCCCGGTGAGTTCGCCGGCGCGATCATCCATCCTGACCGGGCGCATTCCGTCACAGCATGGGGTGCATGACTACATCAAGCACGGGGACTGGCCCCGTGGAGGCGAGAACGAGCGGCCGATCGAGTATCTCGCGGGCCTGAGCGCCACGACCGACCTTCTGGCCGCCGACGGGTACACCTGCGGCATCTCCGGCAAGTGGCACATGGGCGCACCCGGGACCGCACAGAAGAGCTTCAGCTACTGGCGGCCCTTCCGCGGCGGGCACTACTACGACGCGCCCGCGATGGTGGACGGTGAGCCGGTGACGCAGGAGGGCTATCGCCCGGATCGAATCACTGACCTCGGGCTGCAATTCCTGCGCGATGTGCGCCCGGCCGACGATCCGTTCTACCTCAGCGTACACTACGTGGCGCCACACAGTCCGTGGACGCGCGAGAACCATCCCGACGAAACCTTTGACATGTACTATCACGATTGTCCCTTCGAATCGCTGCCGGATCTACCCCGGCACCCGTGGCAGCGGGCCTTCCGGGAGTTCTACACCGAAGAGGGGCGGCGGGTGGACCGCTCAGGCTACTTCGCGGCTGTGACCGAGATGGACCGAAATGTCGGGCGGCTGCTCGACGAGCTTGAGGCACAGGGGCTGCGCGAGGACACGCTGGTGTTCTTCTGTGGCGACAACGGCATGAACATGGGCCAGCACGGGATCTGCGGCAAGGGCAACGGGACCTTCCCGCTGAACATGTACGACACATCGGTCAAGGTTCCCGCGATCGCCTCACTGCCCGGCACAGTACCGGAGGGCGAGGTCTGCGAGGAGCTTCTCAGCCAGTACGACATCCGGCCAACCCTCCTGGAGCTTGCGGATATCGACGATCATGAGTCTGGCATACTGCCCGGCACCAGCTTCGCTTCGGGGCTCACCAGCGAGGGGGATGCTCCGCGCGAGGACGTGGTGGTCTTCGACGAGTACGGCCCCACGCGCATGATACGATCCCGCGAGTGGAAGTACGTGCGGCGCTATCCGTACGGTCCGGATGAACTGTACGACCTCGCGACCGACCCCGATGAGGCCGCCAACCTTGTGGATGACCCGGAGCAGACCGAACGCATCGCTCAGATGCGCCGACGCATGGAGCGGTGGTTCTCGCGGTACGCGGATTCGGAGGTCGATGGAGTGCGCGAGGCGGTCACAGGCTTCGGCCAGCGGGACCTTGCTGGCCTGCGCGGTGGTGGCGGGGAGAGCTTCGACCGACTCGACGGCATCCACCCGGCAGGACAGGATGAGGGGCGCTGGGAGGACTGAACGTGCCGTGGCGATGCGTCGCAGGGGCCGCGCGTGAATACGAGAATGGGACTGATAACACGTGAAACAGAAGAGCATCCTGATCGCACTTGCCCTGTGCGCCGCCGCGCATGCCGAACCGCTGGTACTGGAGAATGACCTGGTCCGGTTCGCGTTTGATCAGGAGGGGCGGCTGACCGAACTGGTCGATCGAGCCACTGGCGAGAACTACGCGGCATCGTGGAGCAACCGTCACCTGTGTTCGGTGGTGCTGGAAGATGGCAGCCATCACAACTGTACGGGCCTCGACCGCGATGGTTCGAGCGTCACGGTAACGTTCGAGAGGGACGATCTCGGCCTGCGGTTCTCCGTCGATGAGCGCGACGGCTACTTCATGCTCGAACTGGAAGAGGTAACCGGCGAGAATGTGGACGAGGTGCTGCTGGCGCATCTGCCGACACAGGGCCTGCCCGGCCGCGCGCCCCGGATGAATGCGGTTTACAACGACACCTTCGTGGCGGGCGCATTTGCGCTCGATATCCCGATCAATGCGCGACCGGCGCGGCGCGAGATGGACGGCCGCGAGCCGATCAATGTAGTCGAAGCCGAATGCTACAGGCGCATCGGGCCCCTGGAGGGCAACGGCGTGGCGCTGTACGGGTGCCCCTGCGAGCAGATACAGGACCTGACGGCTCGCATCCAGCGTCAACACGACCTCCCGCATCCGACGTATGATGGCGTGTGGACGAAGCTGTCGCCGGAGGTGCGCAAATCCTACCTGTTCCTGCATGATGTAACCGAGGCCAATGCGGATCGCGCGATTGATTACGCCCTGCGCGGCGGGTTCGATATGGTCATGATCAACACGAACTGCTGGGCCGCGACGGGTGGACATCTGGAGATCAACGAGCGCAACTTTCCGCACGGGATGGCCGGATTCAAAGATGTCTGCGACCAGATTCACGCGGCGGGAATGAAGGTCGCGATCCACTCGGCGGCCTGTTGCGCGATCACGCAGAACGATGCCTTTGTCACGCCCGACCCCGCGCCCGGCCTGGTCAGAGACGCCACGGGCGTGCTGGCTGAGGACATTGGCCCCGAGGCCACCTTCATCCCTTTGACCGAACCCCCTGAGGACTTTCCGGCTGAGCGAGGCGAGGCGCGCGACCACGGTATGGATGTGCAGATCGGCGACGAGATCGTCACCTATACATCGACGCAGATGGAGGAGCCGTGGGGGCTGGTCGGATGCACACGCGGGGCCCATGAAACCGGCCCTGAGGGCCATCAGGCGGGCACGGAGGCGCAACACATGCGCCGCTACTACGGACGCTTCGTCTACGACCTGCACAGCGAGGTGGGCGAGTACTACACAGGCCGCCTCGCGGAGGTCTGTGACACCGTCGGCGCGGATATGCTCTACATGGACTACTCCAAGTACGGACCGGACGAGTGGTTCTACGGCGCCCAGATCCAGCGGGCGATCTACGATAAGCTGGAAAACAGGGATATCTTCATGCAGGCCGGGCGGACCTGGCACTCCTCGTGGCACCTGATGAGCCGCACCGCCTCCGCCGACGGCTACGAGGACTGGCGCGGCTACCTCAATAAGCGGCTGAAGGGCTTCGCGCGGGACCTGGGGCACCGCTTCCTCTACCTCCCGCGCGAGGTCGGCTGGTACGGGCTGAAAGGCCCCTACGGCTGGATGCCCCTGGTCGCGTTCCGATACGTGCGGCACAAGGGCCTCGGCTTCAACGCGCCTCTGTCGCTTTCGGCGCGCGTGGACTGGCTGGACAACCATCCTCGCGGGATGGACCTGCTTGATATCAGCCGGCGGTGTGAGATCGCGCACGTCGAGCGCCGGCTGACCGAGGCGCAACTCGAGAGGCTGCGCGAACTGAACGTGGATTACCTGCTGGAGCTTGTCGGCGATGACCGCGCGCGGCTGCGGCGCGTCAGCTACGATCCGATGCGCGAAGCCACCGGCGAGAAGGGGCGACTGGCTCTGAGCGTTGACTCTGATGCCGAGCGGCCGGTTCCCTTCGAGCTGGATCTGAGGCTGACGAAGAAGGGCGGCGCCGGTGAAGCTTACGACGATGCCGTGACGCGTATCGAGGATTTCGAGGATATCAGCGGCTTCCAGGAGGCTTGGGTCCGTGACGGCTGCACCCACAGGTGGCGGGCCGGGGAGGGGAAGACCGGAAAGCAGTGCCTCGTCTATGAGGTGACTAACGAGACAGACAACGTGAACGGATACTCGGGCATCCAGTTGGACTTCGACGAAACCATCTCCGTCCGCGATCACGAGGCGATGGGTTTCTGGGTGCGGGGGGATGCGAACGGAGAGTGGATCAAGTTCCAGCTTCGCGACGCGGATGGCGGGCTTGCTGTCTATCCCGTGCGCGTGAGCTTCGACGGATGGGCCTACATCGAGATCGAGCGCCCCGATCCCTTCCGGGAACTCGACTTCTCTCGGATCACCGACATGATCGTCTACTACCAGAAGGTCCCGGCGAACACCACCTGTACCATCGCTCTTGATGGGATCAGGGCGCTCGGCTCAGTCTCGCCGACGGGCCTGCCGGGCGCGGAGATGACCGTGCGCGGAGAGACGGTGGGGCTTCCCTCCGGCGATCGGCGCTGGCAGACGATCGTGCTCTCGCCGGACGGGTCGTCGCATCTGTTGGGCGAGGGTGGCGTGCATGTCGGAGATACGCAGCCGACAGAAGACGGGCATGTTCTGATGCCCGGCGAAAACCAAATCGAGCTTCTGTATGACGAAACCGCCGGCGAATGTGAGTTTGAAGTCCGCGTGATGAGAGGCGTGGGGCAGGCGCAGTGAACAGGGAGAGGTAAAGATGTCGAGTTCAGGCGATCGCTCCGAGCAGATTCAATGGTTCAAGAATTCTCGCTTCGGAATGTTCGTACACTGGGGCTGCAGCGCGGTCCTGGGCCGGGGTGAGCAGATACTCTCGCGCGATGTGATGCCGCTCGACGAGTTCGAACGCCTGGCAGATGAGTTCCAGCCGCGGGATGACTGGGCCGAATGTCTCGCAGCGGATGCGGTGGACGCGGGCATGAAGTACATGGTCCTCACAACCCGGCACCACGACGGTTACGCGCTGTTTGACAGCAAGTATGACACCTTCAACGCGGCCAACACGGGCCCGGGCCGGGACCTTGTAGCGGAGTATGTCGAAGCCCTGCGTGATGCGGGTCTGGGCGTGGGGTTCTACTACTCGCTGATGAACTGGCGCTGGCGTGGCTACTGGGACGCGGAGGGCTATCCCGATGAAGTTGAGGCGATGATCGAACAGTCGCACGCGCAGATTCGGGAGCTGATGACTAACTACGGTGAGATCGATATCCTGTGGTTCGACGGTGGTGCGCCGGCCGGACAGCGAACACCGGGGCAGTGGGCCGGTGAGGCGGTCGTCGAGGACCGCGCCGAATTCTGGCAGGCCGAGCGGATCGCGGAGATGGTGCGCGACCTGCAGCCGAAAGCGCTGCTGAATAACCGCTCGGGGCTCGACGGGGACTTCGGGACTCCCGAGCAGCGCGTGCAGGCCGAGGGCGGGGGGCGCCCGTGGGAGACCTGTATGACACTCAACTACGCTCCCGGATGGGGCTATCTGCGTAACAGCCTCGTGGACAAATCCCCGGGGCAGGTGCTCTACCACCTGGTGGACGCAGTGCGGCTGGGAGGGAACTTCCTGCTGAACGTCGGCCCGCGACCGGACGGGCTGATCGACGAGCGCGAGTTGAATGTGCTGCGGCCGATCGGCGAGTGGATGGACCGCTACGGTGCGGCGATCTACGGCACCGAACCCGAGGGCATCTATCCCCCCGTCGGGCACCCGCAGGGGCCGATGTTCCACTACGGCATGTGGACCTGCCAGGGCAATACCGGCTACTTCACGATCTTCTACTATCCGGGCGAGGAGTTGATTGTCTCGAAGATCGGCCCCGAGATCGTTTCCGCTGAACTGCTCGCGACCGGCGATGAGCTTCAGGTCGAGCCGATCGCGAACAGCCGCTTCCGCGTCAGTGGACTGCCGGCTGACCCGCCGGGGCCGCTGGCACCGGTGCTGAAGGTGCAGTTTGAGGACACACCATATGGGATCGAGACGCGCGGTGCGGACTGGCTCGGCGGTGGCTTCGAGTAAAGCTCGGCAACAACGCGCCGGGTCTACTCCGGCTTCTCTCCGAACACATAGCCCTGGCGGGGCACAGTGCGCAGCCGGGTGGGGGAGGATGGATCGTCCTCGATTCTGTTGCGCAGGTTACTAATGTGCCACCGCACGAGGCTGGTATCCCCGGTGCCCGGCGCATAGCCCCACACCTGCACAAGCAACTGGTCGGCGCCAAAGACCTCCCCGGGATGGGACATCAGGTGGTAGAGAAGGTCCAGCTGCACGGGCGTCAGTTCAGCCTCTTCATCATCGCATTTGACCACGCAGCGAGCCGGATCGAGGGTGATGTCACCCACAGTGAGCGTCCGGTCGCCCTCATCGTCTTCCATTCCGTCAGAGCCAACACGTCGCAGCAGGGCCCGCACGCGGGCGAGCAGTTCAGTTGTGTCAAAGGGTTTGGGCAGGTAGTCATCGGCCCCGCTGTCCAGACCGTCAACTCGGTCGGCGACCCGGTCGCGTTGAGTAAGAAACAGAATGGCCAAGTCCTCCAGCGTCGGGTCCTCGCGCAACCGTGTGCAGAGATCAAGGCCGCTCATCCCGGGCATGCTGATATCCAGGATGGCAAGATCCGGGTGGTGGCGTCGGGCAAGGCTCAAAGCCGACAGGCCATCCAGAGCAGTCAACACCTCGTAGCCTTCAGACCGCAATTGTCGCTGGAGCAGGTTAACAAGGATCTTCTCATCATCAACGACCAGAACCGTAGGCACAAACATTTCACCCCGGGGACTTCGTCGAGAGGCGGCCTCGACGAAGCCCAGCGTTTGTGAGCGTCAGCGCGTGATTTCAGCGCTCCCCGGCGCGCTCAGTGGTCAGGTGGCAGTCCGGCCGGCGGATTGCCCATTCAGCAGTCTTTCGACCGCGCGCAGGAACTCATCGGTTTCGAACGGCTTCTCGAGCACCTCCGTGAGAGGTCCGTCAGCGGCATCGCCAATCACAGTGTCTGCGTCAAAACCTGTCAGGAAGAGCACCGGGATCTGTGGATGTTGCTGTCTGATCTGTGACGCGGTCTCGATTCCGGTCATATCAGGCATCATGACATCTGCCACCAGTAAGTCCACGCCACCTTCGCTGGTGGCTACTGCCTCGACAGCCGCTTCTCCGGACGCTGCTTCGGTCACCGCACAGTGCTCTCTCTCAAGCAATGTGCTGAGGATGTTGCGCATCACGTCCTCGTCATCGGCAACGACCACCCGCCGAGCCTGCTTCTCAGACGCGCTTGTGCCGGTCACTGAGGTCACCCTGACAGGATTTTGAAGTTTGGGATTGATGTGACAGTGTGGCCTATATTCCAAGCAACGCTGCGGAAACCTCCCCGGTGCCCGGGAAATCCGCCGGATACACCGTCTCCTGTCATCGATAGCCCAGTGCTTTGAGCCTGTCCTCGACAACGGTGCGCTCACCGGCTGGGAGGTCTCGCTGATCGGTCCCATCCGGGGCACTGTCGTGGTTCGCTGCCAGCCAGTGGTCCAGTTACGTTCTATAGGTTGTGTATGGAGGTAAGAGGTAGTAGCGGGGGTAGT
>CAZAHB010000016.1:10264-44162 GCA_964484945.1 uncultured Armatimonadia bacterium | reverse complement strand
AGCTCGTAGCTCGTAGCTCGTAGCTCGTAGCTCGTAGCTCGTAGCTCGTAGCTCGCCCCTGCCGTTCAATCGTCCCCCGTTCCCTCCGCCAGCCGATACGTCGAGTGCGGGCAGTCCTCCGAGACCGCCAGCTTTCGGCCCGGCAGACCGATCGGGTTGCAGCCGCAGAAGAAGCTCCCCGGCTTCTGCCCGAGCGCCTCGCTCATCTCGTCCCACATCTCGCGCGACTCGGTACTGATGTACAGCGGCACGTCCTCGTTCCAGCGGCGCACCTGGTCGGTGAGGTAGTGGTATATCTCCGCGCGGACTTCGTGCGGGAACGGCCCGGTGACGACGCCCTCCATCTCATCGGCGGCGTCCCGCGCGGCCTGCACGTACTCCTGATCCAGCAGGTCCAGGTCGATCTTCGCGTCGAGGCTCTCGATGGTGTTCCACATGACCACGCAGAAGCCGATCGACTCGGGGTTGGTCTGCTTGCACATCTGCTCCAGCAGGTCCGCGTACTCCTCGCGCCAGTTCGCCATCGGGATCATCGGCTTGAGCTTAAAGCGCACCGGGATGCCCCACGATTCGCACTTCGCGCCGGCTTCGATTCGCTCGATCGCCGGCCCCGAACCCGGTTCGATCTCCCGCGCCATGCTCTCGCAGCTTGTGCTCCAGATGCCGATGAGCCGGTCGCGGTGCTCCACGTCCTCCAGCCAGTCCACGTTCGCGCTGGCCGAGTGGAAGTAGCCGTAGCGGTCAAGCTCCGCGAGCTTCGCCGCGTAACGCCCGATGCAGTCGTACTCGGGCTCCCATGTGATGTGATCGGCGCCCCAGCCGATCATGCGGAAGCACTTCTGCCACGGCCGCTCGGCCGCCAGCCGTGGCACCACGGTCTCCATGAAGTCCTCGATGTTCGTCCCCACCGCGGTGAACAGGCTCGACTTGCCGGTCCCGCAGTACTGGCAGCCGTGCGGGCAGCCTGCCATGGTGCCGAAATCCTCGGTCGGCCAGCAGACGTAGTTCTTCTCCCAGTCATCCTCCCGCTGGTGGTATTTCTGCGTGGGCGCGATGTGTCCGAGAAGCTGGTGCACCTGGCTGAGGCTCGTTCCCTCCGGAATGTGCTCCACGATATCCTCGTACTCGGGGGTTGTGCCTTCGAGGTCCTGCACGGTGAAGACTACCGGCCGCCCCCATGAGCCGTGCGCGTGATTGAAGACAAGCTCCGGCTGCCACGCCTCCTGCAGGTCCTCCAGCACCTCAGGGACGTCCTCGCGGCTGAACTCCTGCACGCCCGTCTCCGGGACCTCCATGGCCCCGATCATGCGCTCCATGCGCGCGACGGTCCGCGGATCGTCCTGCACCTCGTCAAGGTAGTACACTCGAACCGGATGAAGATTGTACACGTCCGATCACCTTCTGCGCCATTATTTGATTGCGCCGTCAGTCGGCAAACGGTCGGGGCATCTCGCCCTTCCCGGGAACGCCCCGGTCAGTCGGATATGGCCGGCGGGTCTGCGTCCGCGCGAGCATCCGCAGCAGCCGGTCCCGCATCTCCGCCTCCACCTCCGCCATGTCCTCCCGACCGCACAGGTTCACTACTTCCTCCGGGTCTTCCTCCATGTCATTAAGTTGAATGCCCTCGCCCTGATCGTCGATCACGTATTTGTAGCGCCGGGTGCGGAGCATCGTGTAGTCGCGCACCTCGCTCAGCGCCTCCTGATCGTCGGGCACCTCTTCGCCGCGTAATGCCGGGAGAAGCGACCGCCCTACCGCGCGCTTTGACGGCTCCAGCCCCAGGCCGTCCAGCAGCGTGGGGAACAGGTCGATCTGCGAGCACAGTTCATCGCGTGTAGCACCGCCGTCCATGCCCGGCCAGTGGATAATCAGCGGCACCCGCAGCGCGCCGCGATAGAAGACGCACTTGTTGATGCGCTGGTGATCGCCGAGCATCTCCCCGTGATCCGACCAGAAGATCACGATGGTGTTGTCAAGCCCCCGCCGCGCGTCCTGCGCCTGCAGGATATCCCCGATCCAGCGGTCCAGCAGCGAGACCTTGCCGTAGTAGTTCGCCGCCATGCGCTTGAATTCGCCCTCGTCGAATATATCGCGGCGCAGATAGCCGTGGAACTCGCGGGAGGCCTCGGAAAGCCACGCCGGCGCGTCCTGCGGCTGGATCGGGTCGGGCATTGCGTCCGGATCGTACATCTCCGCATACTCGCCCGGCGCGTCCCAGGGCATGTGCGGTCCCGGAAAGCCCACGTACACGCACAGCGGCTCATCGCGCTCGTACCCGGCCACGTACACGCGCGCCAGGCGCCCCAGGTAGCTGCCCTGGTAGTCCGCGACCGAGTGCGGGCTGGGCCAGACCGCCGCCCCGTCGGCCTGGCGGCGGCGCTCGTAGTCCTCCCTGTAAGCCTCCCACAGCCCGCCGCGCTCCTGCCAGTAGTCAGTCAAATACGAGGGCATCCGCGCGTTCGCCCACGGTCCACCGGTCTCATGGACGAAGTCGTACCCGCGCGCGTGCATATACGGCTCCCACTCGCGGGTGTGCATCTCATGGCCGTGCGGGTAGAAGTGCGACTTGCCGATGTGCGCGGTGTAGTAGCCGGCATCCTGCAGCCGGTGGAAGATCGTCTCATCGAACGGATCCTGCCGGCCGTGGTTGGCCCACATGCCATGGTTGTGCGGATATGTGCCGGACACGAACGAATACCGCGCGGGCATGCAGACCGGGCTGGAGGTGCAGCAGTGCGAGAGACGCACGCCGCTCTCGGCCAGCCCGTCGAGGGTCGGTGTCTCGATCGCCTCATTGCCCGCGCAGCCCATGCAGTCGGCGCGCATCTGGTCCGGCATTATCATCAGGATGTCGGGACGATCGGGCATGTGCAGTCCTTCCCCGGGAGCGGTCACTCGCCCATGGTCTTCGGATGCGGCGTCTTCAGCACGAGGAACGTCAGCAGGTCCTCGCCCGCGTTGCTGACGAGCATCGGCGTCATGAATTCGACCTGCAGCGCCTCACCGTGTTCGACGAGGTGCTCCTCGCCGGACTCTCCCTCGAACTTGAGCGCTCCGCTGAGCGGGACCAGCAGCACGTTGGAGTTCGCCTTGTGAAAGGGCAGCGCTTCGCCCGGCTCCAGCCTGATGCGCATGATCTGGATCGGGTCGGTGTCGTAGACCGCGCCCCTGTCCGGCCCGCTGTCAAGCTGTAGATCAATCTTCTTCGGTGTTTCCATCCTCATCGTCCTCCTCCAAAGGTTGGATTCCGGGCGCCCTCGCCCGGAGGTCGTTGTCCGGTGGTATCCGCTACTTCCTTTCGCACTCGCGAAGCAATCGCCTGCGGACTTCGGCGAAGTGGGCCGTATCGCGGGTAAAGTCGGTCATGGTCGTGATGAGCTTGTCGCAGAGCACGCGCGAGAACTCGCCGCCGTCACCGCGCTTGTTCGCGAGGATCGTCAGCAACTCATGGTCCTCGATCCCGTCGCGGATGTTCTCCAGCCGCACCGTCGTCAGCGGCCCCTCAGGCCCCGCCGCGATCAGGCAGCCGTCTCCGTTCGCGGTGCGGTAGGACTGCGGGTCCCAGTCGGTCCTGTTGCTCCCGGTGACAGTCATCGGGCTGTCGGCGTTCGGCCAGCGGCTCATTGTGTAGTAGAGGAAGCCCTCGGAGCGCTGCTGGTAGGTCATCCACCACAGCAGGCGCGGCTCGATCGCCGGGTACTCCACGAACCAGTTCGCGTACGGGTGGTGCGGGCCGATGCAGATATACCACCAGACGCTCGTGCCGCGCTCGCGGGCGGCTTCAGCGGCTTCAGGGTCGTAGCGCGATGTCAGCGGCACCCACGCGTCCACCAGTCCGTCGAGGCCGCTCTCAAGCCCGTAGGTGTTATCCTTCGCGGTCGTGACGAACGGAATCTCCGGGTAGTTTTCCTTCAGGAACTGCCCCACGCGCGCCATCTCCGGATAGTACTCCGGGCCGCGCTCATCGAAGCCGTAGAAGTAGCCCTTCTCGGCCAGTCCCTCCTCGCGCAGCCGCGCCACGAACGGGTCAAGCTCCTCCTTCAGTTGCGCAAGCTGCTCTTCGTGCCAGCCATCCCCATCCTCCGAGCGCCGGATGTAGCGCGCGCAGAAAGCGTTAAGCTGGTCGCGCTCGTCGAAGTACTTCAGCATCTCGATGTCGTGCAGTTCGCGGCGGTAGATGTCGCTGGGATTAATCCGGTGATCCGCCTGGCACCTGCGAAACTCCAGCAGCAGGTCCTCGTCGTACGCGTCTCCGTACGTATTTTTGATCATGCCTTCGTAGAGCGCGAACGCGGTCGTGATCGTGGTGCTGTCGGGGAGCGTGACGTCATGGACGTCCACGGTGATCGGCATCCGCGCGGGCTCATCTTCGCCCTCGCGATGGATCAGCAGGTCGCCGCGGTAGGTCCCGGGATGAGTCTCCTTCGTCGAGTGCACATTGATCCACACGGGCATGCACTCGTAGGGCTCAGCGATCATCTCGCCGCCGGGGATCTGGTCGGCGGGGATCAGCGGATCCGGCCACCAGCCCACGAACGGAACCTCGTAGCGGCCCGGATGCTGCGTCTTCGCGTAACCCACCTGCAGGATCTCGACCTCGCCGTCGAAGGGCGCACCCGAATCGTGCGTCAGTTCGCCCATCTCGAAGCGCAGCCGCTCCCGCTCATGGGTCAGCGTCACGATCTGTACGCCCTCGACCTCATTGCGGGCCATGTAAACGCTCGGTCCGGCGGGCAAGCGCATTGAGAGCATCGGCCCGGGATCCGGCCGCGAGTGCAGCATGACCTTCTTCGTGGTCGGCTCGTGCCAGAACTTGATCTCCCTTCGCGCACCCTCGGACCAGATCTCGGTGTCACCCAGCGGGATGACCGCCGGCGCGACGTTCGGCCGGTCCAGGTCCGTCACCCGCGCGACCACGCGGTAGCTGCCCGGCTCCGCGGCCTCGCCTTCATCGGTCATCGCGTCCCACTGCCAGTCGATCTGCTGTCCGGTGCCGGTGGCAGTCGCAACCACGCTGTCCTGCGCGTCGATCACTCCGATGGTCCAGTCGCCGGGGCGGCTGAGGTCGCCCGTAACCTGCACGCGCCCCCAGCCCAGCGGGTCGCCCGCGAAGATCAGGCCCTCCGCGCCGACCGGGTAGGCCTCCAGCCGCAGGTTGTCCACGTAAAGCGTGGCCGGATGCGGGGGCCGCGTCATGTACAGGTGGATCTGCGACATATCGGTCAGGTCCATCTCGCCCGGAAGCTGCGTGAGGTCCACTTCGAAGCTTGTGGTCTGTCCCGGCTGCAGCATCAGTGCCGTCTGGTGGTGCTCGCCGGCGCTGTCGCGGATGTGTATCTTAAGCTGCGCCGGCGATTCCGCCTCGCAGTACACATCGAATATCAGCGCCCCCCACCCTGACCAGTCGGCGGGGAAGAGGCCGGTGCTGACATCGAGGATCGCGGCCGGCCACTGCTGCTTCCCCTCCTCCCACTTCGGGTAGTCAAGGCGCAGCGCGCGCTCACCCTCGGTGGCGTGCGTGGCGACGACCTCACCGGCCATCGTCGGGCGCAGCTCCCAGGCCTGCATCGCATCAGCGGCCTCGAAGCTGTCGATCATGTGGACGTCGACCGGCTCCGCCGCAAAGCAGGTGGCGATTGCCAGAAGCATCAGCGCGACGATTGTGATTGTTCGCATGATGAGGCCCCCTCGCTTCTCAGTACCAACCGTGGTGCGGACGCCCTCGTCCGCAGGTCGTTTTTCGCAGAAACCTTCCCCGGCGAGGGCGCCGGGGCCGCAACGGCTACAGCTCACGACTCACGCCAGCGCTCGCACGCGCTCGGCCAGTCGGTGACTGTCAAGCGCATCCCGCGCGGTCGCATGCGGCTCTTCATCGCCACGGGCGCAGGCGAGGAAGTGCTCAATCTGCGCCGCGAACCCCCAGCGCTCGGCCTCCGAAAGCTGCCAGCAGCACTGATCGGGCGACCAGCGCACGCGCTCGCCCTCGGTGATAAGCTCCACCTGGCGCGGCGCGTCCACGATGGCCGTGCGGTTCTCCCCATGAAGCACAACCCGCTCGATCCAGCGCCCGGCGTCGCGCGACATCACGAAGCTGCCGAGCGCCCCGCTCTCGAAGCGCATGCTCACCGCTGCGCGCAGGTCCGTCTGGCCTTCGGAGTGCAACGACCCGCTGATATCCGCCACGTCCCCGCACAGCCAGCGCATCGCGTCCAGCACGTGCAGAGAGTTCGTCACGATCTCGCGGAAGATCCCGCCCGAACCGCTCTTCTCAGCGGAGCAGACGGAGATATCGCGCCCTTCGAAGTGCTCCATCGCGCGGCGATAGACCGGAGCGAAGCGCCGGTTCACGCTCATCATCAGAAGCGTCCCGGTGCGTTCGGACGCCTCGACCATCTCTTCGGCGCGCGCGTACTCAGCCGAAAGCGGCTTCTCGCACAGTGTCGGCACCCCTGCCTCCATCAGCGCCAGCACCGGCTCGTAGTGCGCATCGACGCCCTCCCTCACCGGCGTGAGCACGAGAGCACAGTCGCAGAGCCTCTCGTCGAGAGCCGATGCGCTCTCCATGACCGCGGAATTCGGGTAGCGCCCACACAGGTGCTCGCGCGCGGCCGGGGACGCGTCCACACAGGTGGAGACCTGCGCCTCGTCGTCGGCGTCCAGCAGTGGAAGGTAGATTGCGCGCGCGATACCGCCGCAGCCGATCACCGCGACTCGGATTGTGTCGGGCATGGTGCGGGCCTCCCCGGCTGCAGAACTCAGCCGTCAAACGCTATGCTCAGAACGACGACCTCCCCCGCCCTCTCCCGCCTGCGAGACTTCGTTTGTCGAGCAGGTCCAAACCCCGAAGGGGTCGGAGAGGGGGCCGTTATCCGGCGCCCTACCGCAACTCATCAACGTTGTCGCGGACCTTCTGGATCGCCTCCAGCATCAGGTCCATGTCCTCGGTGCCGCCGAGGAAGAGGCGGTGGGTCATCGACACGCCTTCCTCTTCGTAGATCCGCTCACATTCGGGAGTGTCCATGACCTCGTAATCCGGCACCTCGTTATCGCCGAAGCAGGCCGGCCCCCAGTTGCGCTCGGTGAAGAGCGGGTTCTTCTGGATCGGCGCGAGGTGCCCCGTTCCCGTGCTCAGGCCCTCGGCGCCCAGCGCCTCCTGGAACGTGCTCTTGTCGATACCGCCGAACTGCTCGGAGTTGAACTTGAAGTGGTAGAAGTAGAAGTTCCAGCGCGTGACCCAGTCTGCGCGCTCGATGGGGGAGACGCCGTCGATCTCGCGCAGCCCCGCCTCGAGATGCTTCGCGTTGCGGTCGCGAATCTCCGCCTGCTCCTCCAGCCGCTCCACCCCGCCGAGCAGTACCGCCGCCTGCCACTCCGTCATCCGCAAATTGCTGGCGACGATGTGATGCTCGTAGAACGGCCGGCCCTCGAAGCGCCCTATGTGGTGGTAGCTGTAGAGCTTCTGCGCCAGCTCATCGTCATTGGTCAGGCAGATTCCGCCCTCCCCGGCGGTGAGCGTCTTGCCCATCTGCAGCGAGAAAGAGCCGATGTCCCCGATCGAACCGCAGCCCTGTCCATTCCACGTCGAGCCGTGTGCGTGGGCGGCGTCTTCGATAATCCACAGGCCATGGCGGTCTGCGATCTGCTTCAGCGCGGCCATGTCGGCTGGATAACCGCCGTAGTGGACCGGCATGATCCCGACAGTGCGCTGAGTGATGGCCGCCTCGACGGCCTCTGGATCGATCTGGTAGTTGGATGGATCGATATCGACGATGATCGGGATCGCGTTGACGAGGATGCACGCGGTGGCGGTCGCCACGAACGTAGCCGCCGGGCAGATCACCTCATCGCCCGGCTGGATACCGATCGCCTTCAGCGCACACTCGAGCGCCTGGGTGCCGTTGGTGATCGCGACACCGTGCTCGGCGTCCTGCAACTCCGCGAAGGCCTTCTCGAACTGCGCGACCCTCGAGGTCTCTGCGTCCCCACCGCCCCGCCACCACCTTCCCGATTCAAGCACCTCCATCAGATTCTCTCGCTCTGTATCTCCGTGAATCGGCCAGTCCCTGCCCAGCTGCCTGTCGATGACTTTCGGTCCACCGTTGATAGCAAGTTTCGCCACGATGAAGCCTCCATGTACGTCGGTTGCGTCGTCTCAGTGGGCCCTTTTCTCCACAACTGCCGCGCCTCCTGCCTCTCTTCGAAGATAGCTCGGCTTCCGAAGGGCTTCGGCGCTCGACGGGGAAGAACACCTGCGGAGAGAGACCGTCGTCAGACCCGAAGAGGTGACGCGAGCGATGACACGATCGGCAGACGAGCAGCTTGCACCGGCCCGCGCGGTGACGCAGGGCCCGAAGTACCACTGGTTTGGCTACTATGACAAGTGCCCGTGGAGCGCCGATGGCACGAAGATGCTGTCCATGGAGGTTGACTTCATGGACCGGCCGAACACCGGCGATGATTCGATACGCGTCGGTCTGGTTGACCTCGAAACCGGCGACCGACAGTTCCACGCCTTCGACGAGACGCGCGCGTGGTGCTGGCAGCAGGGAACGATGCTGCAGTGGCTCGGCACTGAGCCCAATCGCAAGGTCATCTACAATTCGGTCGAGGATGGGCAGTACGTCTCCATCATCCGCGACATCGAGTCCGGTCAGACGCAGACGCTCCCTCGCCCGATCTACGCTGTCAGCCCGGACGGGACGCAGGCCGTCAGCCTGAACTTCGCGCGCGTGAACCGCACGAGGCCCGGCTACGGCTACCGCGCCCTCCCCGACTCCACTGAGGGCGATCCACACCCCGACGACAGTGGCATCTGGTGGATGGACCTTCAGACCGGTGAGACCGAACTCATCATCACCCTCGACCAGATCATCGATGTGGCCCATCGCCGCAGCATGGAGAATGAGAACTGGTTTAATCATATGCAGTTCTGCACGGACGGCAGCCGCTTTCTATTCCTGCACCGGTGGAATCGCCCCGGTGGGAGGCGCTGGTTCACGCGCCTGTTTACCGCCAACCCTGACGGCTCCGATCTCCACCTCGTCGCCGACGACGACCTGGTCTCACACTTCGACTGGCTGGACGAGCGCCACATTATCGCGTGGGCCAACCACAAACAGATCGGCCAGCGCTACTTCCTCTACCGCGACCAGAGCCCGTGGTTCGAAGTAGTCGGCGAGGATGTCTTCACCTGTGACGGGCACATGTCCTACTCGCCCGACGATCGGCGCTACCTGCTCACCGACACCTACCCGGACGCGCAGATGAAGCGCACGCTGATTATCTATGATACGCAGACGGGTCGCCGCGCGGATATCGGTCGCTTCCTCTCGCCCCGCCGCTACTCGGGCGAGATCCGCTGCGACCTGCACCCGCGCTGGAACCGCGATGGCACGCAGGTGTGCTTCGACTCGATCCACGCGGGCGAGCGGCAGCTTTACGTCATCGATGTGAGCGAATACGTTGAGAAGTGAGGCCGACCTGTTTTTGCCCGGCTCTCTGCAACCCAGTAATGCGGGCGCGCTCGCCCGCGTGCCTTTGCGAGGTGCACTATGATCTGCTACATCGTCACCGAAACGCGTGAGAAGTATGACGACATGGACTGCCACGAGATCAAGCATGACCTGGAGAAGCTCTCAGGCGACATGTGCCTGGTGATGCACTTCTCGCAGGTGTCGCGCGAGTTGATCAGGCAGATCGACCCGTGGGCCGTCTGCCACTCCGGCGGCAGCACGCCGCACAATGACTACGATGTGCTGGAGACCGAGGACTACACCTGGCTGATCACCGAATCGGGCATCCCGCAGATCGGCTTCTGCGGCGGCCACCAGCTTATCGCCGAGATGTTCGGCGCCGAGGTGGACATCATGCGCGAGCTTGGCCCCGACGAGGCCGACCTGCACCCGGAGTACCATCCGGGCCAGTTCAAGGAGTGGGGGATATGGCCGGTGGAGATCGTGGCCGATGACCCGCTCTTCGAGGGGCTGTCGAGCCCCGTTCGCGTCCGGATGGCGCACCGCAGCGAGATCAAGCAACTTCCCGACGGCTTTCGCCTGCTGGCATCCAGCGCGGACTGCGAAATCGAGGCCATGGTCCACGAGGAGATGCCGCTTTACGGCACGCAGTTCCACCCGGAGAGCCGCATGGAGCACTACCCGGACGGCCACGCGATCGTGAGCAACTTCTTCGATATCGCGCGGGAGCGTGGGTAGGCGAACGCCCGACGGACAGGAGTGTTCGTCGCACGATACGACGAATGGATGGAGAAGCCGTTCGTGGCCCGGACGTTTGCGAGGCAAACTCCGAAAGGATCGCTCGCGATCCTCCTGACACTCCTGTCCGGGCGTCGTGGCTGCCAACCTCCATCCAGGCCATCATCGTGAGAGGGTGCCCTGAAATGCACTTCATGACCACCGACCAACTCGACCGCATCAACGAGCGCTCGCTGGACCTGCTCGAGGAGGTGGGCGTGAAGGTCGATCATCGCGAGATCACACAGAAGCTCCTCGACGCCGGCTGTCGTGAGCTTCCGACCGGCCACCTCGCCTTCCCGCGCGAACTCGTGGCCGAGTGCGTCGAGCAGGCGCCCGCGGAGGCGCTGCTCGCTCCGGTGCAGGGCGAGCCGGCGCGCATCGGGCCCGACGGCGATGTTGTCTTCTGGACGGGCAACGCGCTGCACTATGTCGAGGGCGACCAGTCGCGGCCGATCGAGGAGCCTCAGTTCATCACCCTCACGCGTGTGACCGAGGCCCTCGAGCACGCGCAGGCGGCTGTGGCGCCGCGGAACAGCGAGATCCCGGCGCAGTTCCGCGACTTCACGGGCTGCCGAATCCTCGCGCAACACACCCGCAAGCACCTGCGGCCGTGCATCTACACCCCGCGCGGCGGCGCCGCGATCTGCGAGATGGGCGCGGTCCTCGCCGATCCGAAGCCCCTGCGCGAGCGCCCGGTAGTAAGCTTCGGTTACACCATCGTCAGCCCGCTGCACTGGACCGAAGCGGGGCTGGAGATGTTCGCGCAGACCTCCGGCCACGGAGTGCCGATGATGATCAACTCCGAGCCCACCGCCGGCGCGACCTCGCCCGTCACCCTCGGCGGCACGCTGATGCTCGCGAACGCCGAGGCGCTTTCAGGCGTGGTGATCGTCCAGACGCTCGAACCGGGGCGGCCGTGCGTGTTCAACCTCGGCTTCTCCCACACCATGGACATGCGCCAGGCGATCACCCGCACCGGCGGGCCCGAGAACGGGTTGCTGGGAGCGATAGGCGCTGAGCTTGCGCGCTTCCACGACCTCCCCAGCGCCTCGTGGATGAGCACCGAATCGCAGATCTGCGACGAGCAGGCCGCGTGGGAGAAGACCACGGTGGGCCTGATGCACGCAATGGCGGGCGTGAACATCATCTGGGGCGTCGGCCAACTCGAGTCGCAACGAGCATTATGCCCGGAGATGATGGTGATCGACGATGAGATCGCCGGGATCGCCCTGAGGGCGGCCCGCGCACCGGATACCGACGATGCGGCGCTCGCGTATGACGTTATCGCCGAGATGGGCGCGAAACCCGACTACCTCGGCCACCCGCACACACTGACCCACTTCCGCAGCGAGCTTTTCGAGCCCTCGCTCGGCTTCGTGGGCCGGCGAGAGGGCTGGCAGGCCGCCGGCGGCATGACCGCCAGCGAGCGCGCGCGACAGCGCGTGGCGGAGATACTCGCGGAGCCGCCGACCTCGCTGCTCGAAGACGACACCGAGCGCGAGTTGCTGCGCATCGAGGAGCACTGGCGGGAGGAGCTTGGATGAGCGGAGCGCTGCACAGCGAAAAGCAGTACGCGATGTGGTGGGTACACGCGATCGTGATCGTCTCCATCGGCGCCGCACTGGCGACGATGATCGCGGCACCGGAGGAGGCCGGGGGGTGGTGGCTGATCATCCCGATCGTGATCCTTCTGGCGATCTACGGCCTCTTCATGCCGATGACAGTCGAGGTATCCTCCGATGCCGTGCGCGTGCGCTTCGGACACTTCGGCTGGCCGAAATGGGTGTTCCCGATAGCAGAGATCAGCGACGCCCGGGTGGTCACCTTCAGGCCGATCCGCGACTACGGCGGCTGGGGTATCCGCCGCGGGGAGGACGGCTACTGCCTGAATGAGCGGGGGAGTGAGGGCGTGCGTTTCGAGCACGCGGGCAAAACGTACACCCTCGGCAGCGATGCCCCCGAGCAATTGCTGTCCGCGCTGCGAACCGCCGGAGCAGACGTCCAGGAGGCGTGACGATGAGTCGCTCGGTCGCAATTCTGGTTGCCGCGGGCCTGGTCTCCGTCGCCGTGTGTGCTCCCATCGACGTCGGGGACCGCAAGCAGCTTTTGATCGATGAGATGTTCATCGCCAAAAGCTCGGGCGTAACGCTCACCGCTAACCCGCCCGTGAAGCGCCCGCGCGAGGATGCGGGACCGCTGATGGAGCGTGAGGTCAACGCCCGGGCGAACCACGGTTCGGCATTCTACGATCCAACCGCGCCGCCCGAGCGGCGCTACAAGCGCGTGGTCCTCAAGGGGCATATGAAGGAGACTGACACGGCCGGGCTGTACATCCAGTACTCCCCGGATCGCAGGAACTGGACCGAGGTGCCCCAGCGCGTCTTCCCGTTCTGGCCCGATGGCGAAAGCTCGCTGATGTACGACCCGAACATCGATCGCTACGTCGCATATTTCCGTCAGTGGATCCCCCGCCCCGGCGCTGATGGAGAAGGCTCGGAGGGCAGCATGCGCACGGTAGGTCGGCTTGAGCTTGATGAGCCGCTCAAGCCATGGCCGATCCCCGACGATCCCGACGCGCGCAACTACATCTGGGGCGAGCATAACCTCCCCGCTCCCGGTCCCGCCTTTCAGACGGTCCTGAAGACCGATGAGCACGATCCGCCCATCAGCGATTTCTACGACCAGGCCGTCTTCCGCTACCCTTGGGCGGAGAGGGCCTACTTCGCGTTCCCGGTGCTCTACCGCCAGTTTCCGGACAGCGATCTGCCGAATGATGGTCTCACCGACGTGCAACTGGCCACCAGCCGGGACGGCATCCACTGGCGCCGGTTCCGGATTCCCTACATCGACCTGGGGCTGACCGGCAACGCCCCCGACGGCGCATGTATCTACGTCTCCCGTGGGCTGCTCCGCGACGGCGACCGGATCCGCCAGTACTACGCCGGCTATCCACTCACCCACGGGAATCCGGCGGGCCGCGAGGACAACGAGCGGTTCAACGGCATGGTCGTGCAGCGCCTGGACGGCTTTGTGTCCGCCGACGCCGACTACGAGGGCGGGGAACTGACCACCCCGCCCATCGTCTTCTCAGGCGATCGGCTGGAACTGAATGTGGACTGCTCCGCCGCGGGGGACTGTCGGGTGGAGATGCTCAGCGATGACGACCGGCCGATTGAGGGCTTCGCGCTTGCTGACGCGGACATGATCCGCGGCAACCACATCCGCAAGACCGTCACCTGGCGTGACGGTGACGCGGACGTGAGCGCGCTCGCCGGCGAACCCGTCCGCCTGCGCTTTGTCATGCGCGCCTGCAAACTTTTCTCATTCCAGTTCGTCGCGCCGGATCAGATGTAGCCCAGCGCACGGAGGCGGTCTTCGATGGCCTTCGTGCCGTTCTGCGCCTCGTCGCGCGGGCGCTCTCGCGGAACAGGATCCGTGCTCCTGCGAAGGGCCTCGTAATCGCAGTCCAGCAGCGACAAAACAGTGGGGCAAACGTCGCGGTTGAAGCATTGCTCTCCGAGGCCGGGTTCGACGCGCCCCGCGTCGGTGTAGTCGCGCGTGATCAGCACGCCGTCATGGCTGTGCCATGCACCGAAGAGCTTCCCGTCGAAGGTGTACGGTTCGCCGGCCTCCGCAGGCCAGCCGTGATCTGAGGTGATGACCAGCAGGTCGTACGCCTCACCGACATCCAGCAGGTTCCCAAGCATCTCATCGAGCCAGTCGTACAGTTCCAGGAGTGGCTCGTATGACCAGTCCGCACCATCCTGCAGGCGGAGATACTGGTTCAGCAGGTGACCAATTCGGTCGAGCATCGAATACTGGACGAAGAGGCAGTCAACAGGATGAGTGCGCACGAGCATGCGCACCGTCTCCGACTTCCACTGGACCATCTTCTTCATGATCTCGACGCTCTGTTCGAATGTGTAGTGGCGGTACCAGGTGTTATCGAGGATGCGATCTCGCGGGGTCAGTCGGATGAGGTCGGAGACATCCCGAGACTGCAGCAGCGGGAACAGCTCTGCTCCCGCGCCGGCGTGGTCGAGATCGTTGGGGAAGCCGGAGATGATGTACCCGTTGACCTCGCGGCTGCAGGTGGTCATCGGCATGTGCACCACGCCGGTGGTCATCTCCGCGTGGTTGAGCATCTCCCAGATGACCGGATCGCGGAGCGTATCGTAGCTCTCACTACCCTCCACGTTACGACCCCACAGGTCGGTCACGCCGTGCTCCTCGGCGCTCACTCCGGTGTAAATGCTCGTCCACGACGGGCCGGTGTACGGATAGTCCTCCTCCGCCATGCACGCCTGGTAGCGGCACCTCTCCAGCAGACGCTTGATATTCGGAAGATTGCGTTCGAACATGATCTGGGCCGACGCGCCGTCCAGCCCCAAAAAGTACATCTTCATTGGTCCACACTCCCTCACTGCATGCGGGAGGCCCCACCAGGGCGGTCCCCGCTGTCCCGCCAAACGTCGTCGATGATAACAGACCGCTTCGGAGGCGGCAAGTTCTGGTTCACTGCGCTCGGGTAAGCTCCACCACCAGCGGCCACTCGCGGCCGGCGCCCTCAATCGCGATCTCGCCCGGCGCGGAAACCCGGCCGAGCACGTTTCCGTCCGCGACATCACGCACTGTCCACGCGCCACCGCCGGACACGCGCAGTCGCGCACTCCCCGACCCGCGCACCAGCCCCACGATCCGCCCGTCATGCTCGTAAGCCGTTACGTCCGCCTCGGCACCGCGCAACCGGTTGGTGCGTGTTCCATCCAGCAGCACATCCTCGACCCGCGCCAGCGTGGCGTTCGCGCGCGCTATCGCCGCCAGCGTCGCTGCGTCGCTGCGCGGATACGTCCAGAACACGTACCCACGCGCACCGGCGAAAACGCCCTCCAGGATCTGTGCCCTCGTTTGCGTGGGCGCGAACAGGTCGCGTCCGTTCTCCGGCTGGCCCAGCGTAAGTCCGACCAGAAGCTTCTCCGCACCCGCGGTCTCGACCAGCGCCGTCATATGCTCGCGCACCTTCGCCGCGGTCTCGTAGAGCATCGGCACGAGGTGGTCGAGGCCCTCCGGCAGCGTGCGCGGGTCGTGCAGATTGAAGTACATCCGGTTGAGCTTCGGGCTCACCGACAGCCACGAGTCCAGCCAGACGTCCTCCGAGAGGTCCGTCGCCTCTGCGCGCTCCCGGAGCATATCGCGCCACCCGGCGAACATCTCCGTCACCAGCGAGCACTTGAACCGCGTCCACGCCGCGTGGTGCTCCGGGTAGTCGTCGGGGTCGGCCTCGAACTGAGTGGGGGAGAGCGGCTCGAGGTCCGGGTAGTGCGCGGCGCGGTAGTCCTCCCAGCGCCCCAGGCAGCGCTCGCAGAAGCAGATACCGTGCCCGTTCCACACCTCTTCATCGAGGTGCGCCCACGCGATGCCCTGCTCTGCGAGGTTCGCGATCTTCACGCCCTCCTGCTGCCACGCATTTCCACGGTACGAGGGGCAGGGGATGGTCGCCCGGCGCGTCCCGTCGATGGCGCACGCCTGCGCCTGCTCTTCCTCCGCGAGCATCTCGTCGTACGACCGGTAGTTCAGCGGCGAGTAGTTCGCCGAGACTCGAAAGCCCGCCTCGCGCCAGTCCTGCACCTGCGCGGCAAGCTCTTCATCGCGCTCGGCACTCCACGCCGCCGCGGTCCACAGGTTCACCGCGTTGAAGCCGAGCGTCCGCACGTAGTCGATCATCGGACCCGGATAGTGGTTCACCCGCGGCCCCGACAGCCCACAGATCAATCGCTCAGGCCGACGGCCCTCTGGCATGTCAATGCAGCGGATGGGGAACCGGGCAGCCTCCTCCTGGCGTCCGTCCGCCCACTCAAGCCACACCCGCCCGGTCCCGGTATCGCCCGGTTCCCAGTCGGTGGTCAGATACACGGGACAACCGGTCCGCTGGCCCGCGAGCGTATACCGCGTGCCGCCTTCCACAGGCTGGCTGGCCGCCAGAGACCACCCGTAGTACGTTCCGGCCAGGCGCACGCCCTCGGGCAACTGCACGATCATTCGCATCCCCGCATCCCCCGGATGATCGAATGCGTTCCGGTTCCCCAGCCAGGTGATCGACGGGAAGCCGGGATGCACGTGCGCCGCCTCGCGACCAAAGAACGCCACGCCGGTCTCCGGTGGCGGCTCCACCCACACCCATCCATGCCCGCGACCGGTCAGCTCCGCCGCCTCGTCGGGGGAGACCTCCCGCAGGCTCGGGTCCGCGAACCACACTGTGCCGCAGACATCATTCAGCATGGGGATGAAGAACATTTTGCTGCGATGCCCGGAAGTGAAGACACACGTGAGGCGTTGCCAGGTGCCATCGGCCTCATCCGCCCACAGCCGATCGGCGGTGAGCGTCCGCGCATTCTCGTCCCCGATGAAGAGGCGGACGCCGCGGCTGGTTGTCACGAAGTCCTCGGCGCGCACGGAGATCGAGGCGGCGTAGATGGTGCGGGGTTTCGGCTCGAATGTCTGCCCGATCGAGGAGTAAACAGGCTTCTGCTGTGTAAAGCGCACACTCGGCATGCCATCACATGTTACATCGCGGTCAATGGCGACGTTCATCGCCTCCGGCCCACCGCCGCGCCTCACCGACCAGCCGAAGTCATCACCATCCAGGTCGCCGTCGAAACTCGGGTTTGTCAGCAGGTTCGGACCGGCCGCGCACGAGCACGCACAGGCCGTCACAAGCAGGATGCACAGAAACGCGCGATTCATCGAGACACCTCCCGGGGTAATCTTCGGCACACAACGCGCCACTCCCTCCGCGTACACGGAATCGGGCGGCCCGAGAGGGGCCGCCCGTTGAGTTTGCTTTTGGGCGTGCGGGCAGTGTCTGCCCGGCGGGCAAGCGGCTTTACATCATGCCGCCCATGCCGCCGCCCATGCCACCCATGCCGCCGCCCGGAGCGCCGCCTGCGCCCGGAGGCATATCGTCGCCTTCCCCCGGAATCTCAGCAACGAGCGCTTCGGTGGTGAGCAGCAGTGCGCCGATCGACGATGCATTCTCGATCGTGGCGCGCACGACCTTGGCCGGATCGATGACCCCGGCCTCGACCATGTCCTGGTACTCCTCCTCCAGCGCGTTGAAGCCGAAGTTGAAGTCGTCGTTACTGAGGACCTTGTCGAGGACAACGGAGCCCTCGTGACCGGCGTTTGTGGCGATCTGGCGGAGCGGCTCGGTGATCGCGCGCTGCACGATCTCCACGCCGACCTTCGACTCGCCCCGCACGCGGTCGCGGGCCCGACTGAGGTCCTTGCTGGCCCGGGCGAGCATGACGCCGCCGCCGGGCACAACACCCTCTTCGATCGCCGAACGGGCGGACGAGAGCGCGTCCTCGAAGCGGTGCTGCAGCTCCTTCAGCTCCGTCTCGGTGGCCGCACCGACCTTGATGACCGCTACGCCGCCGGCGAGCTTCGCCAGCCGCTCCTCGAGCTTCTCGCGGTCGTAGTCGGAATCGGTGCTCTGGATCTCGTTGCGGATCTGGGATACGCGGGCGTCGATGTCGGCCTGGCTGCCCGCGCCACTGATGATCGTGGTGTCGTCCTTGTTGACAACAACACGCTCAGCCGAACCGAGGTCCTCAAGCTGGACGCTGTCGAGCTTGATGCCGAGATCCTCGGAGATGAAGCGGCCGCCGGTGAGCGTCGCGAGGTCCTCGAGATTGCGCTTGCGGCGGTCACCGAAGCCCGGCGCCTTGACTGCACAGCAGTCAACCGTGCCGCGCATGTTGTTGACGACCAGTGTTGCCAGCGCCTCGGCCTCGACGTTCTCGGCGATTACCAGCAACGGCCTGTTGGCGTTTGCTGCCTTCTCCATCACGGGGACGATAGCCGCGGCTGCCGAGCTCTCCTCCTCATACAGGAGGATGTAGGGCTCCTCCAGCACGGCCTCGTTGTCTTCGCCGCCGAAATACGGGGAGATGTAGCCCTTGTCAAACTGCATCCCCTCGACGACATCAACGACGGTCTTGCCCACCTTGGACTCCTCGACGGTGATGACGCCGTCCTTGCCGACCTTCTCCATCGCGTCGGCGATAATCTCGCCGATCTCCGGGTCATTGCCTGCAATGCCCGCCACGTGGGCGATCTCATCGCGGCCCTCAATCGGGATCGCGTTGTCCTGGATCGCCTTCACGACGTCTTTGACGGCCTCTTCGATGCCCTTCTTCAGCAGCATCGGGTTCGCGCCCGCCGCGACGTTCTTCAGACCGGCCTTGACTATCGCCTGAGCCAGCACCGTCGCGGTGGTCGTCCCGTCTCCGGTGTCGTCGTTGGTCTTGGACGCAACCTCCTTGCACAGTTGGGCGCCCATGTTCTCGTACTCGTCTTCCAGCTCAACTTCCTTTGTGACGGTAACGCCGTCCTTCGTGATGGTCGGCGCACCCCAGCTCTTCTCAAGCACGACGTTGCGGCCCTTCGGACCCAGCGTAACTTTCACTGCGTCCGCGACCTTATTCACGCCCGTCTCGAGGGCGCGTCGCGCTTCTTCGTCAAAGGCAAGCTTCTTCGCCATCCGTATCCCTCCTGAGGGTAATTATCTGGTGTAACGGCCGCTCAGTCGCGCACGGCCAGAATGTCGTTCTCGTTGATGATGAGATACTCTTCGCCATCCATCTCGATCTCGGTGCCGCCGAACGAGGCGTAGATGACTACGTCCCCCTCATCGACACTTACGCCCATCGGCTCGCCGTTCTCGTCCAGTTCACCGGGGCCGACCGCGATAACTTCGCCCTCGCGGGGTCGTTCCTGAGCGGCTTCCGGCAGGATAATTCCGCCGGCACTTTTCTCTTCTGCCTCCAGGCGCTTGACCAGCACCCGTGCTCCAAGAGGCTGCAGCATGATACGCACCACCTTCTCACGTAATCGTGTAGGACCGTGGATTCCGTCGTCTCTGCGCCGTCGTGGCGCTACATCGGGGATTTGTCCCGTATTAGCACTCTCACGGTAAGAGTGCTAACACCCGCAATTATACAGGAATCAGATACTCTGTCAAGCGGCTTTCTGGAAACACCGAAATCAATTACACACCCCGTACCCGAATACCCGATCAGATCGCGCAGACTCCCGGTCGCCGTTCGGAGGTCGGGCCAGGCACAGTTGCGCGACCAGTCCGTAAAGCGATACAATCAAGACAGACCGCACCTGCACGGAACATTTTCCGCGAGGGAACGTCTAACTATTGTCTGTGGGGCCCGCGCGCCAACGATCAGTATAGATGGAGTGACACCATGAAGCTTCGCAATGCCTCGATCTTCCTGACGATTATCGTAGCACTGGCACTGGTTGTCGTACCAGGTTGCGGCGGCGGGGGTGGAGGCGGCGGCGATGGTGGCGGTGACAACGGAGGCGATCCGGGTGGAGGCGATGTCAACGTCTCACCGACCGTATCGCTCAACGCCGTATCAGACGCCATCTGGCCGGAGCAGCAGACTGATATCTCCGCCAACGCCACCGATCCGGACGGCGACAGCCTCACCTACTCGTGGAGCAGTTCTGAAGGAACCATCACCGGAACGGGTGACACGGTCACATTCTCCGCGCCGCAAAGCGGTGGCCAGTTCACCGTAACAGTCACTGTCTCCGACGGGCAGGGCGGGGAGGCCGAGGAGCAGATTGTCATTACGGTCGGCGCCACGGTCGAAGGCACTATCATCAATGCCCGAACGGGAAGTCCCGTGGCGAACGTGTCCGTGACTGTTGATGGAATCACTCAGGCCACCGGTGCGCAGGGCCACTTCGCCATCACGGGCGTGACACAGGGCGAGCGCGCCGTTCAGGTCAGTGGAGACTGGGCACTGGCACAGGATCCCGTCAGGGTCAATGCCGATACGCCGGGCCAGACTATTCAGGCCGGACAGATCAATGTCATTGAGGTCGTTGGCGGCGGACCGCCTCCGCCTCCGTTCGACGGCTGAAGCGCACAGGCCTGAAGATGACGCCCGGGGCATCCTGTCCCGGGCTTTTCTATTGCCCGCTACCGTTACGGGAGTTCGTTGCGCCGATTCCCGATATGGTCGCGTGCGATGGGGGAGTGGCCCTCCTATTCGTCTCCGTGGAACCGCCCGTCCGCTACCTGTCGATCCTCTGAATCCTCCAGCCAGCCGAACCGCACATCGTCCCGGTGGTCGAACCCGGGAACGTATGGCTTGATATCCAGCAGGGGTGAGCCGTCCAGAAAATCGACCTCAGCCAGCCTGAGCACATTCCCCTCCCGGGCGACCAGGCGGGCCACGCTGAGCCCGATATGATTCGGTCGCTTCGGGGCGCGCGTGGCGAAGACACCGCGCTCAGTGTCATCTCGGTACGGTTTGACCTTCAGCTTGAAATCCCGCGAGCGGTCGAAGACGTAGATCAGATAGAGGTGGCTGAAGCCCTCAATGTCATCCAGGCCGTCGGCGAACTGCTCGTAGATCTCGGCCCTGCCCTCCACTTCGGGAGCGTACGCCCCCTGAATTGGCGTTCCCTCTGGCTCGTCAAAGGGGCTGTGCAGCCTCCCGATGGGGCGAAAGCTGAACTCAGACATCCTCTGCGTCACCGCTCTCTTCTGCCTCAACAGCTATCTCGGACGGGCACTCGCCCCCGCTCGCAAACGGACAGGTTCCGCTGTCACATGACGCGCAGCCACTCTCTCCGCGCGTCACTTTCACGGCCCGCCACACGATCCAGGCGACCGCCACGAGCACGATAACCGCTACGACAATTGTCTGAGCCATCCGGCGAGGACCTCCCGGTCTTCGATTGGTGCCTGCGATTGCGCGGCTACGCCAGGCCGAGCAGCATTCCGCCCTGATAGATCGCGAAGCTGACCACCCATGCCAGGGAGACGGTGTAGGCGATCGCGAAAACGGCCCATTTCCAGGAGCCCGACTCCTGCCATAAGACGGCGACGGTAGCAATGCACGGGATGTACAGCAGCACGAACGCCATGAGCGCGTACGCCACGAGTGGGTTGAACGTTGGATCGGCCTTCAGCGCCTTTGTCAGCGCCCTGGTCGCCATCTCTTCGCCGCCCTCGACAGCATAGGTCGTCGCCAGAGTGGAGACCACAACCTCCTTGGCCGCGAGCCCGGCAGTAAGTGAGATGCCTATCTTCCAATCGAAGCCCAGCGGCTCGATCGCCGGCTCAATGGCCTTCCCCACGCGACCGGCAACCGTATAGGCGATCGGTGGCTGTCCCTGCAGATCGTAGTCCGCCGGGGGCGTGGGGTAGCTGAGCATGGCCCAGATGATCACCGAAGCGGCCAGAATCACCGTGCCGGCCTTCCGGACGTAGGCCCACGCCCGCTCCCACATGTGCAGCAGCGTGCCCTTCAGGGTTGGTGTGCGATAGGGCGGCAATTCCATCACAAACGGTGTTACCGGGCCCTTGAGGATCGTCGAGCGGAAGATGCGCGCCATTATGATCGCGAAGATAACCCCGAGCAGGTAGATCGAGAAGATAACTTTCCCCGCCACCTGGGGCGCGAAGAATGCACCTGCCAGCAGCACGTACACGGGCAGGCGGGCGCCGCAACTCATCAGCGGAGCGACCAGCATCGTTGTCAGCCTGTCGCGCCGGCTCTCCAGCGTTCGCGTGGCCATCACCGCCGGCACCGTGCACCCGAAGCCGATCAGCATCGGGATGAAACTCTTGCCGTGCAGGCCGATGTGGTGCATAAGCTTGTCCACCACGAAGGCCGCCCGCGACATGTATCCACTGTCCTCGAGCAGCGAGATCGCAAGGAAAAGCAGCATGATCTGCGGCACGAAGACCAGCACTCCGCCCACGCCACCGATGATCCCGTCCACAATCAGCGACTGCAGCGGGCCCTCCGGCAGCACGGCCGCGGCGTGCGTGCCCAGCCAGCCGAAGCCCATCTCCAGCCACTCCATCGGCGGGGCGCCGAGCCGGAAGACAAGCTCGAACATCCCCCACATCAGCGCAAGGAAGATCGGGATCCCCAGTACGCGGCTGGTCACGATGCGGTCGATACGCTCGGACCAGTCAACGGCCTTCTCCATGCTGCTGGTGACGGCCTCGGTGCAGGCACCGTTGATGAAGCCATAGCGGCGGTCCGCGAGGGCAAGCTCCGCATCATCGCCGATTACCGCCTCCAGGTGCGCCCGCACACGATGGACCTGGTCCAGAAGCTCCTCTCCGCCCGGGATCTGCTCTTCCACATCGCTGCTGACCTCCTCATCGTCCTCCAGCAGCTTGATTGCGACCCACCGCGACGGCGCTCCTGTCAGCCCCCCGGCATCGTCAATCAGCTCCGTAATCTCCTGAATATGGCTCTCCAGCTCGCGACCGTATCTGACGTGTCGTGCCGGGCTGCGGTCTTCGCGCGCAGTCTGCAGAGCAACCTGGAGAAGCTCCTCGACCCCCTCGCCCTTGCTGGCCACGGTGGGCACAACCGGCACGCCGAGCAGTTCCCCGAGCAGCTCTGCATCCACCTCACGGCCCATTGACTCGGCGACGTCCACCATGTTCAGGCATACGACCACCGGAACACCGAGTTCGATGAACTGGACGGTGAGGTAGAGGTTGCGCTCGAGGTTCGAGGCATCGACGACATCGATCACCACATCGGGCTGCTCGTCGATCACATAATTGCGCGCTACGACTTCTTCGAGGGAGTAAGCGGTGAGCGAGTAGGTGCCGGGGAGGTCCACAACGTGAACGGCCGTGTCCCCAACCCTGCGGCCCCCCTCCTTCTTCTCAACGGTGACGCCCGGGTAATTGCCCACATGCTGGTGGGAACCGGTAATGGCGTTGAAGACGGTCGTCTTCCCGGCGTTGGGGTTCCCCGCCAGCGCGACATTAACATCTGCAGCATCGGCGTCGTGCGCCGCTTCGGTCTGTTGGGTCGTACTCACAGAGCAAACCATCCCTGGTGGTTGACTGGCATTACGGAGGTCGGGCGGACAGGCGTCACCCGCTGCTGGCAGCATCGGGCCTGACCAGCACGCGCCGGGCCATGCCCCTGCCGATCCCGATCTTTGCGTTCCCGACCTTTACGATCACCGGTCCGGCGCTCATCGGCTCATTCACCATCTCCACCTGCACCCCCGGGGCCAGACCCAGTTCGGTAAGTCGGCGCATGAAGCCCCGACCGCCGCGGAGATTGGCGATGGTCCCGCCCTCACCGGGGCGCATCTGGTCCAGGGGAAGGACCGGTCCGGAGGGGAGATCAGAGCGGTTCGACTGCAATGCCGGCTGCCTCCCGTTTGCGCAGCGACAGATGATAGCCGCGCACCTCAATCTCTATTGGATCGCCCAGGGGAGCAAGCCGCTCGACCTCGACCTCAGCACCCGGGGTCAGGCCCATGTCCATCAGCCGTCGGCGAAGGTGGGCCTCGCCGGTCAGCCGCAACACCCGCCCGCTTTCACCCGGGTCGAGTTTATCGAGGGTCGTTGCAGAATCAGTCTCAGCTCGCGCAGCGAACGGATTCTTCGTCGGGGCCTGAATCTCCGCGATGCACTCGGAACAGTCCTGCTCGCACGGGGGATTCTCCCAGCGCTCAAGCATATGCTCCAGCCACTGTTCCCCGCCGCGCGGGCAGCGCTCGATGAAATCGATCAGCATCAGCAGACGCCGCAGCGTCTCCGCGCTCAGCGCATGCTCTATGCCGCAGGCTTCCGTCTCGGCCTGCTCCTCGTCAAGGCCAAGGATGTCGCGCAAGAATGTCGTCAGTGCAAAGTGGCGGCGGCACAAAAACTCCGCGGTCTCGCGGCCCTCTTCGGTCAACACGACCTCGCCGTACCGCTCGTGCTCGACAAGCCCCTTTTCTTTCAATGCGCGCAGCGCCGAGGAGACAGAGGGCATCTTGACCCCCACGAAATCCGCTATCTCCTTCACGCGCACGCTCTCGTTTTTTCGCTGCAACTGGTAGATCGCTTCGAGGTAGTCCTCAAGCGACTCAGTGAGAGCCTCGGCTACTGCCATGGCAGCCTCCATCTACAGACGTGCATCCACCTGATCGATAAGTTAGCACAGGCTAACTTGACTGTCAAGTGACAATGCGGCAGAACCTGAAATTGCCCTTATGCGGGGCGCCGACTGCAGATCCACTCGGGCGGAGTACGCCCGAAAACCTGTCGGAATGTTTCACGTGAAACATTCGTTCGAAAGACGCGGGCGAAGGAACTGCCGCGGATCGCGCCGAAGTTACCCACCAGGCTCAACCACCGGGCACGGGAGAATGACATGAAGCCTCGGACAGTCAAGTGGGAAGAGATGTTCCCCGACGAGATGCAGCAGGCGGTCGAGCAGCACCCGCTGCTCTACCTGCCATACGGCATGTGCGAGCCGCACGGGCACCATGCAGCCCTGGGCCTGGACGGCATTAAGGCGTACGAGATATGCGTGCGCGCCGCCGAGGAGGGCGGGGGAGTGGTCGCTCCACTGACCTTCTGGCACATCGGCGAGCAGGGGGTCGGCATCCCGTGGCTGGCCAGACAGAACGCGCCTCAGCCATACATCACCGCCATCGGCCACGATCTGTTCGTGCAGGGCGTCATCTGGCACCTGCGGGCTGCCGTGGCCCGCGGCTTTGAGGCAGTTATCGCCATGACCGGCCACTACGGCGGGACTGAGTGTGATATCCGCTCGGCAGCCGAGGTGTTCAATGACTACGTTCCACTTCCCATCTGGGCCCTGGCCGACTGGGAGTGCATCGGCTACGGCGACTACAAGGGCGACCACGCGGGCCCGTGTGAGACCTCCCAACTATGGGCGCTGCGGCCGGACCTGGTGGACATCTCGCGCATCCCCGAACACGAGGACGGAGAGCGCATCTTCGCCTCGGCTCTGCAGCCCGACGAGGCATCGCGGCTTGAGGGGGAACGCATCGTCGCCTCACAGGTCCGCAATCTCGTCGGTGGTGGTAACCGGCTTCTGGAGCGCTCGACGGGCAAGCTCGAAGACCCCGGCGTGGAGGGCGCCCGCGAGATCTGCGACGACATGATGGCCCGCGCGGATCGCGGAGAGATCGAGTGGGTCTACCTGATGGACCAGGACCGCCGCTCAGAGTACTGGTCCGCCGAGGGCGAGGGCGGGAGGCACCGGGCGAATACGATTGAGAGCGGCGGGGCGATGTTGTGACGGCAGTCGTTTGCGCGGCCGGAGAGGGGGCGCCGTCGTTTGGCGGGCCCGACGCCGGCCCGGCCGTCGTCGTCACCTTGGGTATGGACGCCAATGGTGAGGGCGAACGGTCGGCGCGCACCACATAGAGGAGAGGACCGATCCACATGACCACACGCTTCACTGCAATTCTCTGTGCGACACTTCTGCTCGCCGCTTGCGCCTTTGCGCAGCCGGTCGAGCTTTCGAACGACCATATGACCATCGCCCTCGATCCCGATGACGGGTACGCCGTCTCCAGCCTCATGAACCACGCTCACGATGTCGATTTTATCGAGGCTCGGCCCGAGGGCGCGGAGGAGCAGAACCGCTCACCGTGGGAGATCGAGGTCCATGCGCCGACACAGACCTCGCTGCTCACCGCTGAGGACGCCGCTGAGGCCACCCATCAGCGCGATGGCGACACCCTCACGATCACCTGGACGGGCATCGAGAGCGAAGAGATGCCCGGTGACCTGACCGTAACCGCCACCGTGCGCCTCCCCGAGCAGGCGCAGAAGGCACAGTTCCGCTGCGAGGTCTCCGGCGAGACGACAGGCTGGCTGTGGCAGGTGGATTTCCCCCGCGTGTTCGGCATCCGCGACTTCCCCGACTGCCAGATGTCTTTGCCCTACTACTGGGGGCGGCTGGTGCGCAAGCCCCAGAGCCTCGGGCGAGCAGCATCGCTGGACTACCCGGAGCCCGCATCGATGCAGTGGTTCTCATACTGGGGCGTTGACGAGGACCGCGACCCGTCGCTGGCCGAGGAAGAGGGTCGCAACTCGGAGACCGGCTGGTCCCCCGACTATTCGGACGCCGCGGGCCTCTACTGGGCGGCGGAAGACGGAGACGTCTACACCAAGCACTTCGGCTGGGACCCGACGCATGAGGGCGAGCAGATGTCGTTCCGCGTGGAGCACGTCCCCGGCCTGGAAGACTGGCCCATGCCCCAGTTCACCGAGCCCGTCCAGGTCGCGTATGAGATGCCCTATGAGGTCGCGGTGGGCGTTTTCACCGGCGACTGGCTGGACGCGGGGCAGATGTACCTTGAGTGGGCGCAGGACCAGGAGTGGGCGCAGCGCGGGCCGGTCGATGACTGGGCGGGCGCGATGCCCGAACCCGGCAGCGATGCGCTGATGCGCTGGACGCCGCAGTGGTTCCGCGACATCGGATTCTGGGCCAAATACTACCACGAACCGGCGAAGATCCTGCCCGAGTGGGGCGCCTACCGCAAGTGGCTCGGGGTGCCGGTCGCAAGCCACTGGTACCGCTACAACATCGCGCGGTTCAATGACAATGATCCCGAGCACCTGCCCCCCGACCCGTACGTCCTCGACGGCGTGCGCGCGGCCCGCGAGCTTGGCGTGGACCCGATGCCCTACGTCCTCGCGACGATCTGGGACACCGATACACAGTCGTGGATCCGCGAAGACGGCGAGAAGTCCGCTCTGCGCACGGAAGCGGGCGATATCCCGCCCTGGAACATCGGTCGCAACATCTTCGCCCGCATGTGCCTGTCGCAGGATCAGTGGCACGCGAAGATGCGCGAAATATGCGAGAAGCTTATCTGGGAGCACGGGATGAGCGGGGTGTACCTGGATGTGCTCGCGGCCGGCCGGCCCTACCCGTGCTACAACCCCGACCACGGCCACCCCATCCGTGGCGGCAAATACTGGGGCCAGGGCGCGCGCGAGCTGATGGCGGAGTTGCGCGCGCATATCCGGCGGCTTGACCCGGATGCGTGTTTCTTCTCCGAGGAGATCGGCGAGCACCTGATCGACGTGATGGATGGCTTCCTGACACTGGACATCACGCGCAACTACACCCCCGGCGGCGAGCAGGTCTGGCCGATCCTCACCGGGGTGTATCATCCCTACACCATCAATTTCGGCTCGGACGCACACCTGGGCCTCCCACCGGAGCACCTTGCGGTGCTCTATGGCCGGCAGCTTATCTGGGGCAGCCAGCCGCTGAACTCCTCCATAGTCGTCCCCGATCCCGAGGAGAATGACCCGGCCTCGGAGATCCTCCGCGAGTACACCCGCGCCTACTACGTCGCGGGGCAGCCGTGGCTGATGGGCGGAGAGATGCTGCGCATGGCCGTGCGCCCGAAGGACGGGCACGTGGGGCAATGCGGGCTTGAGCTTGCGGCCGACGAGCACGTCGCGCGCTACGGTTACCGGGATCGCGACAAGATCTGGACCGGACCGGCAGTGATAGCCTCAGCCTGGGAGCGCTTTGGCGATATCGGTATCGTGATGGCGAACCTGACCGGTGAGGAGCAGACCGTGGAGTTGACCGTCCGCGGCGACGTGCTGGGCCTCGAGGGCGAGCAGATGGTCCGACTGTGGCCCGAGGTCGAAGAGATGGGCGCAGCCGCGGGGGAGCGGACACTGACCTTCGAGCCATGGCAGTGCGCGGTGCTGTGCATCACAGGCGACACCGACGCGGCTGCCGCGCGCCGGAATGAACTCGACGAGATGTCCTGGGAGCTTGAGGTCGTCGAGAATGGTCCGATCCCGTCGGTCTCGGGGCCGGAGGGCACGCTCTTTGCGTCCAGCGATGGTCCGGTCGCGAATGAACCGGCCGAGGGCGGTGACGTGACCGCGATCATGCAGGAGGCCGACGAGCAGGGGAACCTGGGCCCGATGGCCGGCGAGCAGGCGGAGGTCACGAGCGTCAAAGCTGAGGGCCACGGGCTGCCGCGCGATCTCGACGAGCAGCCCTTTGCATTGATCCGCCAACTGCCGCACAGGGCCGTTGCGACCGATCCGGGCATCCTGGTGGTGTCCGGGGACGAGAACCACCTGCTGGCGGTGATCCCCGGCGACACGGAGGTGGAGTTCGCGGAAGAGGGCTTCGCGGTGGTGTCGAACGCGGAGACCGGGGAAGTGCTGCGCGGGATCTCGCAACCAGTGACAGACAGCGTCACGACGCCGGACGGAGAGATGTTCGCCGTCGGCTGGGCGCGGCTGGATCAGCAGGAGATGGACGCGCTGGTGCAATTTGGCGACGAGGAGATCGCGGCGATGGTCGAGCCGCTGGTCGAGGACATTCGGGCCCTGCGCGAGGCTCCTGACGAGGAGCGATTCGCCGCACTTGCGCAGGCGAGTCGCCGCTTTGTGGAGGTCGCCGGTGAGTTCGATGAGGTCCCGGGCGCGCTGGCGCCGGTCAGCCCGTTGACGAAGTTGCACGAGCGGCTCAATGCGCTTCTCGTCGCGCAATTGAGCGCCCGTGTGATGCTGCAGACCGAGCATCGCTGGCTCGCGCCCGAGCTTGAGAAGCCGCTGCGTTTGCTCGTCCAGGGCGCCGGAGCGGAAGCCGTGGAGTTGACGCCGGTGGGCTTCTGGCGGCCCGGCAACATCGATATCACGAAACCGGACGGGGCGGAAGTGGTCCAGGACACCGCCATTTACGACGCCGCTATCCGGATGGACGACGGGCTCTACGTGGAACGGGTGGTGCCTGTCATCGGAGGGGCGACGGTCACGCGGGGCGGCGAGAGCTTCCAGATTGCGGACATCCTTCGGCTGGAGGCCAACCGGCCGTATGTGGTGATGTACGATCCGCTGAATGCGCCGACGCTGGTGGCCGGGCAGAAGAGCACGCTGGAGATGACGGTGCGGAACTGGTCGCCGATCGACCTGTCGCTGTCCGTCAAAGGCACCGGACCTGAAGGTTGGGAAGTCACTCCTCAGCAGGACACGCTGGAGGCGCCGGCGCTGTCGGACACGCCGCTTACTATCGATGTTCGGCCCGCTCCGGATGCACAGCGCGGCACGCAGGAAGTTCGAGTCGTGACGAACCACGCCAGTGGCGAGGACGCAAGCTTCATCGCGATGCAGCCGGTGAGTGTGCTGGACGCGCTGGTGCCACTGGAGGAGGAGGTTGCTCAGTGGGAGCGGCCCGCGGAGGATGAGCGGGCCAGGATTCGCAAATCTGCAAAATTCGCCATTTATGTGGACGCCGGGGAGGAGATCGGCGCGTCAATCGAGAACATTCGTGTAACTCGCTATGTAGACACGCTCTCGTGGTCGCTGTTGGACCCGGAAATGAACGAGATCGAGAGCGGCAATGTGCCCGTCGATGAGAGCACACAGATCTCTCACGTGGCGGAGCAGTCGGGCACCTGCTATCTGCACGTCATCCCCAGGCAGGGCTCCGCGGATGTGATTTTCGACAACCGCGCGGTGGCCGAAGTGGCGACGAAGGAGGACCCGCTCCAGCTCTTTACCAGCCCGATCACCCGACATTTCTTCGTGCCGAAGGGTTCGGAGGGCTTCCGCCTCGGGGCGGTGGATGGAGGACCGACCGAGACGGCTCGTTTCGTCATCACGTCCCCCACGGGCAGAGTTGCTTTTGAGGCGGATGGAAATTACAATGGCGTTGGATTCCCGATTGAGGTCCGCGAGGACGAAGACGGGGGCATCTGGAAGCTGCGGGTCGAGCCACAGCAGGACATCGAACTCTGGCTGGCCGGTGACGTGATGCCGTATCTGTCCACCTCGCCCGAGCGAGTGCTGGTGGCTGCGGGCGGAAATCAGTAGAATCGATCAACAGGGCGCGCAGTTCTGGTGAGGCGCGCCCGCATTGACAGGAGTTCGCCGATGTCGGCAGAGCAGCAATCGACTGAAGCGGTCGCCGCTGGCGATCAGACGCAGGCTGAAAAGCTGGCCGGGTTCTCTCTGCGTGCGCTGATTGTTGCGGTGATCTTCACCGTCATCGCCAGCTACTGGATCGATCAGGCGGAGGTCGTGCAGCTTTTCACTCAGATCACCGAATCCGTCCCGCCGATTCCGGCGGTCGGGTTCCTGGTGTTGCTGGTGCTGCTGGCGCCGATGCTGCGCCGGGTTTCCCGCTACCTGACTCTCACCAGGCGTGAGATCGTCACGGTCTACGTCTTCCTCACCGTCTCCACCGCGATGGCGGGCCCCGCCATCATCAGGTTTCTTCTCAACAGCATCCCCGTTCTGTTCTACCTGGCGACGCCGGCGAACGATTTCGCGAAGTATCAGCAGCACATCCCCGAGTGGATGGTGCCGCAGGATCCGGAGGTGCTGCGCACACTCTACGAAGGCTCGGAGGGTGGGGCCATCCCGTGGGGCGCGTGGACTACCCCGCTGATCGCATGGGGGATATTCTTCCTCGCCTTCTGGCTGATCCTGATGGGCGTGATGGCGATATTGCGCCGGCAGTGGTCGGAGAAGGAAAAGCTCACCTACCCGCTCGAGTATCTCCCTCTGGAGATGACGAAGGGGTTGGATGCGGGGAAGCTGCTTTCGGACTTTTTCCGGAACCCGATCATGTGGGCCGGCTTCACGATCGCGTTCGTCTACAACGTAACCAACATCATCAACGCCTACATCCCCTCAGTGTCGGCGCTGGGCAAGTATTACGATATCGGTGGACTCTTTACCGAGAGGCCATGGAGCGCGATCGCCCCGCTTCAGTTCCACTACCGCCTCGGCGTGATCGGTTTCGGCTATCTGATGAGCACTGAGATCGCGACGAGCACGTGGGTGTTCTACGTGGCTTTGCGGCTCGTTGCGGTGCTCGGAGCGGCCGTTGGCTACCAGGGAGCGGGCTTTCCTTTCATCAAAGAGCAGAGCATGGGGGCCTACGTGATCCTGGGGCTGGGGCTGTTGTGGGTGGGGCGTTTCCAGATCGCCGAGGCCTTCAAGCAGGCCATCGGCACCGAGCCGGAGAATATTGACGCGAACGAGCCAATGCGGTACCGAACCGCGTTCATTGTTCTCATTGCAGGGTTAGTTTGCTGGGCAGGATGGGTAATGTACGCGGGGATGAACCTCCGCACGACGGTGGTTTATCTCACGCTTCTGCTGCTGTCGGCGATTGTTTACGCCAGGATCAGGGCCGAGACGGGCGTGCCGATGATATGGGCGTTTCCCTACGGAGCGCACCACAAGGCAGTAACGCAGATCTTCGGCAGCAAGTGGCTCTACACGGGCGGCTCGTGGGCGAACGCCACGATCTTCTCAACCCTTCTCTTCATGTCGCGAGGGTATTTCCCGTCCCTGGTCGGCTACCAGGTCGAGGGCTGGCGGCTGGCGGGATCGGTGAAGATGAAGCGCAGTTCGATGAGCTGGGTCTTGATCCTTGCGCTTCTGGTCGGGTTCTTTGTCGCGATGTGGCTGCACCTGCGCAGCTACTATCAATGGGGCGCGGGCGGGTTGAACGCTCTCGCCGGGTGGGGCGGGGGAGCCGCGGAGAATGAGTATTCGGCGTTGACCAGTTACGCTCGCAGCGATCTGCCACCCAATCCGGCCCGGATCGGCGGGATGGCATCCGGAGCGACGGTTGCCCTGGCGCTGATGGTGCTGCGAACCATATTCCTTCGCTTCCCGTTGCATCCGCTGGCCTACGGGATGGCGACGTCGTTCGGGCACAAGCTGTGGGCACCGCTTTTTGTGGTGTCTCTGGTCAAGAACCTGATCTTCCGCGTGAGCGGGATGTCAGCGTATCGGGCGCTTATTCCCGGCTTCATCGGACTGGCTCTGGGACATTTCTTCACTGCCGGCGTGCTTTACGGCCTTGTGGGCACGTTCGGCGGAGAGCAATTCAGGCGGTACGGCGTTTGGTTCGGCTAGAACGAACGCCATCGGCTCTATCTCGCATTCACATTAGAACGTGCACTCGGGGGCGAGTTGCATGCGGCCAACGATACTGGTGGTCGACGACGACGCTGCGACCCGCAAGATGATCAACACTGCGTTGCGCGAGAACGGCTTCGACGTCGTGGACGTCGGAACCGCGTCCGAGGCGGTCAGCGCGATTGACAGGGAGGATCCGGAGGTCGTGCTGCTGGACCTGATCCTGCCTGACGGTGACGGCGTTGATGTATGCCGGGAGGTCCGCGAGTACTCCGAAGTGAGCATCATCATGGTAACCGCCAAGCGCGATCTGACAGATCGGCTGGCGGGCCTGGATGCGGGCGCTGACGACTACGTGACCAAGCCGCTGTCGATGGGGGAGTTGGTCGCGCGGGTGAAATCCCTGTTGCGGCGACGCCGAATGCGCGAGCAGGAAGAGCCGACGGAGATCTCGTGGGGCGACATCTCCCTGCAACCGACGCTGCGAGTGGCATCGGTGGGAGGGCATGAGGTTCGCCTCAACGAGCTGGAGTCGGAGGTCCTTTCCGTGCTGCTGGGTGCACAGGGAGAGCCGCTGACCCTCGAAGAGATCGCTGACCGCGTGTGGGATGACGGCGAAGGCGATCCGATGGTCCTTGAAACGCACATCGCCAACATCCGGGCGAAACTGGAAGAGGATCCGTCGGACCCGGACCATCTCGTGGAGTGCGACGGTGGCTACTGCATCTCCGAATGATACCATCGGGGCGGCTGCCCTTTTCGAGTCGGGCAGGAGCCTGAGTGAGGTTCGACCGGCACTGACACCACGCGCGGCCCGTAACCGGCCGCGCTGGTCCATTATACGAGAGACTGAAGCCTGCAACCGAGCAGGCGTGCGCGTCTCACCCGGGAGGAAAGTACGATGGCCGGACGATTCGATGTGGCGCTGCATCTGATCACGTGGCGTGGCGAGCAGCACGAAGACCCCGAGAAGTGCTTCCGCGTTGCGGCGGAGTGCGGGTACGACGGAGTGGAGGGAGTGAAGGTCGAAGCCCCCGACGAGCTTGTGGAGATGGCGGCGCTGGCAGCGAAGTGGGGGCTGCATCTGGTAAACATCAATGCCCCGACGAGGCGCGAGCGGGTCCTCTACAACTGCGCGCTGGGCAACACTGCCGCGGAGATCGGATCCCTGCGCAAGGCCGACTACGGCGGGCGCGAGATGGGCCACGAGGATGTCAAGCTCGCGGCGGAGGACCTGCAGGACCTGATTGACCTTGCCTGCAGCATGGGTATCGCGCCGTTCCACCACGCGCATCGCGGCACGATCCTCGAGACCGGGGAAGACGTGGATGCGGTGCTCCAGGCAGCGCCGCGCCTGCAGCTTCTGCTCGATACCGGCCATCTGCTGTGCTGTGGCGCCGATCCGGTAACAGTGCTGCGCAAGCACACGGGCCGCATCGGTCACGTGCACCTGAAGGATTTCTGGGCGCGCGACCCCGAGACATGGAACAACTGGGAGAGCACGTGGGCTGAGGACGGAGATTTCGAGGAGCTTGGCAAGGGGAACTTCGGCTTCGACGTCGGCCAACTCATGCATGACCTGGACCGGTCAGGATACGACGGTTGGGTCTCCATCGAGCAGGACCGATCCCGTCGCGACCCGGCGGTGACCGCAAAGGCGAACCGCGATTTCCTGCGCTCCCTGGGATATTGACGGCCGGGAAGCGGGAACCGGGTACCGGGAAACGGGGACGGCAACAGCAACAGTAACGGCAACGGCCGGGGGGGTGAAGGGCGGCGGTGTCGTTCCGTGGCACGGGCGCCTCGCCCGTGCGCCGTGAAGGACCAATGAAGACGGGTGGGCCATCCTGGGCCCGGCCCTTCCCCGTGTGTGCGTGGCGCGTTCGCCCCATCTTCTCCACCA
>CAZAHB010000016.1:0-10254 GCA_964484945.1 uncultured Armatimonadia bacterium | reverse complement strand
GGAGGGCGGCGGGTGTGCCCGCGCGGCCCGGCCCCCCCCCCCGGGGCCCGGGAGGACCCAAGAAAGCCGGCGGGGCCACCGCGGCCCCGCCGTTTCGCTGGCTGTCAGTGGCGCTTACGCACCATCTTCTACGCGAGGTGGGGGAGAAGGTCGGGGCTCAGGCGGCCGGCCTCCGGGAGTACCACTGCCACCGTTCGCTCCATCCGGGAGATCTTCCGCCGCGTCGCCGATGCCGGGCACCTCTGTCTCCGGTGCCTCGACCTCGCTCTTTCGCAGGTCATCAAGCTTTTGCGGCATGTCTCCCATCAGGAACTCCGAGATCTTCACCACCTGCTCGGTCTCACTCGTCGTGGCGTAGAATTCGGTCTCCTCGGTCTCTTCGCCGACCATCACCTTCAACGGGTCGTCGCGGCCCTGCAGTTCGAGCGTAATCGTGACCTGCGGTGAGGCGAGACCGTATTCGCGCAGCTCCTGCGGGCCGGCCTTCTCAGTCACAAACTCAACTGCGCTGAGGTCCTCGAGGTTCCACAGGATGTCATCCACGGCGCCCTGTCGGGCCTGGAAGTTTTCGGGCCGCTCCACGAACCAGCCATCGGGGCGTCGCGCAACGGTGAAGCTCAGGCCCTCGGAGCGATCCACCTTTACACGCTGGGCCTCCTTGCGGTCGAAGCTCACGACACTCTTGTCGCGCAGGTCGAACGGCGTCTTCTTCAGCGAATCCAGCACATCGGCTTCGGCGAGCATGACCTCGCTGCGGTCCGAGGTTCGGACGAAGATGACTTCTTTTTCCTCGGCCGGGTCACCGACCTCGCGCTTTTCGGTCTTGCCGAAGGTGACCGTGAGCGGCTCGTCGTCGTCGGCAAGCTTCAGCGCGATCTTTGCCTGGGGCTCCTTGAAGCCCGGATCGATCTGTTCCTGCTCCTCTTCGGACAGGAAGCCCTCGGCCGTCAGGTCGCCGACCTTGTTAATGAGTTGCTTGACATTCCACTCATCGGCGCGCGTCTCCATCGGTTCGGACAGAAGCCATTTGGCATCCGCGTCGTCGGGGGCGCGTACGGCAACCACGTGCTCGTCACCGTGATCGAGGGTGACCGCCTCCACGTCTTCGGCTTCGACCTGAGCGATACTCTTTTCGCGCAGGCTCTCGGGGTCTTTCCAGAGCGTGGTGCGGACATTGGCCCCAACCACGTAGAGCTTATCCTGTCCCGAGATCTGGGCGTAGCGTTGGGTGCCGGTGGGGGCCTCTGCGCCGACCCTCAGCCAGGCGGTTTCGTTTTCGTCATGAGTGATGGAGGCCACGAGGTCGGCGTCTGCGAGGCCGAACTTCTCATCGGTCAGATCGACTCCCTCGCGCTCGGCGGCGGGGGACAGTTCCGCGACGCCTTTGACCATGCGCATGACCTCGTCACTGTCTGCGAGACCGTTGAAGGGCTCCACGAGGTACCAGCGATCGTCGCGCTTTTCGAGGATTACGTCATCCTCATCGGCGCGCTGTATCTTCATTCGTGAAACGTCTTCGGGGTCGATGCCGTAGAGATTCAGGCCGAGGAATGAGCGGCGGAAGACTTCGCCCTCCTCGGCGACACGATGACCGCTCTCCACCCATACGAAGGCGAGGAGCACAAGGAATATGATACCGGCAGCGACGGTTGACCTCCAATTCATTGCGGCGGTACACTCCCTGGACATGACGGCGGGCGTCAGCACACATCAGCGAATTGCGCGTGGCCGTGGCCCGCAACGTGCAGCTCGGAACTCACAATCTACAGTCAGCGCCGGCGCCACCACACGATGAAGCCGGCCAGGCCAATGGCGAGCGGGATAATCCCGACCACCAGCGCCCACACGAACCGCTTCTGACCGGCGTTCATGGTCAGATAGCGGGGTAGGTCCTTCTTCGGCGGAATGGAGATGAGCTTTTCATTTTCCATCAGCCAGTTGACCGAGTTCAGCACGAAATAGGCATTCCCGGACAGGCCGAGGTTGATGAACTGATCGCTCATCATCTCCGCGTCGCCCATCACCACAATTCGCGGTCCGGTCTGCTCCTCCTGCGGTGATGGCATCATCGGATTCTGCTGCGGCGGCTGGGTCTTGTCGATGACGGCGGCCACGGTGAACGGGCCGCTTCGGCCGGCGGTCTCATCCCCACCGGAGGTCGCCAGTGTCGCGCTGGCCGTTGTCTCCAGAAGCGGCGTGGCGTCCTGAGCGGGTGGTGGCGCACCGGGTGGCGTAGGCTGTTGCATGGACGTGTCTGTCAGCTCCAGCGGCCTGGCGGTCACCAGCGCGACCGGCACGCGGCCGAGGTTCTCAACAATTCGGTGTCCGCCGGTCACCTGAACCATGGGGATCTCGGCGGCGCCGAGGTAGCCCGCATTGCGGTCGCGGACGACTCCGTCCAGGGGATCGACACCGTAGGTGCCAAGCAGTTCGGACATCTGCGGCCCGCCGCGCTCGAGCGCGACCAGCAGGTTCCCGCCCTGCTCGGCGTAATCGACGATTGCGTCCATCTCTTCCTGGCGGATCTCCTCGGTCGGGCCGGCGATTACCAGCACAGCGCAGTCGCCGGGGATGTCCGGCTTCTCCTCGGTGGCGAGGTTCAGTGTGTCCACAGTATACTGCTGATCCTCGAGCGTCGCCTTGATACTTCCCAGGCTTGCGCCCTGCGATCCCTCGATGCTCAGTTCGCCGTGACCGGTGAGGAAGCATACACGGGCTTTCTCGCCGGTGGTGACAGCGAGGATCGCGCTGGTCAGTTGCTCCTCGTCACCGCCGTAGATCTTCTCTTCACGCTCGCCGGACTTGATCACGAGGATGCTCGTGCTGGTGGGCGTGACGTTGTATTCCTGGACTTTCTCGGTGTCGAGTACGGGATCATATGTCTCAACCGACACGCGTGGACTGAGCATCTCGTACTCCCGAAGCCGGTTGCGAAGCTGTGCGGCCTGTCGCCCGGCCCGGGGGTCGCGCTCGTTTATGAATGCCACGATCTGCAGGTCCTGTTCCAGTTCCGTGACAATAGAGCGCGTCTGCTCGGAGAGGGAATGGATCTGCTCTTCGGTGATGTCCTTGCGCCAGTGATGTCGGGCGGCGAGGACGTTGACAAGCACGAGAATGCCGAGCACGAAGAGCACGAATATGAAGCTGTTGGCACCGAGGCGCACACCGCGGGCGCGGGCGGCGCCGGTGATGGCCTGCCGATGCACGACCGCCCAGAAGATGCCCAGTGCAACAGTGGCGCCGAGAAGAATCTTCTGCCACAGAATGAAGCTGGAATTGACAGCCAGCCAGAAGATCAGCACCAGCAGAAGAACCGCTGCCGCATAGCCGCCCCACAGGGCGGCGGTCTCGAGAGGAGAGAGGCTCGCACTCTCATCCTGCAGACGCGGGTCGCTCATGGGCCTGCGGCCCTGACTGGTTTCCTGCTGTCCGTTCTGGTCCGCCATCCGTGTCACCTGCCTGAAATCTTATCGATCGTGCGACGCAATCATCGAACGCCCCATGGAATCGGTCAGATAGTCCGCTTGTTCTCCACCGAGCGGACCGACACGAAGAGGGCGAAGATGATTATTGACACGAAGAATATGATCGGTCGGCTGTCCAGGATCCCCTTGGCGAAATCCTGGAAGTTTTCGAGAATGCTGACGTGCTTGGCGATGTCTCCGATCACGCCCTCGGCGGCCTGGTCGAGCCAGCCGATGAGCCAGAAGAACAGAAGCATCACGTATCCGAGTACGGCCGCCGCGATCTGGTTGGCCACAAGAGAGCTGGCAAACAGGCCGATGGCGAGGAAGGCCATACCGGCGAGCAGCACCCCGAGATATCCGGAGAGGATAGCCATCCAGTCCGGCTCACCGAACGCATTCATGAGCAGCGGGAACTCCAGTGAGCCGATAAGCAGGATGACGTAGAGCGCGAGCGCACCAAGGTACTTGCCGAAAACGACGTCGCGATCGCGCACCGGGTTGGTCATCAGAAGCTCGATGCTGCCGGTGGCCTGCTCCCTGGAGAGGAGACCCATGGTGATGATCGGGGCGATCATGAGCGTAATGAAAACCATGGTGTGGAACATCCCGGCCATGTCAGCCTCGGCCTGGGACATGGTGACGGTGAGAGCGAAGATAAGCCCGCACACGCCGAGGTAGAATGCCAGGACGACGTAGGCCATGGGAGACACAAAGTACGAGTGAAGCTCTTTGCCGGCGACGGTGAAGATCTTGCGCATCGCTTACTCAACACCCTCTTCTTCGGTGGTGAGTTGCTGGAATACGTCCTCAAGTGTCATCTCGACGGGGCGCAACTCGAGCAGACCCCAGCCCTGCTGGACAATTTCTTCGGCGATATCTGCGCGGACGTCCGCGCCGATCGAGGTATCGACGTGATAGACACCGTCGCCCTGAGCGCGAACGGCGGTGACGTCGGGCATGTCCGTAAGCCGCCGCTCCACCACATCGTCCGGTGAGGCCAGCGAAATGGCGAGGGTCTCGGCCTCCCGGATCTGCGCGGTGAGCGCCTCCGGGGTATCCTCCGCGATGATCCGCCCGTGGTTGATGATGATGACGCGCTCACACGTCATCTGCGCCTCGGGCAGAATATGGGTCGAGAGCATGACGGTGTAATCGCCCGCCAGGCTCTTGATGAGGTTGCGCACCTCGATAATCTGGTTGGGGTCGAGTCCCACGGTCGGCTCATCGAGAATGAGCACGGGTGGGTCGTGCAAGAGCGCCTGCGCCAGGCCGACGCGCTGGCGGAAGCCCAGCGACAGCGTGGAGATGATGCTGTCGGCGCGCTCGTTCAGCCCGCAGGTGTCGAGCACGTACTCCATTCGCTCACGGGTCTCGGCCCGCCCCATGCCCCGCAGCCCCGCGCAGAAGTTCAGGAATTCGCGTACGCGCATCTCCCTGTAAAGCGACGATGTTTCGGGCAGGTACCCGATGGAGCGGCGCGATTGCAGGGAATCGGTGACGACGTCGTGGCCCGCGACGGTAGCTGTGCCGGCGCTGGGCGGGATGAACGAGGTGAGAATTCGCATCGTGGTGGTCTTTCCCGCGGCGTTTGGGCCGAGGAAGCCCACGATTTCGCCTTCATTGACAGCGAAATCAACTTCGGCAATAGCTCGATGATTGCCGTAGTACTTGGTCAGTCCCTCACAGCGAATCATGCGGCAATCCTCCCGGAGAATTGGGTGGGTCGCGTCAGGACCGTATACGCCAACGACGACGGCTCAGCCCTGCCACGCGCGGCCCCCTGTGGAGGGTTGAGCCGGAAATGCACGGCCTGCAGATACTGATTGGTTGATCGTCCACTACAGGTTTGAACGCATGGGAGTATAACAAAGTTCCCGGGGGCCGGTCAAGAATCTGAAGTCTGGCGATGATGGGGGGCCGGTCGCTTCGCTCCCGGCCCCTGGGAGTTCGCCGGGGCGAACTCCACTGCGCTTGATGAGGCTGGGCGCCTGCGTACGGAAGGCCCCGGGTCCGTATCAAAGTTTGAGGATTGGGATAATCACGGCAACGAATGCGGGGTGCGACCGAACTTTATAGGTAACGGCAAAGACAACCTCCCCCGCCCTCGCACACGACACTCGGGCACCCCCTCCCTTGGAGGTAGACAACACCTCTCGGCGGGAGGGGGAAGCAGTTCTCGTTATCTGCCAATCGCCACCTGTGGCCTTTGCGCTCACAGTTGTGTGCTCCCCTCTCCCGCCTGCGAGACGTCGTTTGTCGAGCAGGTCCTAACCCCGAAGGGGTCGAGAGGGGGCCCAACCCCGAAGGGGTCGGTGGGGCCGTCGTAAGCCGCTGAAGCGGGCAACCTGCAAAATCGAGTCAGACCCGCGAATGCGGGCCTCTCGGCCCGCGTCGGGCGAAGGCTCGCCCGACCTCCGGACGGCGACCCACTCGCTATGCTCGGGGTTGGGCGTTTGCGTGGCGCCAAATGACAGCGCCGCGCGAACTCCATGAGTTTCGAGCAGGCCTGCTATCCAAAGGTGGGTCGTTGTCGTCCGGAGGGATGGGGAGCCAGAGGTGCCGTCTACCTCCCCCCTCCGTCGCGCAAAGCGCGACAGGGCGTTTCTCCGGTATCCTTAATGTTTGATACGGACCCGTACGGAAGGCCCCGGGGGGCAAGCAGGGGAATGTTGATACACGGACAAAGCTGTCCGCGGCTGGCGCGCGAAACAATCGGGTGGTCTATTCCGACCAAAGTGATGAGCGGGATGTCATAGTGACGCTTCGGTGGCGCGAGACGTCGAGGAAGCTGCCACCGGATGTGGCCGGCGGTGCATTCTCGCCGGCACAGGCGGAGACTGTTCGTCAGACGCACGTGCTCTTCGACTGGCCGGCGGTCGATGGGTGCGATCTGTATCATCTGCAGGTCAGCCGACGGAGGGACATGCGAGTGATGTATCGGCCGAGCTTCGATTGCTATCATCGCGAGAGCAGCTTTCAGATTCCCCACGGAGGGATTTTCAACCCGGATGAGAGCTACTACCGGCGCGTGCGAGCGCGGTCGCACGCTGGAGTGTGGAGCCGATGGAGTGAGGCGCGGCGATTCGAATTGGAGGGACCGCGTCCGCCCGTGAACGTACGGCGGGAGGTGTACGACCGGGCGGTCCACATTTCGTGGCAGGCGCACCCGGAGGGCTCGCAGCCTGTACGCTACCGAGTGTATGGCAGTGACCAGCGCGGGTTCTCGACGGCCGACGGAGGCCACGAAGTGGTGGGCCGAGGGCGGGTGCCGGGGAACCTGGTGGGTGAGACGGACGGGACGCAGATGCTGGTGGTGGCACCGGATGCAACCCATGAGTGCATGAACCGCTGCTTCTACAGGGTAGTCGCTGTAGACGCAAACGGCACCCGGAGCGGCTGCTCCGATTACGTTGAGATGCCCCACCCGTTCATCATCAGTGAACCGGTAACTCGGGCGCCCGCGGGCGAGGCCTATCGCTATCAGGCGCGGTCGCTCCGCTCGCTGGGGGACCTTCAGTACCGGGATCGATCGCACCCGCATGAGTACTTCCTTCGCGAGGAAATCGCGTGGTCGCTGGAGGACGGGCCGGAGTGGTTGACCGTGGATAAAGACACGGGCCTGGTCAGCGGGACGCCGCCGGAGCCGGGACGATCTGAGGTCGTCATCGCGGCGACGGCGACGTACCCGTACGATTACTTCGCGTCCGGCTACGCTCGACGGTTCTTTGTGGCCGCGCACCCCGAACCGAGGACGGTGCGCCAGCAGTTCACACTGGAGGTCAAATGATGGCCCGGACAATGGTCATGGCGGCGCTTCTGTGCGTGATGACGGGACCGATCGGTGCCGAAGAAGTGACATTCGACTTCGAGGGCCCCGAGGCACTCGAAGACTGGCTGATCGACATTGACTCGTGGGAGATCGACGACGGGGAGCTTCGGCAGCCGATGACGGGGCTGCGCAAGGCCCGGGCGTTCTGGCCCGAGGCCTTCTCGGATGTGAGTATCGAGGTGCGGTTCTTCATCCGGCCGGCGGGCAATGGTGTGAAAGCGCCGGGGATCATCTACCGGGCGGTCGATGAGCACACGTACTACTATATCCACTTCGACAGCAAGAACCGGCAGGTCGTCTGGGTCCGCGCGACTGATGACCGTGAGTGGACGGACGCCCGTCGGCACCGGCCGATCGAGATCACCGAAGAGCAATGGCACACAGCGCGGGTGGAGGCCGCGGGGGATGAGCACCGTGTCTACCTCGATGGGGAATTGTTGTTCGCGGAGACGGATGACACGCTGACAAAGGGCGTCGTCGGCCTGCGGAGCGGGCAGGGGGACATCAGCTTCGATGACCTCCGCGTGGAGGGCGAACCCGCGGAGATGGCGGGAGAGTTCACGGTCACGCGCGTTCCGTTCGTGACGGTCTGCAACGACGCCGGTGGGCCGGGCGCATATGAGGCCTTTCCGGATGTGTGCATGACCGAAGACGGGGAACTGCTGTGCGTCTTCTACGCGGGGTACGGTCACGTCTCATTTCCGCGCGATGATCTGCCCAACGGCGGGTTCATCGGCATGGTGCGGTCCGACGATTACGGGAAGACGTGGAGTGACGCGGAGGTGGCCGTCGATACCCCGATCGATGATCGGGACCCGTCGATCGCGCAACTGAGCAACGGGGATTTGCTGCTGACGTACATGACGTACGTGAAGGAGCGCAGGCCGACGCACGAGGTGTTTACGGCGCGCTCGACCGATGGGGGCGAGACATGGGGCGAGCCGCGTCGCGTGGAGCTACCGTGGAACCGCGGCCAGGCGGTGTCGGAGCCGGTGACGGAGCTTGAGGACGGTACGCTGCTGCTGCCGGTGTACGGCTCGCACACGACCGAAGATGGCACGGAGCACCCGTGCGCGGTGCTGCGCTCGACCGACGGCGGGCGGACGTGGCCGGAGATGACGGTGCTTCAGCCGGAGGGAAACGAGAAGTTCCAGGAGCCGACGATCGAGCCACTGCCGGACGGGCGGACATACATGCTGATTCGGCCGCTGATGCACTTCTCGGAGAGCACCGATGGCGGTGTCACCTGGACGCAACCTGAGCCGCTGGGGATGGCCGGGCAGGCCGCGCAGATGCTGCTGACATCGGAGGAGGTGCTCTGTGCGGGCTATCGCTGGCGGGAGAAGCGCAGCACGGTCGTGATCTGGAGCCATGACCTCGCGCGCACGTGGGAGGGCCCGAAGGTGATCGACCCGGTAGTCGGGGGCTATCCGAGCCTGGTGGAGTTGCCTGACGGGCGCGTGCTCATGGTATACTACACAGAGGGGGCGGGTTCGGACATTCGCGGCGTGTTCCTCGACGCGGATGAGGATGGGGTGGAGGTGCTGGAGCCGCCGGAGTGAGCGGTGGCGGGGGCTGTTGCGGAAGGAGAGCGATGGTAGTGGCTGAGGACGCAGTCGAACTGAGAATGCGTGTGGCGCGCGAGTTCGCGGACTGGCTCCGCGAGGAGCTGGGCGAGATCGTGCTGGATGCGCGCGTCTTCGGCTCCACCGCCCGCGGCGACGTCCACGATGAATCCGACGTGGACGTGTTCTTCCTGATATCCCGACCGCTAACCCTCGACGAGGAGCTGGAGGTCGCGGGGAAGATGCTCGATCTGCTCATGGAGCCGGACGTCTTCATACAATGGTTTGATCTAACGCAGGAACGCTGGGAAGAGCCCATCACTCAGGCTGGTGGGCTGGCGAAAGCCGTACGCACTGAGGGGGTGGCGGTGTGACGGATGAAGAGCGGCAACTGCCACAGGATCTCCTCGTTCGCGCCGCACGTGAAATAGAGGCGAGTTAGTACAACATTCATGGCGGGTTCTTTCCGCAGTCCGTGAGCGCGTCATACTGCGCCATTCTGTATGCTGTCAAAGCACTACTCGCTACTCGAGGCCTGCAGACGAACCGACACTCTGCTGCAGTCCGGCTGTTCGGTGGCGAATTCATCAAGGCGGGGATGATGGACAGGAGCCACGGCAGGACGATGAGCCTCTTACTTGAGCGCAGGATCAGTGCTGACGATGATGCCGTTCCGGCCTTCACCGAGCAGATGACTGAAGACTGAAGCCCGTCACCGCTCCAGCAGCCCAAGCGCCGCGCTCGCGTATGCGGTTGCGCCCGTGGGCAGCACGACCTCGTCGTTGAAGTCGAAGCCTGTCGTATGAACCGGGTGCACGAATCCGGACTCCTCGTCCCGGGTTCCCAACTGCAGCATCGCCGCGGGCACTTCACCGAAATGCTGGAAGACCGCGAAGTCCTCGCAGCCCATGCTCGGATAGCGCATCTGCTCCACGCGGTCCTCGCCGAGCGCCCCGCGCAGCGACGCCTCCGCGCAATCGAGCACCCAGTCTTCGTTCCACAGAGGCGGGTAGCCCTCGCTGACAGTGACCTCCAGCCGACCGCCCATCTCGGCGATGATCGTACGGAGGCGGTTGCCGACGAAGTCGATGATGCGCTCGCGCGTGCTCTCCTCGCAGCTGCGCAGGGTCCCCACAAGCTCAACGCGATCGGCCAGGACGTTGCGCCGCGTGCCGCCCTCGATCGTGCCGAAGGTCAGTACCTTGCGGCGAATGGGGTCCGTGTTGCGCGTGATGAACTGCTGGATTATTAATAGTACGGGAGACGGACACCGAACTGGCCCATGGCATTCGTCATCTGCCGCTCGCCGTCCGTTGCTGCTCGCTGCTCGCTGCTCGTTGCTCGTTGCTCGTTGCTCGTTGCTCGTTGCTCGTTGCTCGTTGCTCGTTGCTCG
>CAZAHB010000015.1:0-45936 GCA_964484945.1 uncultured Armatimonadia bacterium | reverse complement strand
GGTGGGTTTCGGCCCACCCCCCCCCCCGGCCTGGGAAGCCGTATCCCTTCCAGGAGCTGCGAGACCCGCCCCGCTCTGCGGGAGCGGGGCGTTTCTATTTCCTTCATGCAGGCTGCGCTTCTGCACTGACCTTCAAACGATCTCTTCAAGCACCTCGGTGATTGTCTCCACTGCCTGATCGCACTCCTCGGCGCTGACGGTCAACGGCGGCGCGATCCGCAGCACATCGTTGCCGATGGCGTTGAGGACCAATCCGCGCTCGAAGCACTCATCTGCCAGGTCGCGCGCTTTCGGCACATCAAGCTGCAACCCGAGCAGGAGACCCTTTCCGCGGACGTGATCGACGGCCTCGCTGTCTGCGGCGAGGGCGCTGAAACGCTCCGTCAACAGTTCGCCCATCTCCGCGGCGTTCTCCACAAGCCCCTCGTCCTCGATAATCTGCAGCGTCTCCAGCGCCGCCGTGCACGCAAGGTGATTGCCGCCGAAGGTGGACGCGTGGTCGCCCGGTTCGAAGGTTGTGGCCACCTCGCCCTTCGCAACACACGCGCCGATGGGGAAGCCGCCACCCAGTGACTTCGCGAGTGTCATGATATCCGGTTCGATGCCGAAGTGCTTGTAGCAGAACCACTCCCCTGTGCGGCCGATTCCGGTCTGCACCTCATCGAAGATCAGGAGCAGGCCACGCTCATCGCACAGCCGGGGCACGCCCGCCAGGTAGCGCTCATCGGGGACATTGATGCCACCCTCGCCCTGGATCGGCTCGAGCATCACCGCACAGACCGTGTCGTCCACCGCACCCTCGAGGGCCTCGATGTTCCCGAACTCCACGTAGCGAAAGCCCGTGGGCAGGGGCGCGAAGGGTTTCTGATACTTCTCCTGGCCTGTGGCGGTAATCGTCGTCAGCGTGCGTCCGTGGAAGGACTTCTCGGCGGTGATGATCGTCCGCTGCTTCTCCGTGAGCTTCTCCCGCGCCCACTTGCGCGCAAGTTTGATGGCCGCCTCATTGGCCTCGGCGCCGGAGTTGCAGAAGAAGCTGCGCTCGCCGAACGAGATCTCGGCGAGCCGCTCCGCCAGCCGGGCCTGAGGTTCGATGAAGTAGAGGTTGGAGGTGTGCATGATCCGGCGTGCCTGCTCGCAGATAGCCTCCGCCAGCCGCGGATGCGAGTGGCCGACTCCGCAGACGGCGATTCCGGCCACGAAGTCGAGGTATTCGTTCCCGTCGGCGTCAACGAGCTTCGCGCCATCCCCGCGCACGAACGCGACCTCGGGCGGCGCGTACGTCGGCATCATGTACTCACGTGCAAGCTCGGCAATCTCGTGATTATTCATCGTGTTCGTCCTCTCATCTGAGCGTATCGGTGCCGTCCGGTTCGAGATGCCCGGGCCGCGAACCGGTCCGGACTTCGGATCTGCAGGTGCTACTCGGGCACGACCATCGTGCCGATGCCCTCTTCGGAGAACAGTTCGATCAGCAACGAATGTGGCCGCGAGCCGTCGATCAGATGCGCGCGCTCGACGCCGGCCTCCAGCGCGCCGATGCAGGACTGAAGCTTCGGGATCATCCCGGATCCGACCGCTTCGGAGGCAAGCATCTCCCGCGCCTGCGCGACCGTCAGTTCGCTGATCAGTGTCGATGGGTCGTCCCTGTCCTCAAGCAGGCCGGGCACATCGGTGAGTGTGACCAGCTTCTGCGCGCCGACCTCCCCCGCCAGAGCGCCCGCGACGTGGTCGGCGTTGATGTTCAGGGGCGCCCCGCTCTCATCGCGACCGATCGGTGAAAGCACCACGATATGGCCGGCGTCGATCATGTCATTGATCAACTGCGTGCGGATCTCTGTGACCTCCCCGACGTGGCCGAGGTCGGCGCCGTTCGGCCCGGCCATCCGGCAGGCGCCGAGGGTGCAGCCGTCGCGGCCGGAGATGGAGACGGATGAAACGCCTGCAGCCTGGATGTGTGAGGCCAGATCCTGAGCCACGGTGCCGACCAGCACCATCTCCGCGACCTCCATGGTCGCATCGTCAGTCACGCGCAGCCCTTCGATGAACCTTGGCTCCAGGCCCAGCCGGTCCATCACTTCGCTGATCTTCCTGCCTCCACCATGTACCACGACTGGCCTCATCCCGACGTAGTGCAACAAAGCCACATCTGCGCAGACGCTGCGCTTGAGCTGCTCGTCAACCATCGCGGCGCCGCCGTACTTTACCACGATCCGCGCGCCGCGGAATTTCTGGATGTACGGCAAAGCCTCGATCAGAACCTCGGCCCGCGCTGCAACATCATTGTCGTTGCTCATAAGCCCACTCCTCCAAAACGGTGACCGGCTCGAAGCCGCCCCGCCTGCGTTATGAAAGATACGCCGGGCAACGGGAACCACTCCGAATGTCCCGGGCGTCAATTGCCGCCTTTGCCCCGCGGATCTTACGCGTTCAACTCGACGAACTCCGGAGTGAGATCGCAGGTCCAGCAGGTCGCCGACTCGGCGCCCATCCCCAGGTCGATGCTGATCTGGACCTCATCGTCCTCCATGATGACCGAGGCAACCTCCTCGTCATAATCGACCGGCTCCCCGGCGGCAAAGGCGGTGAGCCCGCCGATTGCGATCTCAACGGTCATCGGGTCGATCTCCTCACCGGAGGCACCGATCGCTCCCGCGATCCGGCCCCAGTTGAAGTCACCGCCCCAGACCCATGTCTTCACCAGCGTGTAACGCGTCACCGTCCGCGCGACGGCGTATGCCTGGTCGTAGGTCTCGCCGCCTGTCACGTCAACGGTGACGAACTTCGTGGAGCCCTCGCCGTCGCGGGCGATCTTCTTTGCAAGGTCCTCTGTGACGAAGCCCAGCGCCTCGGCGAACTGCTCGTAGCCGTCATCCTCGGCGCTCTTGACAACCTGGTTGCCCGCGGCCCCGTTTGCCAGGGCGATGACCGTGTCATTGGTGCTCATATCACCATCGACCGAGATGCAGTTGAAGGAGCGCGCAACCGCGTCGCGCAGCGCCATCTGGAGAACCTTCGGCGCAACCGCGAGATCGGTGCAAATAAAGGAGAGCATCGTCGCCATGTTGGGGCAGATCATACCGGCGCCCTTGGCGATGGCGCCCAGGCCGACACGCTGCCCGCCGACCTCGAACTCCACGGAACACTCCTTGGGGACCGTGTCGGTGGTCATGATCGCGCGGGCGGCATCATGAGCGGTGTCGCGAGCCAGTGAACTGGCGCAGTCGCCGATACCGGCTTCGATGGCGTCCATCGGGAGCTGCACCCCGATCCGGCCGGTTGAGCAGACCAGCGCCTCGCTGACGGGCACGTGGGTTTCCATCGCGGCAACTTCGGCCATGCGCTCGGCTGCCTGCATCCCCTGCGTACCGGTGGCGGCGTTGGCGTTGCCGGAGTTGGCCACCACGGTGCGGGCCGAGCCATCGGCGATATGCCGCTCGGTCACATAGGTCGGTGCCGCGCGGAAGCGGTTGCTGGTGATGGTCGCCGCGGCCGATGCGGGCTTGCGGGAATGCAGCAGCATCAGGTCCAGCCCTTCGTCCTTGATGCCCGCGGCCTCGCCGGCCGCCACGAAATCTTCCGCGACGAGCAATCCGCCATCGATCTCTGTGAAGTCTGACATGATCTATCCCTCGCTCAGCAGCCGTCTGCGCTTCCGAATCTCTGTCGGTCGCTCGTCACGCAGTCGCTACACGTCGTCTTCGTTGTGGTTGTCGTTGCCCGTGTGCGTATCGTCGTGTCGTCGCTTTCTTTGCTTCCGTTGCTGCCGTTGCTTTCGTCGCCGCCGTATCACGGCCAGTACGGGTACCGGCCCAGCGCCGTCGTCTCATCGATGCCGATCATCAGGTTCATGCACTGCACCGCCGCGCCCGAGAGGCCCTTGATCAGGTTGTCGATTGCCGCGACGGCTATGATGCGCCCCGCATCGGCGTCAACTGCCAGACCGATGTCGCAGAAGTTCGAGCCGCTTACGTGCTTGGTGGCGGGCACGACGCCCTCGTCGAGGACCCGGATGAATGGCTCGCCATCGTAGAAGTCGCGGTACAGTTCGACGGCCTCCGCGAGTGTGATGTCGCGCGTGAGCTGTCCGTAGCAGGTGCTGAGAATCCCGCGGTTCATCGGAATCAGGTGGGGCGTGAAGGTCACGGACATCTCGGGGCCGAGGCCGGACAGTTCCTGCACCATCTCGGGCGTGTGCCGATGCTCAGCGATCTTGTAGGCGGCCACGGACTCGTTGCACTCGGTATAGTGCGTGGTCAGCGACAGCTTACGCCCGGCGCCGGAGACGCCGGACTTGCTGTCAACGATCACGTCCGCCTCGATGAGCCCGTCATCGACTGCGGGCGCCAGAGCCAGTATCGCACTGGTCGGGTAGCAGCCCGGAACGGCGGTAAGCTGCGTCGGCGGAATCTCCTCGCGGTGCAGTTCAGGCAGGCCGTATACCGCCTGCTCGAGCAGATCCGGGCGCGGATGGGTCTCGTAGTGCTTCTCGTAGACCGCGGCGGATTTCAGCCGACAGTCCGCGGAGAAGTCGATGACCTTCCGGCCAGTCTCCAACGCCTCTGCCACGTACTCGGCGCCAACCGCGTGCGGGAGGCAGAAGAACATCAGGTCCGAGACCTCAGCCGCCGCGGAAACATCGATCTCCTGCACCTCCATGTCGATGGCACCGCCGAGGTGCTGGTAGAACTCGGCCAGGTCCTCTCCCACGGTCGTGTGTCCGGCGAGGTAACTCAACTCGATCTCGGGATGGTCCAGCAACAGGCGCACAAGCTCAATTCCGCCGTATCCCGTCGCTCCAAATACCGCCACGCGTGTCATATTGCACCTCACAGGCTGTCAGTCACAAACGGCAAGTCGCAAGTCGCAAGTCGCAGGGCACAAGGCACAAGGCACAAGGCACAAGGCACAAGGCACAAGGCACAAGGCACCGGCAGACCTCCACCGCTCCCTCTCCCCTGCTCGCTCCCCCATCCCCTGTCGTTACGTACGAAAAGAGCCGCCCCATACGTCGGGCGGCATGGAAAATGCCTCAGTGGTGGTAGTACAGCCCTATGTGGTGCCGCGCCTGGCGCGGATATTCGCTACCACGGACCGATTCTCGTCACGGATCACGCACATTTGGCGGGTTCCACCTGAACCTCTCGTCGGTCAAATGCGTCGATACTATATCACACCTCTCCTCAGACGGTCAAGATCGGCGCGGGCGCGGGGCCCGCATATTTGACCTGTACATGGCCCATCGGTATAATCTGCCACGGGGACAGGATCCACCATTTCGGCTCACAGACGGCGGCAGGGAGCACTATGAACAGCACGCGGTTTACAGCCATTGCGGCCGCAATCACAGCACTGGCAGCGCTCACAGCGCTGCCCGCTCCTTCTGCCCACGCAGGAAAAGTATATCCCGCGTGGGTCATACCCGATACTCTCCACGTGCGCTCCGGCCCCGGGACTGACCGGGACATCATCGGTTCGTTGTCAAAGGGCACGAAAGTCCACGTGACGGCATTCGCGGACAACTGGTGCTGGGCGAAGCTGCCGGACGGGCGCTGGGGCTGGATCGCCGAATGGCTTCTGCAATTCTCCCACGACAAAGGCCGGGCGCTGGCCGAGGAAGCGGGCATCTCGAATACGTCTTCCTCCTCATCCGGCTCGTCCAATCCTCCGGCGTGGACTAAGCCTGAAACCGCAAATGTGCGCGCCGGTCCCGGAACGCACTACGACCGCCGCGGCCAGCTTGACCGCGGCACGAAAGTCTACGTCGTCAAACGCTCGCGCGGGTGGAGCAAATGTCGCACGCCCGGCGGGTACGGGTGGATCCGCGACGACCTGCTCGAACAGGATGTCCAGGCCGGGCGCGGGCTGGCTGACACCCGCACCAGCCCGCATACCCAGGCGTCATCGAGCGTCGAGCGCAAAGCGTTCGTTGACGGCGACGGCGTCCGCCTGCGGTCCGGCCCCGGCACGAACTACTCAATGAAGGCCTCCCTCACCAAAGGACAGACTGTCTTCGTCGAGAGCAAGCGCGGAGACTGGGTCTCGGTTGACGTCCACGGCGGCAACGACGGATGGATCCACTCCGACCTGATCAGGTATGCGGATGGGGCCGACTCCGTCGCGAGTTCGACCGAAGACATCCGACTCAAAGGATTCGTCAAGGGCAGCCGTGTCCACCTGCGGGCAGGGCCGAGCCTCAACGACCGCATCCGGGCGAAGGTAGTCAAAGGCCAGACGCTTTACATAACGAAGAAACAGGGCGATTGGTACAGGGCCACGGTTCACGGGGGCGAGGATGGCTGGATCCACGCCAGCCTCGTGAAAGCTGCCGGTGAAGAGGACCAGGAGCGCCATCCGACGACAAAAGCATTCGTGGCCGGCAGTCGCGTTCACCTGCGGGCAGGCCCCTCAACCAGCGATCGCATCAAGGCGCTGGTGGTGCAGGGGCAGACGTTGTACGTCACCGACCGCGATGACGAGTGGTACAAAGTGAGCGTTCACGGCGGCGAGGACGGCTGGATACACTCGAGCCTGGTGAAACTGCCCGGCGATGAAGAGCCCTCCCCGGCGCCGGATACCGACACTCCCGAGACGCCCTCGACCCCTCGGGACCTCTCCCCCGGACGCACCGTTGAGGATCTCGACGGATGGATCGGAGAAGACATCGTCAACGTCCGCTACGGTCCCGGCACCGATCACGATGTGAAGATGACGCTTTCTCAGGGCACGAAGGTCGAAGTGCTGGAGCTGAACGGGCACTGGTGCAAGGTGAAAAGCCCCAGCGGCACCATCGGCTGGGTGGCCGGCTGGGTGATGAATTTCAAGGGCCCCGGCGAGGACCCGACCGCCACTGAGGGCGACCAGGAGGTTCGTGTGCGCACCGCCTGGGTGGCGCGCCCGGAAGTAAACCTCCGCGCCGGCCCGGGCACCGATCATGACGAGGTCGGCGAAGCGGTGCTCGGCACGGAAGTGATCGTCCTCGACCGTGAGGGCGACTGGTACCGCGTGGCCCTCGACAACGGCAGCACCGGCTACATGGCAAGCTGGCTGCTGGATACCCGCGCCCAGCGCCGAGTGAGGCAGGGCGAGGTCGAGAGCGCGCCTCCGACTCCATCCAGTTTCGGACGCGCGGTCGTCGCCACGGCCCGAAAGTACCTCGGCTGTCAGTACGTGCGCGGCGGGGCGAGCCCCTCGGGCTTCGACTGCTCCGGCTTCGTTTACTACGTCCTCGGTCAGCACGGCGTCGATATCTCGCGCTCGAGCCGCACGCAGTTCCGCGAGGGCACCCCCGTTTCGCGCGGGAACCTGCAGGTCGGCGATGTTGTGTTCTTCAGGAACACCTATCGCACGGGGATCTCCCACGTGGGCATCTACATCGGAAACGGCCGTTTCATCCACGCGTCCAACCGGCGCAGTGACGTGAAGATCAGTTCACTGAATTCGAGCTACTATGCCCCGCGCTACGCCGGCGCGCGGCGAATGCGCTGAGCGCGAATGACTCGTCGGTCTATCACCCGGAGGCGCCACTTCATGTTCGCGCAGATACGACGCACACATCTGCCGCTGCTACTGGTACTCGCGTTGCCCGCGCTCATGATCGGCGGTTGCAACTCCGCGCCCGAAGAGGAGCCTGCGGCCGAGATCACCGCCGATGAAGTGCCGATCATCGGCAACACTGCCGAGGGGGAGACGCCCGCCGACGACGCCCGGGAGGAAGAGGCCGCGGAAACTGAACAACCGGAGGAGCCTGCTACCGAGGAGCCGGCGGCACCCGAGGACGCGCAGTCTGAGGACGAGGGCTTCTGGTCGGCGGTCGGGGGCGCGCTTGGGACCATCGGCGTGATCCTCGCGAAGATCGTGTTCGTGCTGATCCTTCCCGCGGCGATAGCAGGAACACTTCTGGGCATGCCCGGCGGCGTGCTCGTGTTTGCGGACGCCCTCGTGTTCTCGGCCTTCCACGGCTGGCAGCACCCGCCATGGTGGGTGCTGCTCATCCTCCTGCTGATCGCGGCGCTGGCGGAGACCGCCGAAAACCTGCTCGCCTTCGCGGGTGTCAAGCGCACGGGTGCCTCCAACGCCACCGGGGTCTGGACGATGGTCGGCGGCCTGGCGGGCGCGGTCGTGGGCGGGACGCTCGCGCCCATGCTCAGTGGGATCGGAGCCCTGGGTGGGCCTGTGGGCTGGATCATCCTCGCCATCGTACCACCGATCGGTCTCGGAATGTTCGGCGGTTTTCTGGGCGGCTACCTGTTCGAACGGCAGCGTGGCAAGTCCCCCGAAGAGGCGAAGAAGGCCGGGTGGGGCGCGCTGATTGGACGCTTCGCGGGCTCTTTCACCAAGGCCCTTCTGGTGGCAGTCATGGCCGCGATCGTGCTTATCAGCACCTGGGGCGCACTGTTCTGATGACAGTCGGCCGCCCCTCGCGGCCGTCGCCTTTAACTTTCCCCCTTTACTTATCTCTGCGTCAAAGGTCTGACGGCGGCCTCTCGCGAACCGTGCCGCCATGAACCTTACACAGATCGCATATCAAGATGCAGCAACGCAATCGTACCTCGGCAGCCCCAGCATCGTGCGGCTGCCTGATGATGGGCCACACGGCGGCGAGATTGCGGTCACCCACGATTTCTTCGGCCCCGGCTGCCCGCTCAATCACGAGCACGAAGAGCACCTCAGCGCAGTCTACCGATCGGCGGATGATGGACGCACGTGGGAGCGCGTCACGCTGATCGCCGGCGCGTTCTGGAGCAGCCTCTTCGTCCATCGCGACGCGCTCTATCTCCTGGGTTGCTCGCAGCAGTACGGCTCCATCGTCATCCGGCGTTCGGATGATGGCGGGGACACGTGGACGCATCCGCGCGATGCCACCAGCGGCCTTCTGTTCGAGGGTGGTCCCTACCGCGAACCACCCAACTTCCACTGCGCGCCGGTCCCGGTGCTCGAGATCGATGGCCGCCTCTATCGCGCATTCGAGGACAATGACCCGTGCGACTGGCCGCGGGGCTTTCAGTCGCTGGTAATCTCCGCGGACGCCGACGCCGATCTGCTCAACGCCGATTCGTGGCGGATGAGCAACCGCCTGCGCTTCGAGCAGGATTGGGCACCGCATGAATGGAACGCCGAGCGCCCCGGCTGGCTGGAGGGCAATGTTGTGCAGACGCCCGACGGGGATATTGTAAACATCCTTCGCGTGAACTCCGCCCCCGCGTATGACATCGCCGCGGTGGTCTCGGTGGAGGATTGCGGATCGCGAGTGTCCTTCGACCCACAGGGCGGGTTCATCGACTTCCCCGGTGGCATGACGAAGTTCAGCATCCGGCGCGACCCGGTGACCGGAACCTGTGTCACGCTCAGCAACAACAACACTGATCCCGCGCATGCAGGCCAGCGCAATGTGCTGTCGCTGCACGTCTCGGATGACCTGCGCCACTGGCGCCATGTGCGCACTATCCTGCGCGACGACCTCGCGCATTCGTGGGAGGACTCGTTGCGCCTGACGGGCTTCCAGTACCCGGACTGGCAGTTCGACGGCGAGGACATCATCGCCGCGGTGCGCACGGCCTATCGCGGCGCCCACAACTATCATGACGCCAATCGCGTGACATTCCATCGGATAGAGGGCTGGCGGGAGTTGGTCTGACCGTCGAAACGGCGACGGGCAGCAAGCCTGGAAGTCGCGTCGCAACTTCTTCGCGAGTCTGTCGCGCAAGGACCGATGCACCCGGGCGAAGTGGCCAGACAGGGAGGCACCATCCATGCTGCGCATTCACGAGCCGTTCCATGGCGCCGTACTCAGCCACCGCCACGGCGTGCAGGACAGCGAGGGTCTGACGATCGCCGTTACCGGGCAGGCGCCGGTGGAACGCCGGGTGACCGTCAATGGTGTCGAGGCTCAGCGCGAGGGCGACCGGTTCGAGGCGGCGATTACCATCACCGAGCCCGAGCAGGACATCACCGCACTGTGCGAGGGGACGCTGGGGCGCCTCGAACACACCGTGCGCGTGGTCTGGGACCGAGACTCATCCAGGCGCTATCGCTTCAGCATCGATGACAACAGCTTCTGGCTGCGCGATGTCGCCGCCGAGCGCTATGATTCGCTGTTCGACTGCTTCTACATGGAGATGCTGCGCGACTTCCACGAGCAATATGGCACGAAGTTCGTGCTGAACATCTACTACGAGACCGAGGACGGCTGGCAACTGCCGGACTTTCCCGAGGATTACCGGGGCGAGTTCGAGGACAACGCCGACTGGCTCGCCCTGGCCTGCCACGCGTACGCGAACAAGCCCGACCGCCCATATCAGTTCGCCTCGCCACAGAAGCTCATTGAGGATATCGAGACCGTCGAGGCACAGATCCGCCGCTTCGCCGGCGAGCAGACTATCTCGCCGCCGACAGTCATCCACTGGGGCATGGTCGTGCCGGAGGCGCTGGAGGCGCTTTATACGCACGGCGTCCGGGTGCTGTCGGGGAGCTTCACCAGGCGGTCATGGGGCCGCGATGTGAACTACTGGCAGGACCGTGAGCGCTCGGAGTGGCTGTCACGGAACGAAGCGCTGAAGGACTTCCAGAGCGGAATCGTCTTCAGCATGATCGATCTGTGTGCGAACGCGACGCCGCTGGATGAGATTGAGCCGCGCCTGGAGCAACTGGCCGCCTCTCCGCGCACCGCGGAGGTCATGGACCTGTTCACGCACGAACAGTACTTTTGGCCATTTTACCGGAACTATCTGCCGGATCACGCCGACCGACTGGACGTGATGCTCCGCTGGATGACCGAACGGACCTACGAGCCGATCTTCTTCCACGAGCGCTACCCCGGCGCATGAACCACATTTAGCGAAATGCCGCGAGGAATCCGTTAGTCAGCCCTCGACCCTGGGTAGACTGTGTCATGATGGTGACCGGATAAACCGCGAAAAGCATTGAATTCGTGGCTAAATTGTGCTAAAGTACTGTTTCACAGGAGGTGAAGAGGCGTGAGGCGGATACCAATGGGACAAAATGCAGCTTCAGCGGGCGTGCGCAAGCGCAACGGGGCCGCTACCGTCGAGCTGGCGCTGGTCGCGCCGGTTATCCTCTTCATGCTCTTCTCAATCATCGAGATGGGCTTTATGGTCAAGAACCGGGCCGAACTGGGCCAGGCCGCCCGGGAAGCGGCGCGGCTGGGCGCTGTCGGCGCCACCCCGTCTCGGATGAATCAGGGAATAGCCTCCAGCCTCTCGACAATAGACTACGATGGACTGACAATCACGTACGAGTACCGTCCGTGGGATGAAGATTCTCAGACCTGGGGCAGTTGGACGGCCCTGGGCGTTGACGGCAGCCAAAACAACGCCGCAAAGGGCGGGCAGATACGCGTCGAACTGTCATTCAACCATAGCTTGCTGGTACCGGGTGTTATGAGCGGCGTTCTCAACGCTAACGAGAACGATCAGGTCAACCTCGCCGCTGCATCTGTCATGATGCGAGAGTAGCGTCAGGTCGATCCGACCATTCCCGGGCGCCTCGCACACCGCGAGGCGCTTTCTGTTTGTACCAGCAGCGAGGAGATTCCGCACAACCGGCGAAACATGTCCTCGCAGTTGACCCATCTGCCGACAACGCGGAAGGAGCAGTCGCAATGCAGGGCATCCGATTCTCTGTTTTCAGCAAGCCGTGGAAGACAATGCCGCTCCCGGACCTCGCGCGCCATCTCAGCGAACTGGGCTTTACCGGCGTGGAATTCCCCGTTCGCCCCGAGTTCCAGGTCGAGCCGGAGGACATCACTGAGGGGTTGCCTGAAGCGGCCCGCATCTTCGCCGATCACGGCATCGCGATCGAGAGCGTCGCCGGCCCCACCCACGAGAAGGCCATCGCCGCCTGTGCCGAAGCCGGAGTGCCGATCATCCGCATCTGCCTCCCCATCGGCGAAGACGGCTACCTCGCCAGCGAGGCCCGCTACAAGAAGGAATTCGAGGAACTCGCGCCCACGCTGGAGGAATACGGCGTGGCCGTGGGCATCCAGAACCACTGCCACAACCAGGTCGGAAGCTGCCTCGGCGTCATGAACATCATCGGCGACTTCTCGCCCGACGTCTTCTGCGCGGTCTGGGACCCGGCCCATAACGTGCTGGCGGGCGAGATCCCCGAGCAGGCCATCGATATCTGCTGGTCGCACCTGCGGATGCTGAACCTCAAGAACCCCTACTGGCATCGCAACAACGGGCCGGAGGCCTACGAGGCCGAGTGGGTCAAGAACTGGACCACCGGTCGCCAGGGCATCGCGGACTGGCCGAAGGTCGTCTCGCTGATCAAGGAGCGCGAGTGGTCCGGCCCGGTCTGTATCACCGCCGAGTACAGCGCGGATGACAAAGACCGCCTCGTCGCCGACGATCTTGCGTACGCGAAGTTGCTCTTCGGAGGCTGAAAAGAGTGGAGAAGACCGAGGGCACCTACCTGGTGAATCACGCCGAGCGGCCGCTGCGCTTCGGCGAGGTCAATCTGATCAACCCTCCGCGCCGCGAGCGCCGGGGCAAGCCGCTGAAGGAGGGCATCCTCTGCCAGACCGTCTGCACGGGCTTTTGCGGCACGGACTGGGAGCTTCTGCAGATGGGCTCGCGCGGAGAACTCGGCCCGAAGTTCCCCGAGGGCCAGCAGCGGCTGATCAACGGCCACGAGGGCGTTGTCTGGGTCCCCGACCAGCAGCGCTACGCCATCGTGCTCATCCGCGGGGGAGACTCGTGGGACCCGAGCCGCTACGAGACCGACGAGACCTACTTCGAGTACGGCTGCGACGGCGCCGACGGGCTGATGAGCCACCACGGCTACTACCACCCCGACATGCTGCTGGAGATCCCCGCCGAGCACCTGCCCGAAGGGGAGTTGCTCAGCCGGAAGATCGCGGCGCGACTGATCTTCAGCGATCCGATGGCGTGCATGCTCTTCCAGCGCGAGCGGATCGAGGACCTGCTGATGGGCCACAACTGGCGCGTCTACGCGGCACGGGGTATGAACCGCGAGGCGGCCATGGACTCGGCGGTCACCGACGGCTTCTCGCGCGTGGTCATCTACGGCCTCGGCGGGACAGGCATCCTCGGCGCGATCGCTATCCGCGAGAAGTATCCGAACGCAAAGGTCGTGACCGTGGCTCGCTCGGAACCGGATAATCGCAAGGCCGAGTTCCTCCGGCGCCACTGGGACGGGATCGAATACGTGCAGACGCGGATGTCCGCAAAGAAGACCGCGAACGCTATCGAGGAGGCGCTCGGCGGCAAGCCGCGCGTATTCATCGGCGCATCGGGCAATCCCATCGAGGCGGAGGTCGCGTTCGACTGCGAGCTGCTCGACAACAACGGCATCTACGCCAGCTTCAGCCTCGGCCCGCAGATCTGCTACGATTCGATGCCCTTCGGCTTTAAGAACCACCTGATTTTCGGCGCGATCAACTTCCGCCGTGACCACATGGAGGCGGCGATCGAGTTGCTGTGCCGCCTGCCGGTGGATGAGCTTGTGGGGGAGCGGCTGCTGGAGGACCTCCAGCGCGACCCGGCGGACTTCTACCGCGAGGTCTACCGCGCCCCCGACCGACCTTTGAAGACGATGGTGGCGTGGGATCAGGCGATGATTGAGTGATCGCCGGGAACCGGGCATGGGGAACCGGGAAACGGGAAGGCCACCGAGGGAGGCGACCGTCATGCGTCTCGACGCGCACGTTCACCTGTGGGACTACGATCCGGCGCAGTACGGGTGGATAAGCGATGAGATGTCCGCGATCAAGCGCGACTTCACACCCGAGGACTGGCGCGAGGTGGCCGAACCGCTCGGGTTCGACGGCTTCATCGCGGTGCAGGCGCGCCAGACCCTCGAAGAGACACAGTGGCTGCTGGAGCTTGCGGACGAGCATGAGGTGATCAAGGGCGTGGTCGGCTGGGTGGACCTCCGCAACCCGGCGGTCGGCGAGCACCTGGAGATCCTCTGCGACCACCCGAAGCTGGTCGGCATCCGTCACGTGGTGCAGGACGAGCCGGACGACTCGTTCATGCTGCAGGATGACTTCCTGCGCGGGATCAGCAAGCTCGGCAAATGTGACCTCGTCTACGACATCCTGATCTTCGCCCGGCAGCTTCCGGCGACGCTGGAGATGGTCTCGCACTTCCCGCGCCAGCGCTTCGTGCTGAACCACATTGGTAAGCCCGACATCGCGTCCGGCGAGATGGAGCCGTGGGCCACGCAGATTCACGAGCTTGCGCAGCACGAGAACGTCTTCTGCAAAGTTTCGGGGATGGTCACCGAAGGTGACTGGGACACGTGGACGCCGGAGGGTCTGCACCCATACCTGGACGTGGTCTTCGACGCCTTCGGCGCCGACCGCCTGATGATCGGCTCAGACTGGCCGGTCTGTCTGGTGGCAGGCACGTACGCGGAGACGATGGGCGTGGTGATGGACTACGCGCGGACCGACGCGGGCGTGCTGGGGGATAACTGCGCGCGGGCGTACGGGCTTGGGTAGCCCTTGCGACGACGCGAACGGCCGGGTCGGCATCGCGTGGAGATAGACGACATCTCAACGCTCTCCGGCCCCTCCAGACGGCTGAACAGACCCGCCGTCCGCCGTTCCACTTGCCACTTGCCACTGTCGTTACTGCCGTTGCTGTCCGTTCACGACCTCAATCATCGCCATCACGTTCTCGGGCTTTGCGTCGCCGGGGATGGCGTGCGCGGGGGCGCAGATGTAGCCGCCGCCCTCCCCCACCTCCTCGAGCAGCCGCCGCACCTCGCTGCGCACCTCGTCCGGCGTCCCGTAGGGCAGAAGCTGCTGCGTGCTCACCCCGCCCCAGAAGGCAAGGTCATCCCCGAACTGGCGCTTCATCTCATACGGCTCCATCACCTCAGGCTGGAAGGGGTTGAAGCAGTCCACGCCCAGGCTGATCAGCCGCGGAAAGACCTCCTGCACGTGGCCGCAGGAGTGGATGCTGACGAATTTGCCCGCGTCCTCCGCGGCCCCGTACATCCGCTCCAGGCGCGGCGCGAGGAATCGCTCCCACATCTCAGGGCCCATCAGCAGCCCGCGCTGTGAGCCCCAGTCATCACCGAAGTGGACGATGTCGATGTCATAGGTGACCGCCTGCTCGACCATCGCCACGTTGTAGTCGCAGATCATGTCCAGCAGTTCATCAACGAACTCCGGGGCCTCGATCATATCGATGAAAAGCTGGTCCATCCCGCGCAGCGTCCACGCGCGCTCGAACAGAGAAAAGCCGATGCCGAACTGTACGCACTTACCCTCCGCGGCCGCCACCGCTTCCGCGAAACCCTCCCAGCGTTCCGGGTCGCGCGGTTCGGGGAAGGTCAGGTCGCTCAGGTCGCGTTCGGGCAGCACGCGGTTGCAGACGATGCCGATGTCTTTGTCCACGCTCTGATCCCACTGCACCCCGAACTGGTCCTGCCAGGTGGTCTCGTCTATCATCCCCTGCAACGGCCCGGGCGCGGCGGACACGCCGTGGAAACAGTTGTCGATCATCGCCACATAGCTCTCGCCGTAGCGCTCATCCATGGCGGCGCGGGCATCCTGCGTGAAGCCGATGTGATAGGGGACGCGGTCGGGCGCGCGGTGCTCCAGTGCGGCGATGACGCGCTCGCGGTTGGTCACGGTTCTCAACTCCAGCGCACAGCAGCGAAGACTAATGCATACGGGAGGGCCGATATCGGCCCTCCCGTGTATTCGCTTTGTGGCGTCGCACAGCCTGCCCTATATCGGGAATTTGATATTCGCCGAGACGCCGACGCCGGAGATGCCCTTGACGGAACTGACGTCCCTGGTGGAAACGGGTATCAGTCCTCGTCCGCGAAGGTCGCCGATGTCAAGCTCGATCTCGGCGACTGCCGAGCACTTGTTCACCTGCGCCTCCGGCCCCATGACCTGCGCCGCGCCGACGGCTGTACCGCCGCCCTCACCGACGCGCAGGATCGGGACGACTTCCGTCGCGTTCGCGATCTCCGCATCTTTTTGTCGCAGGAGATCGTTGATCGCGTTGTCGATGTCATCGTCGAACTTGTTGACGACCCAGCCGATGCCGAAGATCTTCACCAGGTCTCCGATTGCGCCGCCAAAGTCCAGCGCGCGTGCAGGCTGAGGACCAACCGCCATGCCAAGCACGAAGGCCCAGACGACAACAAGCACCGCCAGTGTGCGCATGTTGCTGCTTCGCATGAAATTGCTCATTCGCATTCTGATAGCCTCCTCGCTAAAGCTCCAGATCGCCCAGCCCGGTCACGCCGACCTGCTGCACACGGTCGAGACCGCCTCGGGTTTTTACGGGTACGTAGATGTCGATCTCCAAAAAGTCCTGGAACTTGGTCTCCAACTGCGTGCAGGCGACAACCTCATCGAGCTTCGATTCGGGCCCGTTCAGCCGGGCGCCACCGATGCGGGTGTTCCCGCCGACGCTCAGAATAGGCACGATCTTGCTGCCATAGTCCACGGTCCGCTCCTGAGCCGGCGTGGTCGCCTGTTCGTCAGCGGCCTCGCCACCGGTATCCTCTGCGACCTGCTCGCCGGTGTCAGCAACCGTCTCGGGCGGAGCGGGCTCCACCCCAAGCGCCGTCTGAACGTTGGCCTTCCAGGCTTCGGCGAGGCCCGTTGGTGATGAGCCGAGCGCGTTCGCCTCATCCGGGTTGACATCGACGATCAGGTTTCCGGCAGCGCGAAGTTGTGCGCTCCCATAATCGCCCTCCCGAACCGCCAGGTCATAGGGCGAATACGAACCCGAGAGCCAGTTCTGAAGTCGCTGTGCGATAATCATGGCGCGCTCGGGCGCCGTGAACCCGCCCGCGGATGTCCGCATCCGGATCACGATCTCTTCGTTGACCAGTACTTCGCCCACGGTGTTACCGTCGATGGTGTTCGCGCGATCAGCCACGACCGGTCCGGCCGCCGCCTGGCCGTCCTGCGCCTCAGCGACTACCGGGGCGATGCCGAACGCTCGATCGGCCTGTGAGCCCAGCCAGAACGCGCTGACGGCGAGGGCGCACAGCACGACTGCATATCCTGCAATCCTTGCGATCGATCGTACCCTGAACAAGTACTCCACCTCCTCGTCGGACCCGCGCACGGCGGATCTGCTTGCGTGTATGAGGGGCCCTGGCACTGCGACCCATGTTGAACCTTCGCCGCACAGGCGTACCCTCCTGCCTGCCTCGGACACTTCGGAAGGGACTTGGCCCCTCCGAGACGAACTCTTCCTCGGAAAACGGAGGTAACGAATGTGAAACGAACGCCGGAACTGCTGCTTCTGTTACTCGCCCTGACGACCGCCTTTGCCGAAGGCCAGATCGCCGCTGATCGAGATGTGCTGTACCAGACCTCCACCATCGGCGCTCTGCTCGAGGGCGTCTACGACGGCGATGCGACCGTCGCGGACTTACGCGAGCACGGTGATGTCGGCCTGGGCACGATCAACTGTCTTGACGGCGAACTCGTGATCCTCGATGGCCGCTTCTTCACTGTCGAACACAGCGGCCAGGTGCGCGAATTGCCGCCGGAGACGATGACGCCGTTCGCCGCCGTCACATGGTTCGAACGGGATCAGGGCGGGCTGCTCGAGAATGTAGCCAGCCTCGCGGATCTCACCGCGACGCTCGATCGCATCCGCGAGAGCGACAATCTGTGCTATGCAGTTTGCATCACAGGGCAGCTTGATTACATTAAGACGAGAAGCGTCCCGCGCCAGTCACGGCCCTATCCCCCGCTGACGGACGTGATCCCGAACCAGGCCATCTTCGAATTTGAGGATGTCGCGGGGACGATCGTGGGCTTTTACATGCCGCCGTACGTAACGGGCATCAACGTGCCGGGCTGGCACCTGCACTTTCTCACCGAGGACCTCAGCGGCGGAGGGCACCTGCTCGATTGCAGGTTCGCGGAGGCCACCGCGCAGATCGACCAGACCGACGGCATCATGCTCGATCTGCCTCAGACCGAGGGTTTTCTGACATGCCCACTGGCTACTGAGCAGGGCGGCGATGAGGACCTGGAGGCAGTCGAGAAGGACCCGGCCAAACAGAACTGACGCCACGATGACTGTCACGAATCACGCCGACGCTGCCGGCGCCGGCAAAGTTGTGTACCAGACCACACCAATCGGAGGGTATCATGGACAACATTGATGAGCTTTGCATCAACACTATCCGCGGACTGGCCATGGACGGCGTCGAGAAAGCCGACTCAGGCCATCCCGGTATGCCGATGGGCGCCGCGCCGATGGGCTACCTGCTGTATGACCGCTTCATGCGCTACAACCCGCAGAACCCGCAGTGGCCCGACCGGGACCGCTTCCTGCTTTCGGCCGGACACGGCTCGATGCTGCTTTACGCCCTGCTGCACCTGACCGGCTATAACCTGCCTATGGAGGAGCTGAAAGACTTCCGCCAGTGGGGCTCGGAGACACCCGGACATCCCGAGTTCGAGGACACGCCCGGCGTTGAGACCACCACCGGCCCGCTCGGTCAGGGCTTCAGCAACGGAGTCGGCATGGCCGTGGCCGAGGCGTTCCTGGCCCACCACTTCAACTCACCCGAGGGGACCAACGAAGACTTCGAACTGGTGGATCACTACACCTACGGTATCTGCTCGGACGGCGACCTCATGGAGGGTATCTCCCACGAGGCGGCCTCACTTGCCGGGCATCTGGGCCTGGGCAAGCTGATCTATCTCTACGATGACAACCACATCTCCATCGAGGGCGACACCGATCTGGCGTTCAGCGAGGACATCCCGAAGCGCTTCGAAAGCTACAACTGGCACGTGGAGACGGTGGAGGATGGCAACGACCTGGAAGCCATCGCCAGCGCCATTGAGGCTGCGAAGGAAGAGGCCGACCGGCCCTCGCTGGTCTGCGTGCGGACCCACATCGCGTACGGCAGCCCGATGCAGGATGAGGCCGAGTCCCACGGCGCGCCGCTCGGTGACGAGAACATCCGCGCGACGAAGAGAGCCTACGGCATGCCCGAGGACGAGACGTTCTACGTCCCCGATGAGGTCCGCGAGCACATGGAGCAGGCCGTCGAGCGCGGCGAGAAGGCCGAGCGCGAGTGGAAGGAGCGGCTGGCCCGCTACCGCGAGCAGTTCCCCGAGCATGCGGCGCTGTTCGACCGCGCCATCGCCGGTAAGCTCCCCGATGACTGGGACCTCGATTTGCCCGTGTTCGCGCCTGAGGACGGGCCGATCGCCACACGCAACGCGTCCGGTGATACGATCGACGCAATGAAGGACACGCTGCCCACGCTCATCGGCGGCTCGGCGGACCTCGCGCCCTCCACGAAGACGATCATGGACGGTGAGGGCCACTTCTGCCTCGAGAATTGCGGCGGCCGGAACATGCACTTCGGCGTCCGCGAGCACGCAATGGGCGCGATCGTCAACGGCATGGCGCTGCACGGCGGGGTCATCCCGTTCGGCGCGACCTTCCTGGTCTTCTCCGACTACATGCGACCTGCGCTGCGGCTCTCGGCGATCATGAACGCCGACACGCACTGGGTCTTCACCCATGATTCCATCGGTGTCGGCGAGGACGGGCCTACCCACCAGCCGATCGAGCAGGTCATGAGCCTGCGCGTAATGCCCAACATGGCGGTCATCCGCCCCGCGGACGCCAATGAGACCGCGATCGCCTGGAAGCTCGCCATCGAGCGCCAGAGCCCCGTCGCAATGGCGCTCACCCGCCAGAAGCTGCCGATCCTGGACACTGAGACCTATCCGACCCGCGAGGGAACCGTGAAGGGCGGTTATGTCCTGGCAGAGGCCGAGGGCGACCTGGACCTGATCCTGATCGCCACCGGCTCGGAGGTCTCGCTGGCGCTGGACGCGCGCGATACGCTGCAGGACAATGGCATCGGCGCGCGCGTGGTCTCGATGCCCTGCATGGAGATCTTCGAGGAGCAGCCGCGGCACTACATCGACGAAGTCCTGCCGCTTGACGTCCCGAAGATGGCCATCGAGGCGGGCTCGTCTCTTGGCTGGGAGCGCTGGACCGGCTGCAAAGACAACGTCATCGGCCTGGAGCGCTTCGGCGCCTCGGCCCCCGGCGATGAGGTCATGGATAAGCTGGGCTTCAACGTCGACAATGTGGTCGAGAAGGCGATGGATCTGCTGCAGAGTCGGGAAGCGTGAACCGGGAAGCGGGAAACGGGGACGACCTGACACGCCGGTCGTCCCCGCCGTTTACTGTTTGCAGGACGGGCTTATGCCCCGTCCCAAGGTCGTAACTGTCCTTTGCAGGACGGGCTCCCAGCCCGTCGCCGTTTACTGACGCTGGTTCAACGGAGGAGCGGTGGAAGATGAAACTCGGCATGTTCGGACTGGGAAAGATGGGCGCCAACATGGCGCTTCGACTTATCCGCGGTGGACACGAGGTGTCCGCCTGGAGCCGTAGCCAGGGCACCGTTGACGAGGCCATCGAGGGCGGTGTGCAGCCCGCAACGAACAACCTCGAGCAAGCGGTGGGGAGGCTCGCGCCCCGGCGCATCCTGTGGCTGATGGTCCCCGCCGGCGATCCGGTGGATGACATGATCGCGAAGCTGCTGCCGATGATCGATCAGGACGATATCATCATCGATGGCGGAAACTCGAAGTACAAGGACACGCTGCGCCGCAACGAGGAGCTTTCGGCGAAGGGCTACCACTACGTGGACGTCGGCACCTCCGGCGGCGTCTGGGGCCTGGACGAGGGCTACTCGATGATGATCGGGGGCGAGGATGACGTTATCGAGCACCTCAGGCCGCTGTTCGAGACGCTCGCGCCCGGCCCGGAAGCCGGCTGGGGCCACATGGGCCCGACGGGTTCGGGGCACTTCGTGAAGATGGTCCACAATGGCATCGAGTACGGGATGATGCAGGCCTACGCTGAGGGCTTCGCGCTGATGAAGCGCAAGGAGCAGTTCGACCTCGACCTGCACCAGATCGCGGAGACCTGGCGCTTCGGCTCGGTCATCCGCTCGTGGCTGCTGGACCTGATCGCCGGCGGCCTCGAGGAGGAGGGCCAGGAGCTTGACGACATCGCGCCGTGGGTCTCCGACTCGGGCGAGGGCCGCTGGACGGTCGAAGAGGCCGTCGAGACGGCCACCAACCTCCCGGTCATCTCCCTGGCGCTCATGCAGCGCTTCGCGTCCCGGGACGAGGATCAGTACGCGAACCGGCTGCTGTCGGTCATGCGCAATCAGTTCGGCGGTCACGCGATGAGGGACGCGGAGGATGATGGGGATGGCGAGAAGTGATATCGACCGACACCTGATGATTGTCATCGGGGGCACCGGGGATCTGATGCACCGGAAGATCCTGCCCTCCATGCGACGGCTGACCGAGGAAGGCGCGCTGAAGGAAAAGGCCGTCATCCTTGCATCCGGCCGGCGCACCACGTTCGATGACGAGAGCTACCGGGAGTGGGCGCACGAGGCTCTCGAAGAGGCCGGGCTGCCGCCAGGGGCCGAGGGCTCAGGGTGGTGTGAGCGCTGCCTGCACTACCAGTCGGTAGGTGACCAGGAGCCGGACGATTTCGAGCGGCTCAAAAAGCGCATCGGGGAGCTTGAAGAGGAGCATGATCTGCCCGGCAACAGGATCTTCTACATGGCGACCCCGCCCGGGGCGTTCATCCATACCGTCGAGCGCCTCGGCGAGGCGGGCCTGAATGAGGGACCCGGGTGGACCCGCGTCGTCATCGAGAAGCCCTTCGGCGATGACTACGATTCGGCCGTGGAGCTGAACAACCGCATCCACAAGCACTTCTCTGAGGACCAGATCTACCGCATCGATCACTATCTCGGCAAGGAGACCGTGCAGAACCTGCTGACATTCCGCTTCGCGAACACGCTCTTCGATTCGGTCTGGAACCGCGATCGGATCGGCTCCGTCGAGATTACCGTGGCCGAGGATATCGGGGTCGGCGAGCGAGCCGAGTTCTACGACTCGGTCGGCGCACTGCGGGATATGGTCCAGAACCATATGACGCAGCTTCTCACGCTCACCGCAATGGAGCATCCGGCGGAGTTCGAGGCCGACGCCATCCGCGATGAAAAGGTGAAAGTCCTCCGCTCGATGGCGCCCATTGACCCGAGCCAGGTGGTCTTCGGGCAATACGAAGAGGGCGAGGTCGCGGGGGAGCCGGTACCCGGCTACCTCGATGAAGAGGGCGTCGAGGAGCAGTCGCAGACCGAGACCTTCGCGGCTCTGCGCACCTACATCCAGAACTGGCGCTGGCAGGGCGTGCCGTTCGTGCTGCGCACGGGCAAGCGAATGCCCGAGAAGCTCACGCAGATCGTGATCAACTTCCGCTGTCCGGCGCTGTCGATCTTCCAGCGGCACAGCCACGCGACCGTACACGCCAACTCGCTGGTCATCACCCTGCAGCCGAATGAAGGCTTCGATTTGCAGTTTGAGGTCAAGGCTCCCCGCGACCCGCTCCGGCTGGAGACACAGAGCCTGTCCTTCCGCTACGACGAGGCATTCGACGACCTCCCGGACGCATACGAGACCCTGCTGATGGACATTGCGGAGGGCGACCAGACGCTCTTCGTGCGCGGGGATGAGGTCGAGGAGTCGTGGCGGCAGTACACGCCGCTTTTGCAGGGGCAGCAGAGCGTCTATCCCTACGAGGCCGGCACGATGGGCCCGAACGAGGCCGACCGCATCCTCGTGGCGCGCGGAGAGGCGTGCCCGATATGAGCGAGCAGGACGTGCGGGTCCTCCCCACTCTCGAGGCGGCCAGTGCCGTCCTGGCTGAGCGCGTGGCTGAGGCGCTGCGCTCGGCCGTCGATGAGCGCGACCGTGGCACGGTCGCGCTCCCCGGCGGCAGCACCCCCCGGCGCCTGCACAAAATCCTGCGCGCCCAACACCCCGGAATTCCGTGGGAGCGCGTTCACGTGATCTGGGGGGATGAGCGGTTCGTCTCGCAGGATTCGGAGGACAGCAACTACCGCATGGCGCGGGAGACGTTGCTGGATGAGGTGGATGTCCCCGAGGAGAACCTGCACCCGTGGCCGACGGATATGAGCGATCCGGAGAGTGCGGCGCTGGCGATGCAGGTTGAGCTTGAGCGCCTCTTCGGCTGCAGCGCGCTGGAGGACAGCCCGCCGCGGCTGGATGTGGTGCTGCTGGGCATGGGCGAGGACGGCCACACCGCCTCGCTCTTCCCGCGATCGCCCGCGCTGCGCGTGGATCGGCGCTGGGCGATCCCGTCCGAAGCCCCGGATGAGCCCCGCCAGCGCCTGACGCTGACCCTGCCGGTGCTCAACGCGGCCCGACAGGTCCACTTCCTCGTGGCCGGCCGCGCCAGGCGTGAGGCGCTGGAGTGCGCTTTGAACGAGACGGTCCACACTGAGAACTGTCCGGCGGCGCTGATCAAGCCAACTGACGGGACGCTCACGTGGTGGATCGACGAGGAGGCGGCGCCGTGAGCACTGGAGATTACATCCGCCTGACGGTCAGCATCATCGTGTGCTTTCTGCCCGGAGTAGTGGGCGGGATCGGCATGAGCGGGGGCACCGGGGAGTGGTATCAGCAACTCACAAAGCCCGCGCTCAATCCGCCCGGGTGGGTCTTCGGTCCGGTCTGGACGCTGCTGTATCTGCTTATGGGTATCGCGCTGTATCTCGTCTGGAGCCGCGCCGGAGAGCCCGGGGTGACGCTGGCGGTGGGTATCTTCGCGGTGCAGCTTGTACTCAACGCGCTCTGGACGCCTGCGTTCTTCGGGATGCAGTCACCGCGGCTGGGCCTGGTGGTAATCCTCCCGCTGCTGGCGCTGATCGCCTTCGGCACTGCGCTGTTCTGGCGCATCCGGGCCCTCGCGGGGTTGCTGCTTGTGCCCTACCTCGCCTGGACCAGCTTCGCGACGTATCTGAACTTCGCGCTGTGGTGGTTGAATCGCTAGTCGAACCGTCCACACCCCCTCACTTCCCCCCACTCATCGCGATCACGAACGGATCGCCCTCCGCAATCGTGTAGACCACGCCCCTGCTGTAGTCCCGTCGATCGACCAGCCGCTCCACCAGCGACGACGCGCCGATGCCGACCGTGTCAGCGTCCACGACCTCCTCGATCAGGTAGCTCGCATCCGAGCGCTCAGAGTTCTCGAAGATGATGTAGCGCCCCTCGACCGCCTCGGTGAGATCCGCCCCGTCCAGGTGCAGCAGCACGCGCCCCGGATCGCTGTCATCCCACCCCGCCAGCGCCCCGCGCACCGCCGCGCGCTGGAGCGTAAGTGCTTCTCCGGCGGCCTCCAGGCGCTCTCCCTGGATGAGAGCGCGAAGCGCCACGGTGTCGCCATCGAAGCGCACCAGCCCCACGCGACCGTCCATCTGCACGCTGCCGGCGCTGACGACCTCTTCCTCTTCGCTCACCAGCAGCACGTCGTGCCGGCCGTCGGCCAGCGTCACCTGTACCGCCGCCGCGAAGCCGTCGGCGTCAGCCTCCACATCCAGCGCACGTACGCCCTCGATGAACGGCTCCTTGGCGTATGGTTCGAGCACGCTCACGAACTGGCTCTCGCGCCCCACCCCGAGCCGGCTGCGCAGCAGGTAGCGCAGCCGCGGCGGGTTGCCCTTGAAGCGCGGTGGGATGCCGTCGGCCAGCACGACCTCATCGACGGGCGTGAGGTTATGCACGCGCAGGTGCCGCTCCCAGTCATCCGGCCGCTCCCGGCGGGGATCGACGATCCGCCAGTCCACGCTGAAGTGCCCTGCGGGGCCGCTCTTCGCCACGTTTTCGAGGTAGGAGAAGCCGCTACCCTCGTACTGTGAGTTGTGCTCGCCGTCGAATTCCTCTCCGTACTCGATATCGGGTCCGGCGAGGGTTCCGGTCGGCTGCTCGGTTAGATCCAGTCCCTCCGTCGTGACGGTCGGGCCACCACCGTTCTGGATCAGGCGATGATTGGTGCCCCCGCGCACCCAGAAGACATCGAGCACATACGAGCGCGTCTCATCCACATCGACCATCACCATGCAGCGGCGATAGGTGCTCACATCCTCGTAGATGTCGCCGCCGTCGATATCTGCCACTCGCACCGGGCCGGCCTCCGCGAACAGTTTCGTCTTCCCGGAGTAGGACTGATCGTCGGGGTTAGTGTCATTGATCATGCAGGTGTTGTGACTGATGATGTGATCGCCCCATCCGTAGCGCTTTTTCCACTTGCCGTTGCAGAACAGCGGATAGCCCATGTCCGGGGCCATAACAATGTCATCAACCGCCAGCAGATGGTTCAGCCGGTCGTGGTGTCCATGTCCTTTCATGCGCCCGTAATAGACCGACAGCGCGCGCCCCTGCTCACCCCGTTGCGGTGCCTGGAGCACTGCCATTCCGTGCCCGCCGGAGTTGTAGCTCACAAGCGGCCCCCGGCCCTGTGCGAGGTCGTGCTCCAGATCCGCAAGCACCGCCTCGGGGTCCTCCTCGTACAGGTGCCAGTGGATGCCCTCGGCGCGGTTCTCGCGACTGGGGCGCGTATTGAAGAGACCCTCAAGGGTCTTGCCATTGGCGAACCAGACCTCCCGGGCGATATCCTCACCGTCGAAGATCCTGTAGCCCTGAAGGGCCATGTCCTTCTCGATGGTCACGCCCGTGTTGCTCCAGTTCATGCATTTATCGCCATCACCCCAGTTCGGGCTGAAGGTATCCAGCATCCGCGCCCCTGCGCCGAGCGTGTAGCACGCGCGGAACTTCGGGTAATCACGCAGGATGTCGTGGCGCGTATATGCGGGGTAGCGCTCGAGCAGGCCGACAACCCGGTAGAAGGACCGGGCGGGGATGCGCGAATATCCAAGTGCGGCCTCGTCGCTGAGCCCGTCGCGGCTGAGGCGTTCCTGAAGGATGAACGGGATTCCGCCTCCTCCGACCTCGAACAACCAGTCGAGCGCGGCCGGTGTATCCTTCGGATCGTCAAGCGCGATCGCCGCACAGGCCATGGCGTAGTGGTGCATGCCCGGGTTGCCGCGGATGCGGCCGTCCTCGACGCCGATGATGAACTCGCGCAGCAGGTGGTCCTCGATATGCTGCGCGATAGCCCGGCCCGAGGACTTGTCGCCCCCCCTGTATCGCTCGGCCATGCGCGAGGAAAACTCGACGAGGGCCTTATCCTCCAGCAGCGCCTCATAGATGTGATCGTAGGCAAGGCTGCACTTCTGGGCCGTCCACGTCTCCCAGATTTTGCCCTGCACTCGCCCGCGACCGGAGCCGCCGGTGGAGCACTCCATCCCCAGCCTGTAGTGCGGCATGTAGTCCATCTCCGGATACAGGTCCGCCATCCGGTCCAGCAGCACGCTCGCCTTATGCGCATATGCCGGATCGCCGGTGAGCGTGTAGACCACAGCCATCTTCTCGGTCACGTCGAGGAGCTTCTCCCACAGGCGGAAGGCGTAGTTGGCCGCGAAGAACCACTTCTTCCCATCGACCTCAGCGCCCGTCCCGTCATCGACCCAGTCCGGGTTGCCGCCCTCGCGCGGCTGCAGGAACCGTTCATCACCCGCGCCGAGATGGAACTTACCCTGCTCGTCCAGCGCGCTCTCGTAGTACGCCGCGAAGTCGTTCGAGGGGAACCACTGGTCGCAGTTGCCACATCGCACCTGCCACGGCCGCTCGAAGAAGTTCACGCGCCAGCGGGAGGGGTTGTACGGGGCGTTGTAGTGATCCTGCCCACAATTCGGGCAACCGTCGCCGCGGTTCACCGCCGAATCACGGGGCATCCCCTGTGATGGCAGCAGGCGCCACAACTCTTCGTCGGAAAGCCCCATCCACGGTTGCACCTGCGCGACCAGCCGATCCCGAAAGCTCGCGGCCCACTGATACTTCTCGCAGTTGCGAATCGCGTTCTCGCGCAAATCCTCGGTAATGAGCAGGCTTCCGGATTTCGCGTCCACTGTGTCTACTCCAATCGCCCCCGCGATGATGACTGCGGCCATGAGATACAATGTGCGGGTCATTGCAGCCTCCTGTCGTGCGCACAAAAGCCGTTGCCTTCCGTCATTGCCGGCAACTGGCGACTGACGACTGTCTCAGAACTCGAATCTCGCCAGCACCGGTGTATGGTCTGACGGCTTTTCCCTGATCCGCGGTTCAAGGTCGATCCAGCACTCCGTGCACAGCTTCGCCAGCGGCCCGGTCGCCATGATGTGATCGACGCGCCAGCCGTGCCCGTTCTCGATCGCCATCGGATCGCGGTAGTCGTAGTAGGTGTACTCGACCGCGTCCGGATGATGCTCGCGGAAACAGTCCACGAAGCCCCACTCCGCGGTGTGCGCGAACGCCGCGCGGGCGTCCGGATGATAGTCCGGATGGCCCTCGTGGCGCTCAGGCTCCCAGATATCGATCGGGTGTGGCGCGACGTTCATGTCGCCCACCCACAGCAGGCGTTTGCGCGGCGACCAGTGGCGGTCAAAGAAGGCGCGCAGGCGCTGCAGCCAGTCGAGCTTCTCGCGAAATGCCTCATGCTCGGGGTCCTTCCCCTGCGGCACATACGTATTCACGATCGGCACGGGTGTACGCGTATGCTCGGGCGTGGGCTGGATCTCCACCACGATCAGCCGCGAGGCGTCCGCCGGTCCACCATCGTCGAACCCGCGCGCGAATACCTCCATCGGAAGCCTGCTCGCGATCGCCACGCCGTTGTACGATTTCTGCCCCGAGAACTCCACGTCGTAGCCAAGCTCCTGCAGGTCCCCGGCGGGGAAATCCTCGTCGGTCACTTTCGTTTCCTGCATGCACAGCACGTCCGGGCTCTGGCTCTGGCAGAAATCCACGATGCGAGGCATTCTCGCGCGGACGGAGTTGACGTTCCAGGTCGCAGTGAGCACAGCCAACCTCCCGAGGGTCTTTTGTCGTTTGTCTCTCCGTGTGGCCCGGATCCGTTTCGGAGCACCACACGGTAGTGGGTTTCCTCGCGCACACGCATGTCGCCTGCCCGCGCAAATGCAGGAGATCGAGGGTGTGACAGCGTAATCTGTTTCCAGGACAATGACGCGCCCCGGAGATGATTTGATGCGCACGCTGGTCGCCGCCCTGCTTCTGAGTATCCCCGCCATCGCCGCCGCGCAGGCCGAGTACGTGGTACCGGTGATCGATCAGGCGCCGCAGATTGATGGCTCGATCGATGACGCGGTCTGGGCCGGCGCACCCGCACCGCCGAGCTTCACCGAAACCGGCGTGGCCAATACCGAGGCCGCCAATGCCACGAACGTCGCCATCCTTGCCGACGAGGATGCACTCTATCTCGGCTTCGACGCCTCCTCGGCCCCGGGCGAGTTGCCGGTAGCCCAGGAGCGTCCGCGCGATGGCAAAACCTACGCCGATGATTCGGTGGAGGTCTTCATCAGCCCCGCGCCGGCGGAGGCGGTCTGGCGGCGCTTCACGGTCAACGCGGTCGGCTCGTTCTCGGACACGCTGTCTGACCGAACGCTTTCGACCGAAGAGCGCGTGGGCTGGTCTCCCGACTGGCAGGTGGCGGCGGAGCCCCGCGAGGGCGGCTGGAGCGCCGAGATGGCGATCCCGTGGGAGGCGCTGGGCGGTGGGGACGGCCGCCCCCACCGCGGCCACGTGTGGCGGATCCGGATCGGGCGCATCGGCAAGAGCTACCCCAACTCCATGTGGCCGAACAATGACAGCGCCAGCTTTCACAATGAGGCGGTTGCGGCGTACCTGGTCTTCGAGGACCCGAATCTGCTGGTCAACGGGAGCTTTGAAAGGCCGCTGGATGAGAACGGGCGCCCCGAGGGCTGGACATTCTCCTACCGGCCCGATCACGGCACCGGCGAGATCACGGTCACCGAAGAGAACGCGCAACACGGTGAGCAGTGCATCCGCTACGAGAAGTTCGATGACTTCCAGTGGTATCCCCAGCTTCACAGTGTGCCCGCCCCCGCACAGGCAGGCTCGACCTACGAGTTCTCCGCGCTGATCAACTCCGAGGTCCCCTTCGTCATGCGCTGGGCGCAGTACGATGAGGAGGGGCGCCACAAGACATCGCGCCTGCTGGACCCGACGGATGGCTGGGAGCGCCGGAGCATCGAGATGCCGGTGAAGAAGGGCATGGAGCGCCTCACCATCGGCGTGCAACTGACCAGGCGAGAGGGCGTTGTGTGGATCGACGACGCGCGGGTCGTCCGCCGCAATGACATCGCGCTGGCGCCGCCCGAACCGCCGGAGCCGCATCGCTACCACAATCTCGAGGAGCTTGCCTCGCGCACGCGCTTCAAGCCCTATCATCTGCTGCAGCGCGAGGATGGCTCGTTCGTGGGCGATCGCGTGATCTTCCGCGATTCAGGCACCGGCGCGCAGATCTGGCTGCTGACGCGCTCCGCCAACGGAAAGAGCACGCGCCACTTCTACATGGAAGCAAGCCCATGGAATGCCGACCACTCGCAGATCTGCCTCTACACCGATCAACTCAATGCGGGCAATGTCTTCCTGCCGCCTGACGGCAGCCGGTACCGGATTCGCCGGGACAAGCTCTCAAGCTACATCTGGGACCGCGTCGATCCGAACCGACTCTACCATCGCGCGGGGAACGAGGATGAGACGACCGATCTGGTGGCACTGAACGTCGCGACCGGCGAACAGGAAGTGCTCCACACCTTCGAGGGGCACCCAACGCTCTGGCCGACCAGTCAGGACAACACGTACATACTCGTCCGCGACAATCACGAGTCGGAGGATTCCCCCACCGGACTGCACACCACCATCTGGCTCATCGCCACGGATGGCAGTGAGGCCATCCCGCTGGACCCGGACGGCCAGGCACACCAGATGTGGTTCAGCAAGCGCCCGGATCACTCCGTCGAGTTCAACTACAACAGGGGGATGCGCCCGCACGGCAAGTCCGGCGCCTGGATGATCTGGCCCGACGGGCACATCCGCCAGGTTGCCGACCCGCACTGGTCGCACCGCGCGCACTCGCCCGATGGCGAGTGGGTAACCGCCTCGGGCCCGGTGCGGATCATCCGCTGGGACGGCTCCGAGACGCGCTACATCGGCAACACGGGCACCACGCACAACTCGTGGCGCACCGATCCCGACTGGTGGGCGGCAAGCTCCGGCCGCTACCTCGTGCGCATCGCCGCGGACGGGCGGGACTTCGTCCAGCGCCTCGGCGCGCACAACTCGCGCATGGACAAGTCCACCTACTGGACCGAGGCCCACCCGCAGATGAGCGCTGACGGAACGAAGCTCTCCTACGCCTCGAACATGCTGCATGACATCGAGTTCTATAACCTCGTTATGATGCTCCCCGGCGCGCCGGTGAATGTCGCCGCACGGCGCGACGGAGCTGAAGTCACCCTCACCTGGGAGCCGCCCGAGTATCACAGGGAGATCGCGGGCTACCTCGTCTATGAGGCCGATGCCTCAGGCGCACCGGGCCGGCAGATCACCGTTGAGCCGGTCGCGAACACCAGTTTCACCACGGACGTCGAGGGGGAGGGTGCGCGGTATTTCACCGTCACCGCCATCGAGCGCTCCGGGCTTGAGGGCGCGCGCTCGCGGGAGGTCTGCTCGGACCCGCGGTGGCCCGGCGACGTGTGCGTCTACACCGAGGCCGAGAGTGCATCGTACGAGCAGCCCGCCAACGAAATCTTCGACGCCCGCGCGCGCGGACTGTACGGCATCACGCTCGGTGATCCTGAGCCCGCACAGCAGCCCGCGCTGCTGGCGCTGGACGCTCCGCGCGCGGGGAGCTACGGCCTCCTGGTGCGGGCGAAATCGCGCAACCAGACGGAGGTCACCGTCAACCTCGGCGGCACGCAGATCGGGCGACTGGCGATTGGCGAGAGCGAGAAGTGGGCGTGGTTGCCCGTGATCGACGCGCAGGGCGAGACCATCGCAGTGGACCTCGCCGAAGGGGAGCACGAGCTGTCGCTGCTGACAGGTGGTGGCGGAGTGAGCGTTGACTGCGTCTGCCTCACCACTACCCCGGACGCGCTGCCCGAGGGCCCCGGCGGCTATAATGTTAGCGCCCCCGAGCCACCTGAGGGCCTCTCCGCGACAGTCGAAGGCCACTACGCCACGCGGCTGCGCTGGGAGCCGTGCGACGCGACGGATCTGTCGCACTACAACGTGTACGCGGCGGCGGGTGATGCGGTTGAGGTCAGGCAGGAGCGACTGGTCGCGTCGCCGAAGGCTTCTGAGGCGGTTGACTGGGGACTGCGCGCGGGCACACAGTACGCATGGTGCGTGACGGCGGTTGACCGTCGCGGGAACGAGAGCGCACCGTCGGAGGTCGTGACCGCATCCACCGAACCGCTTGACGCTCGCATGTTCGTGGAGGTCGAGCGGACCTGGAATTTCGAGGATGGCCGCGAGATCACGCTGCCGTTCACCGCTCCGGCAGACGGGCAGTTCGTCGTATGGGGGCGCCTGCAGAGCATTGACGGCAAGCGCCGTATCGGGGTGACACTGTCGCTGGATGGTGAGGAGCTTGGCTCCAACCGGCTTGATCTCGATTACATCTGCACCGGCCACGGTGGCCCGGTGCTGGGGACCGACCTGTGGGACTGCCTGCGCCCGAAGCAACAGACGTCCGACGCGCCGATGGCATTTGCGGTCACCGCGGGCGAGCACCAGTTGACGCTGTGGCACAATGATGCGGGCGCGGTGAAGTTCGATCGCTTCGTGATTACGAATGACCTCGGCTACGAGCCGCAGGGGCGGACGAGCTTTCTGATCAAACAATCATTGCTCTGAGGGACGCGAGGACCGGCGAGGAGGCGGAGGATGGCTGACGAGCAGGCGGGGACGGACGAGCAGGCTCAGGAACAGGCCAGGCAGGACGAGCAGCGCCAGCGCGCCAGGAATGCGAAGAAGCGATGGCTCGCGCGGCTGAAGTGGCTGTGGCTGCTGCCCGTGCTGGCGGCCGTCGGGTTTTTCATCTGGCGATCCCGGCAGCCGGCTGAAGTGGAGGTCATTCATCCGCAGAAGCGGATGGTGGCGCAGACGCTGACCGCCAGCGGCCGGGTTGCAGGAGTGCGCGAGGTCAACCTGTCCGCCGATCGCACCGGCATTCTCGTCAATCTGCTCGTTGATGAGGGCGCCTCGGTCATGGCCGGCGAGGTCGTTGCCCGCATCTCCAGCGAGGTCGAGACCGCCGAGTTGCAGCAGGCCGAGGCGGCGGTCGCAACAGCCCGCGCATCTCTCGCTGAGGCGCGCGCCAACGCCGAAACCCTCCCCCCCACCATCCGCCAGGCCGAGGCGGAGTCTCAGGGTTCCATCGAGCAGGCCCGCGAGCGCCTGGCCGCCGCTGAGGCGCGGTTGCAGGAACTGCTGGCCGGCGGTCGCGATGAGCAGATCCGCGAGGCCGAAGCGGCGGTGGAGCAGGCGCAGGCTCGGCTCGATCAGGCCGAGGTGGACGTCAAGCGCGCACGGAGCCTGGCGACTTCCGACGCGACTGCCCGCGCAGCGCTCGAACGGGCGGAGGCTTCCGCCCGGGACGCGCAGGCCCGGGTTCAGGAGGCCCGGACGCGGCTGGCACAGGCGCGCCGCGATCTCAAGCGCTCCCGCCGGCTCTTCGACGAAGGTGTCATGGCCGAAGCGGAGTACGAGGCCGCGCAGACGGCAGAAGAGACCGCCGCTGAGGCCGTCAATCAGGCGCAGGCGCGGCTCGAACAGGCGGAGGTCGAAGTCGAGAATCAGCGCAGGCTGCTGGAGGTCACGCGCGAGGAGCAGCTTGACCGCGCGCTCACCGAACGCGAGGCCGCGCGCCAGCAGCTCGAGCAGGCACGAGCGGGCCTGGACCTGGTCACCAGCCCGGCCCGGAAGGAGCGCATCACCCAGCAGCGCGCCGAAGTGCGCAACGCACAGGCCGCGCTTCAGCAGGCCATTGAGGCCGGACCGGCGCGGGTGGAGAGCCTCAGGCGGACGCCGGCTCAGGAGCGCATACGTGTCGCCGAACGCCGCCTCGAAGAGGCGCTGGCGACCCGCGAGGCCGTCGCGGCGCGCCTGGAGAAGACCGCCGTCACCGCGCGCTTCGGCGGCGTCATCACCGACACGGTGCTTGAGCCGGGTGATGTCGTCACCCCGGGCCAGCCGATCGTCACCATGTCCGAGATGCAGTTCCCCGAAGTCCACGTGGAGATCGACGAGCGGAACATCGCCGAGGTGGAGGCCGGTCAGGAGGCGTTTCTCACCGCCGACGCTCATCCGGAGAAGACCATCGAGGCGCGCGTGAAGCGCATTGCGCCTGAGGCGATCACCGAGCGCGGAATCGTGGACGTCATTTTGCAGATGCGCGAACGCCCCGAGTGGCTGCGCACCGGAATGACCATGGACGCGAACATCGTGGTCGAGGACAAGCAGGAGATGCTCGTGTTGCCGACGCGCGCGGTGGTCCAGTCCGGGCAGCAGTACTCGGTCCTGGTCGTGGACGCGGGTGTAGTGCGCGAGCTTTCGGTCGAGACAGGCGTCGGTGGCGTGCGCGGGACGGTCATCCGCTCCGGTCTGCGCGAGGACGCGATGGTCATCCGCGAGCCGACCGCGGTCTCCGAGGGACAGCAGGTCGAGCCGGTCGAGGCGGACCTGGAGTTGGGCGGTGAGAATGGTGTTTGAGCTGCGTCTGGCGGTGAGGCACCTCAAGTCCGGCGGCTCACAGACGCTGCTGATCCTCGCCGGCGTCGCGATGGCAGTCACGCTGGTGATCTTCATAAGCTGCCTGATCGGCGGACTGCAGCGCGACATCGTTGACACCGTCACCGGTCCGATCGCGCACGTCAGTCTTGAGGCGCCCGAGCGAGTGCCCCGGGTCATCGAGCGTCTGCCCGGACGCGATGACACGCTTGTGGTTGCATCCCGCCAGCAGCGCCTCTGGCAGCCGGATACGATCGACGAGTGCAACTGTCTGGAGGCGCGCATCCGCACCTTCGACCACGTGACCGCGGTGGCGCCGGCGGTCTCCGGACAGGCGCTGATCACGCGCGCGGGCACTGAGAAGAGCGTGCGCGTGGTCGGCTCGCCGCCACGCCAGCAGGACGGGATCTCTCGGCTGCAGGAGGACGTTCTGCGCGGGGACTACCTGCGCCTGCAGTCTGACGAGGCCGTGATCGGCTACGGGCTTGCCGAGGAGCTTGGCGTCGATCTGGAGGATCGCGTGCGGCTCACCACCGGCGCGGGCAATACCGAGACGTTCAAGATCGGCGGGATCGTGTACACCGGCGCGGAGGGGACGGACAACTCCACGGTTTTCATCACGCTGCGCTCCGGGCAGGCGCTGCTGGAGACCGGGGCGCTCGTGACCACATTCTCGGTGAAGCTCGATGACCCGTTCCTCGCCAACGATGTCGGCGACGCCATGGCCGCCTCGCTGGACCTGGAGGTGGACACGTGGATGCGGGATAATCCGCGGCTTCTGGGCGCTTTGCGCGGACAGACCGCCTCGGCCACTCTCATCTCGGTCTTCAGTCTCGTGGCATCTTCCTTCGCCATCGCGGCCGTGCTGGTGGTGAGCGTGCTCAAAAGGCAGAAGGAGATCGGCATCCTCAAAGCGATCGGCGCGCGGAGCGGGCAGGTGCTGAAGGTCTTCACGCTCGAGGGCCTGATGATCGGCGTACTCGGCGCGGTGATCGGGGGCGCGCTCGGGTCGGGCCTGATCGTTCTTCTCACGACCATCAAGGAACCCGCGCCGGTGCCGGGTGTCCCCCCAGAGCCATTCTTCCCGGCGGTGCTGATTCCGGGGATCATCGCGGCCGCCATGGCGGCGGCGGTCGTGGCGACGGTCATCGCCGCCGCACTGCCTGCGCGCCAGGCGGCCGACCTCGACCCGGTGGATGTGATACGCGGTGCCTGACGATGTGCCCCCCGCTGTGCAGACGATTGGCCTCAAGAAGACATACTTCGGCGCGGTTCCCGTGAAGGTGCTGCACGGGATTGACATGACCGTCGAGGCGGGCGAGTTCACCTCGGTGCTCGGGCAGTCCGGCTCCGGCAAGTCCACCCTGTTGAACTGCCTCGGCGCCCTCGACCGCCCGACCGAAGGGCGGGTCATCGTCGCCGGCCAGAACCTCGCGGACCTCGATGACGATGAACTGGCCGATCTGCGCAACACCCAGGTCGGCTTCATCTTCCAGTTCCACTACCTGCAGGCGGAGTTCACCTGCCTCGAGAACGCCCTGATGCCGGTCAGCATCCAGAAGGGGGAGGCGGACCCTGAAGACGTCGATCGCGTGGCCGGACTGCTCGAGCGCGTCGGCCTGGGCCATCGCCTCGACAACAGGCCTGGCCAGCTATCCGGCGGCGAGCAGCAGCGCACGGCGATCGTCCGCGCGCTCGCGAACCAGCCGCGACTGGTCCTTGCCGACGAGCCCACCGGGAACCTCGACAGTAAGTCCTCCGACAGGGTCTTCGAGGTCATGCGCGAGATCAACCAGGAGACGGGCGTGGCGTTCGTCATGGTCACCCACGACAACCGCCTGGCCTCCCGCGGGGACCGCATCCTGCGCATCGAGGATGGCCTTCTTACCGAGGAGTAGGCCGTTGGAGAGGCTCGCCCCCATTCCTTCTCATGTGGCGCAGGCATCCCTGCCTGCGTCGTCTCCGTTTCCGTTTATCGTCGCTTTCTTGCGCTGCCGTTAGCTGACGTTAGCTGCGGCCAGCTGCCGTTATCCCCATCAACCACCGGCAGCACCAGCCGCGACGGATGCCCCGCGTCGTGCAGCACCTCATGCCGCGCAACTTTCGAGGGCGCGCCCGACCATGTCGGCTCCATCGTGTTCGGGTGAGGCAGGATCCGCGGGAAGTCACTGCTGGTGACCATCAGCGCGATCCGCGAGCCCTCGGGGAAGGTGTACGCGAGGTTTCCGACGTGCACGCGGATCCGCGTCGCCTCCCCCGGCACGAGCGGCTCCGGATCGCTCCAACTGTCGCGGTACCGGCAGCGCAGGCTCCCCACGATCAGGCTCATCACGCGCCCGTCCGGCTGCACCACGCACAGCTTCGCGATGACATCGGTGTCCTGCACGTCCGTGGCGATCCACAGGTCAAGCTCGACCTCGCCGACAACGCGCACCGGCTGTGCGAGGCGCTCGCTGCGGTAGTAGAGCACATCATCGCGCGAGAGCACCTGGCGCTGCTGCTGCGGCCCCGGATCGCTCAGCCCCCAGTAGATCTGCCCGCCATGGGTCGGCGCCGGGTGGTCCGGATCGTAGCTGAACGCGTCCGGCGGGTCATCGGAGGGGGCCTCGCGGCTGAGGCGTCCGCCGCCGCCGATCCCGATTGCGCTGCCCGTCGAGGTCAGGTGCCAGCTTTGCTCCTCCGCGTCGGGCGGCGGCCAGTCGTCCAGACCGATCCAGCGGTTCTCACCCATCAGGAAGAGCCTGACCGGCGGCTCATTGGTGATTCCGTCATCGATGTCGCGCATCCACAGGTCGATGAAGCGCTGGCGATAGACCATCCACTTCAGAGCCGCCCGGGGGCCGAAGTCCCATTCCCCGTACTCGCGCTGCCCGGTCGTGGAGTGCCCCCACGGGCCGATCAGCAGCCGCTGAGAGGTTCGCGCGCGCTCACTTGCGCCCCGATCGGAGATACCGCGGAAGCCCTGGAACTGCCCGCGCGTGAGGTGATCGAACCATCCGCCGATGTGCATGCCGGCCGCGCCGACCGACGCGTACATCTCGTGCTGGTCGATCGCGCGCCAGTAGTCGTCGTAGCGGTCGTGCTCGACCCACCGGCGCAGCTCCGGCGCGACCGCCCCCACGCGCTCTTCGATCGCGCCAGGCGACGGCAGCCGGCACAGTTCGTCCCACGTGAAGTGACCGGCGGTGGGCTTCGTGGAGCAGACGTTGTGCGTGAAGGGCCAGCGCACCATGTTCGCCAGCGCGAAGCATCCGTCGTAGCGGATCCAGTCGGTGAAGAAGCTCTGTGGCGCCACCTGCGGGGTGATGCAGCGCAGCGCCTCGTGACCGCCCGCCGCGGCCGGGACCTGCACGATGCCCAGATAGCTGAGGCCCACCATCCCCACGCGCCCGTTGCACCAGCGCTGCTCGGCGATCCAGTCGATTGTGCGCTGACCGTCCACCGCCTCGTGAACCAGCGGCCGAAACTGCCCCGTCGAATCGTACTTCCCCCTCACATCCTGCACCACGTACGCATAGCCTCGCTCGAGGAAGTAGCGGACCTTTGACATGCCCGCCGGGTCGCCTCCGGTCGCGAAGGCGCGGTGGTAGGGCGTGCGGGTCAGCAACACGGGAAAGCTGCCGGCGCCATCCGGCAGATAGACGTCTGTCGCAAGTTCGGCACCGTCGGTCGTCGGAACGCGTTGGTTCAGCAGTGCGCGCATATCATCACTCCGAAGGACAGGCTGCTTCTGCTGTTCGCACTCGCAGGTTTTCGATCATCCCCCGCACGATTCCTCCGCAGCTGGTCGCCGCAGAATGTCGTGTGGATTATTGGAAACTCTTTGCAGGAGTGGGCATATACGCAGTGAATCTCGTCAGTGAGAGTTCGACAAAGGGCGCACCATGGAGAGTGGACTGGATGGCGAAGGTAGCCCGACAGATGGTCGAAGATGCAGGAGTTGACGTTGACGCGCTGCTTGACTTGCTCATTAAGAATGCCGCCGCGGAGTTGACGACGTATTACTACTACACGAACTTGCGCATGCACCTGATCGACCTGGACGGTGAGGGTGTCAAGAACATCGCCGAGGATGCTCGCATCGAGGACCGTAACCACTTCGAGGCGCTCCTGCCCCGGATCTACGAACTGGGCGGGAAGCTCCCCGGTGACATGGTGGAGTTCCACAACATCTCCGGATGCCCGCCGGCCAGGATGCCCGAGGACCCCACTGACGTCCGCGAGATCCTCCAGGTGCTCGTGGAGGCCGAGCGGTGCGCAGTCCGACAGTATACGAACATCTGCAACATCACCGCGGGTAAGGATCACCGCACCTACGATCTGGCGCAGGCGATCCTGCACGAGGAGATCGAGCACGAGGCGTGGTTCTCGGAGTTTCTTGGCGAGGGCCCGTCCGGGCACCTGCAGCGCAGGGAGGCGGGAAGCTCCCCGTTCGTGTCGAAGTTCCTGCACAACCAGTAAGCACGCGACTTCGCGCCTTGAAGGGCGGCCCCTTCTTCGGGCCGCCCTGCTTCATGTACGAAGCAGGCTCGCTCTTCCACGCCGCGAATCTCTTAGTGCGCAAGCATTCAGATACCATCGCAGGGGGTATCATCGTGATGCACCGCTGCCTGCCCGTATTGATCGCTGTGCTGACACTCGGAGTGACGATGATGGCATGCCCGCAGCCGGCCGAACGCGAAACGATCGACCTCCCCGCACCCGATACGTCCGGAGACCTCTCCGTGGAGGCGGCCATCCAGCAGCGCCGCTCGGTCCGCAGCTTCACCGATGAGGTCCTGACGACCGAGCAGATTTCCCAGCTTGCCTGGGCCGCACAGGGGATCACCGACGAGGCAATGGGCTTCCGCGCGGCTCCATCCGCCGGCGCCCTCTATCCCATCGAACTGTACCTGGTGACACCAGAGGGGGTCTACCACTACCTGCCCGAGCCCCACGCGGTCGAGGTCGTCGCCGATGACGACCGGCGCCCGGCGCTCGCTCAGGCCGCACTCGGACAGGGCCACGTTCGCTCCGCGCCGCTGGTGATGGTCGTCACGGGCGTCTTCGCGCGCACTGCCGCGAAGTACGGCGACCGCGCGGAACGCTACGTCTACATGGAGGCCGGGCATATCGGCCAGAGCGTGCATCTTCAGGCCGAGGCACTCGGGCTCGGGTCGGTGCCGGTCGGGGCATTCGAGGACGCGGCGGTCGCCGACTGCCTCGGTCTTCCGGACGACCACGCTCCGCTCTATCTCATTCCAGTCGGTCATCCACGGTAACGTGAAAAGCCGATTGCCAAAAAGCGAGGCCGGCCCCGTCATCAGGGCCGGCCTCCGTGTTGGCATTTTCAGGCGACGCTAAGCGTTACCAGACCGATGTCTCTCCACCGGTCTCCTGTGGCTCGTCGCCTTCCTGTGGCTCGTCGCCTTCCTGTGGCTCGTCGCCTTCCTGTGGCTCGTCGCCCTCCTGTGGCTCGTCGCCCTCCTGTGGCTCGTCGCCCTACTCCTCGGGATCTTCATCCTCTGCTTCTTCGTCCGAATCCTCTTCTGGCTCCTCGTCTTCCTCTTCTGCCGTCTCTTCTTCCTCTTCCGGCTCCGCATCCTCGTCTTCCTCTTCGTCTTCCTCAAGGGCGCCATTCTTGACGGTGATGAGGGTCTCGACGTTGTCGAGGGGGATTCCGACCCAGCCCTTTGCACCGTCCTCCTGCTTCCACTTGAGCACCGCAACTCCATCGTCCACCTCGTCAAAGGTGCCCACGATCTGCGGGCAACTGTCGGTGTCTGCATCGTCGGGCCATTCGACCCAGATGTCTTCGCTCAGCCCATCGATGTGATTCAGTGTGCCGGTACAGAGCCCGCGAACCCGAATAACCGCCGTCGCCATGGTCCAACACCTCCACGTGTGATTGGTGAGCGTAGCCGAGGATTCCCTTTGTCGAAACTCTGTCGGTTCCTGCAAACAATTCAAAATGGACTGTCGTCGGCAGGCAAGAGAAAGTCCAGTGTCGAAGTTGAGATTAAAGCGTCTGGTTCTACACAGCCCACAGGAGGGGTTGGTCAGGTATGGAAGGTAGACACTCCGTAGTGGGGATTCTGGCGACACTCACCGTCATCATCGCGCTGGTAGCCCTGCCGGCGCTGGCTCAGATGGACCATGGCGAGATGGATCACGAGGACGGCATGGACGGGGCCATGATGGACATGCCCGAGGCCGCGAAGTGGCGCGACCCGGAGATGACGATCTCGGATCCCCCGCCGCTGACGGGAAAGCAGATGGGCCAGACGCAGACCCTCAACGTCCCGCCCCTCGGCTACGAGATGGACGGTGATGTAAAGGTCTTCCGGCTTGTAGCCCAGCCCATTGAGCAGCAGCTTACGACCGGTGAGCCCTTTGATGACACCATCATCGACGAGTTGAACCGCTTCACCGGTCAGAGGCACGCCCACTGGTTCGAGAAGAAGGTGCGTATCTGGGGCTACAACGGGAACTCGCCCGGCCCCACCATCGAGTGCACCGAGGGCGACCGGATCCGTATCATCCTCAAGAACGAGCTTCCCGAGCCGACCTCGATCCACTGGCACGGGATCGAACTGCCCCGGGAGATGGACGGAGCCGGCGGCACGACCGAACCGCCCACCGCGCCGGGTGAGACGCGCGTGTATGAGTTCAAGATGTACCAGACGGGCACCTACCTCTACCACTCGGGCTTCAATATGATGAAGCAGGATGGCAACGGACTGGTGGGCTTCGTGGTCGCACATCCCAAAGAGACCGACAAGCCCATCGACCGCGACTTCGCCATCATGCTGCAGGAGTGGGCATTCCACCCGGGCAACATGTACGCGGACCTGGTGACCATGGACTTCAACTGGTTCACCATGGGCGGGAAGGCCGCTCCGGACATAGACATCCTCGAGGTCGAGCAGGGAGATCGTGTCCGCATCCGTTTCGGGAACCTGAGCATGGACTCGCACCCGATCCACATCCACGGGTACACCTGGTGGCATGTCGGCACCGAGGGCGGCCCGATCCCCGAGGAGGGGCAGTGGCCGGGCAACACGATCAACGTCCCGCCGGGAAGCACCCGCGACGTGGAATTCGTGGCCTGGAACCCGGGCGTGTGGCGACTGCACTGCCACAAGCTGCACCACATCATCAACGCCCACGCAGATGTCCCGATGGGCATCATGGGACATGGCGGGATGTTCACCCTCGTGCACGTCAAGCCCGCGGATCCTGACGAGCCATGGCAGCACCCGAGCCAGTCCGGGGAGGCGATGCGATGATGCGCCCCACACCGATTGCCGCCATCACAGTTGTCACTTTCGTATTGACCGCAACGTGTCACGCGAATCAGCCGTGGGAGGATCTCAGTGAAGAAGCGCAATCCCGCGTGGGGGCCGCGCCGGCGCAGGATGCGGCCCCACCTGACGCAATCACCACACTGCTGGAGGACGGTGTGACGCGCGAGGAGGCCGTCCGGATCGCGCTGATGAGCAACTCCACCCTCCAGGCGGCCTTCGAAGAGTTGGGGATTGCCCGCGCCGACCTGCAACAGGCCGGCCTCTACTCCAATCCGGCCATCGAGACCGTCCTCCTCTGGCCGGACCACGAGGGCGCGGAGATCGAGATCGAGGCCACATGGAATCTCGCCGATCTGTGGCGGGTGCCTATCCGGCGCAAAGGCGCTCGCGCGCGTGTGGATCAGGTCACGATGACCGTTCTCGGGGAGCTGCTCAATACTGCCGCTGACGCCCGCATGGCATGGGACGGGGCTGTCGCCGCGCAGGTCGCCGTCACCGAAGCGACCGCGGTAAGGGACGCCGCGCATGACCTTCTGGGTCGCATCGATGAGCGCAGGGAGTACGGCTTCGGCGAGCAGCTCGACCAGTCCCGTGCGAGAGCCGAATTCGCCGAGGTGGAGATGGACCTCGCCACCGCGGAGGGCCGGCGGAATATCGCCCTCGCGCGACTACGCAGGGCGCTGGGACTGGCGGAGGATAAGCCGCTCTCCCCCACCGGTAATCTGCCGCCGCCGTCGGCAGAGCCGCTGCCCTCTATCGACCAGCTCCTCGCGCACGCGCTGGCCGAACGCCCGGAAGTGCAGGCCGCCGACCTTGGCCTCCGCGCGGCGAACCTCGACCTGCGACTGGAGCGCAGGAGCACGTGGGAGCACGTGGAGCTTGGCCCCGCGTATACGCGCGAGCCTGACGGCGGCGAACTGTGGGGCTTCGTGCTCGGCGTCGATCTTCCGATCGCCGATTCGAACCAGGCCGGCAGGCGGCGGGCCGAAGCCGAGCGACGGATGGCCGAGGACCGAGCCGCTGCGGCGCGCTCGATGGTTCGCGAGGAGGTCGAGACCGCATACGCACACCTCGCCACAGCCACCCGGCGGGAGGCCATCGTTCGCGAGCGGATCATTCCCACCCGCGAGCAAGCTCATCAGTTCGCCCAGAAGCACTTCATGCAGATGGAGTTGTCAATGCTGCCGGTCATCGAGACCCGGCGGGAACTGGCCGCCGCGCGACTGATGCACGTAGAGGCGCGTCTCGACGCGGCCCATGCTCTGGTCGAGCTTCAGTTCGCTGTCGGCGGCAGAATGCCCTGATTCGCCCCGAAGCCTGTTGATGCAGGGAGCCGCGCAGCCCCCGGCGAAGTCGTAGCACATGGACAGGGCTGCCCAGCAGGCCGAGCCAGCCGCGGTGCCGCTTGCGCACAAGCTCCTGTACGGCATGGGCTATCTCACCGTGGCGCTGACCGCCGACATGACGCTCACCTGGATCCTCAAGCGCTACCGCCCCGATCCGGCGGACCCGCGCTGGAGTGTCCTCGTGAGCGCCGGCGCGCTGTTTGCGGCCATCCTGCTCGGCCGAATCGTGGACGCCGTGGCCGATCCGCTCGTCGGCTACTGGAGCGACCACACACGTACGCGCTGGGGCCGCCGCAAGCCGTTCATCGCGCTCGGCGCACCCCTGCTCGCGGTTGCTTTCGTCGCTATCTGGCTTCCGCCCGTGGAGGCGTTCGCGACCGCAAACGCCGTCTACCTCGCGGTCGTCGCGGCGATCTTCTTCTTCGCGTTCACGGTGGTCGTCTGCCCCTACCTCGCGATGCTCCCTGAGATCAGCGCCGATCCCGCCGAGCGCGTCAGCCTCGCTGCCTGGCAGGGCGGCTTCAACGTCATCGGCGCCGTCGGCGGGATGGCGGTCGCGGGGATCCTCATTGAATCACATGGCTACCGCGTCATGGCGCTGAGCTTCGCGCCGGTAATCCTGCTGTGCGCGTGGGCGCCGCTGCTGGTGCCCACACCGCTTGCACAGCAGAGCGCGTCCCGCCTTCCGCTGCGACACTCGGTCGCCCGAACGCTGAACAATCCGCTCTTCGTCCCGTATGTGGTCAGCCAGGTGCTGTTCTGGATCGCGCTGCGCATCGTCATGGCGGCCGGCCCGAAAATCGTGGAAGTCCGCGCGGGGGTGCGGGAGGCGCGGCAGGGGCTTGTGATGGCCAGCGCGCTGGTCGCCGCGGCCATTCTGCTGCCGGCGATGCGCTCACTGGCGGAACGCTTCGGCAAGCGTCAGGTGCTCCTGGCGTCGATGCTGCACTTCGGGATCGTGATGATCCCGCTGATGTTCCTGGGTAATCTGCCGGGGCCACTGAACCCCCTGGCGCAGGCGTTCGTGGTGATGGTGCTGGCCAGTCCGGCCATCGCGGCACTGTTCACGCTGCCGAACGCGATGGTGGCGGACATCGTGGACAGCGACGAGGACCGAACCGGCGAGCGCCGCGAGGCCATGTACTTCGGCGTGCAGGGGCTGCTGGTGAAGACGGGCCTCGGCCTGGGTCTCGGCCTGGCCGCGCTGCTGTTGGCCTACTTCGGAGAGACCGCCGCCGACCAGGGAGGCTTCGTCGCCTGCCCGGTGGCGGCGATGATCTTCGCGTGGCTCGCCGCGCTGGCGCTGACGAAGTACCGGGGGAATTGAGAGAGGCACTGGTCTCGTGGCACGACTCCCGTACCGGTCCGCCAACGTGGCCCTGCAATCGGCTGTTCTTCGCTGACGTCAGCTGCCGTTTGCTGCCGTCCCTACAGCGTCTCCTCCAGACACGGACCGCAGTACTCGCAGTCCTCTTCACACAGCGGCAGTTCGACGCGGCAGCCGCGCTCGCTGGACAGATAGGCCGCGGTTGCCCACTCGATGTTGCGCATGGCGTCCTCGCCGGTGACGGGCTCCTCGGTGTCCTCGGTGACGCTCGCGTAAAACTGCGTGTGCTCCCGGCCCCATGCGCCCGCGTCATACAGTGACTCGTCGATCTCGATCTCGCGCGGCTCATCTCCCGCCTCCGACAGCACCACCCGGTCCGGCCGCCAGTAGGCTTCGATCATGCCCTCTGAGCCGAAGATCGCGTAGCCGCTGGTCGCCACCCGGTACCGCTCCAGGGTCCCGTACTGCGCGATCGATATCGTGGTGTCATTGTCACACATCGCGGTGATCACGTAGTGGTCCTCCGGTATGACGCCCTCGCTGTAGCGATTGCCCACGTGTCCGGACACCCATACCGGATCGGCGCCGATCATGGCCCGCGAGGTGTCGATGTAATGGCAGCCGAAGTTCACCACGTAACCGTGGCCGGCCGCGCCCTCTTTGAAGCGCCAGAAGTCGTCCGGGACCTCGTCTTTCTGCGTCGCTCCCGCGACGAAGTGCCCGTCGATTCCCAGCGGCTCGCCGATCGCACCGTCTTCGACCAACCGGCGGGCCGTGATGAACGGTGCGCGGAAGCGCGTGGAATGACCGATCATCAGCTTGACGCCGTTGCGGTCGCGGGCCTCGATCATGTCCATGCACTCGCGTACGCTCGGCGCCATGGCCTTCTCGCACAGCACGTGTCTGCCCGCATCCATCGCCGCGACCGATACGTCGCGGTGCAGGTGGGTCGGGACCAGCACCACCGCCACGTCCACCGCGTCGTCCGCCAGCAGTTCATGATAGTCGGCGTAGGCCGTCGGCCCATCCACATGCTGGTTGGCGAGCTGGTTCGCCCTGTCTATGTCCGTATCCGCAACGGCCGCCACGCGACCGGAGGGCAGGCGGTCGATCGCTTCGATATGCCGGGCGCTGATGCGGCCCAATCCGATGACTCCGTAGCCAGGTTCCTGCATTGTGTTCCAGTCCTCGAGAGATCAGTAGGCGTGAACTGTATGCTTCGTGGCGAGAGGCGGAGAATCCTGCCGTCAAAAAGATCGGGGCCCGTCCGTGTGAACGGGCCCCGACCCCTGGCGCTTGCAGCCGCGTGTTTCAGCGGCCACGTCCTGGTGGATTGTCCGGACGGTTCCCCTGCCCCGGGGGATTCACGGGGCGATTGGGCGGATCTGGTGGGCCTCCCGCAGAGGCTCTCTGCGCGAGGACCACGACCACGTCCGGCGCCGAGACATTCCCTGCCTGATCCTCGGCGGTCAGCGAGATGGTGTAACTCCGGCCGTCCCTGTCTCCGGCCTTGATCCGGGATGACAGTTGCAGCATGCGTTCGAAGTTGCCCGCCCCGTCGATATCCACGGTCACATCAAGTTCATCATCGAATTCCCCGTACTCGTCCACGATCTGTAGTGTGGCTGACCTCACGCCGCTCTCGGCGTCGGTCACACTGCCGCTGATACGCACGTCCTTGAGAACATCCGGTTGCTTCCATGGAAGCTGCGCCGGCTCAGGCGAGTTGAGCGCAACCGCGGGCGCCGTGGTGTCGGGCGGCACCGTGACGGTGACGGAGATGGCCTGAGCTGCATTCCCCGTGTTATCCGTGGCCGCCAGCGAGATGGTGTATGTGCGCCCGTCCGGGTCGAGTGGATCGGCGGTGGGCTCAAGGCTCACGGTCGTGGCGAAGGTACCGTCCTGCAGAAGCCCATCATAAACGGACTGCTGACCGCTGAATTCCCCGTACTCGTCATCGATCAGCAATGTTGCACTCGCCACGCCGCTCTCGTCATCGGTGACCATGCCGCTGATCGCAACATCGACTGGAGCATCACCCCATGCCAGCGATGAGGGATTGGCGGGGTCGAGCGAAGTGGACGGCGCGGTCGTATCGCCGATGGCTGTTACGGTGAGCGAGACTGGTTCGGCCGCATTGCCCGCTTCGTCCTCCGCCGTAAGCGAAATCGTGTAGACCCGGCCATCCGCGTCGCCTGGTTGCACGTCGGCGGACAGGTCGATGGCGGTGACGAAAGCTCCGTCCTGGAGCAGATCGGTCACCGTCTGCTCGCCGGTAAGTTCCCCGTACTCATCGTCGATCAGAAGCGCCGCGCTCGCCACGCCGCTCTCGTCGTCAGTGACCGTGCCGCTGATGGCGACCGCTACCGGCGTCTCAGACCACGCCAGCGAAGCAGGGTCGGGGGGGTCCAGTGATGT
>CAZAHB010000014.1:0-46119 GCA_964484945.1 uncultured Armatimonadia bacterium | reverse complement strand
TTGCCTCTCGCGAGCGCGAGGGATACCCCACCCGGGCAGAGGTCGTCGTTATCAGCGAAGAGCGGCCCATCCGAGGGATGGCCGATCGCGATGAGATCGACTGGTCGCATCTGCGCGACGAATACGTCATGCCCCGTATCATCACCGCGCTGGACGGAGAGCAGAACACATTCGATGTCGCCTGTCGCAAGGGTGAACGTGCTGCGATCGGTGCGGAGATCGCCGTACTGAGCGCCGGAAGCTCCGCCAGCGCCTACGAATCCGAGGACGCGGTCACGCTGGAGAGCTTCGATGATGAGAGCTTCTTCGCCCACGATCCAGACAACGAGTTCGCGAAGTACGTGCATGATTCGGAGCACGCCGGCGTCTCCACCAAGCCGGGTGTGACAGCCGAGTTCGTCCCCGAGACCGATATCGTGCGCATCGGCGAGCGATCCGCGCGCTACACCGCCACCAGCGAGCGCGGCGACAGCGCCGGATGGTCCGCGCAGGGCCGGCGCTTCACCGAACCGCTCGACCTGACTGACTGTCATGCGCTCGGTGTGTGGGTGCATGGCGACGGGAAGGGCGAGATCATCAAGTTCCAGCTTCGCGATACCGAGGGCGGGTGGCTGGACATGACCGAGCGCGTCAACTGGGGAGGCTGGCGCTACCTGCAGTGGGACCTGGCCGGGGGCAATATTGATCTCTCGCGCGTGGAGTACGTGATCGTGTACTACAACGGCATCCCCGCGGGCCAGAGTGTCACCTGCTATGTGGATGACATCCGCGCGATCCCCCGCGCGGAGGCCATCGAGAGCCCGTCGCTGACATTCGCCGATGAGACGGCCACGTTCCCCATCGCGCTCTCGGGCGGCGACCGAATCGCGTGGGACGGTGGCCGGACATGCCGCGTCACCCGCGCCTCTGGCGAGACGGAGACCGTCCGCGTCGAGGGAGCGCTCCCCGCGCTGCAGGGAGACGTGAGCGAAGTGCGCTACCAGCACGCGGGCGCCTCTGAAGGCACGCACATCGAGGTCGCGCTGGCCAAGCACTATGACTGACCGCAACCGCGAATCGCAACACCGCCCAGAAGGGACCTGTACACATGAGTGAACCAATTCGTTTCGGAATCATAGGAGCCGTGAGTCGCGGATCGAGCTTCGTGAGAGCGCTCGAGGCCAATCCCCGGGCCGACCTGGTGGCAATGTGCGACATCCAGGAGCAGAAGCTCGCGGATGCCGCCGAGGAGCTTGAGATCGATCTGACCTTCACCGAGGATCGCGCGATGCTCGAATCCGGTGAGGTCGAGGCCGCGATCGTCGCCACACCCATGCCCCTGCACGTGCCACAGTCGGTGATGGCGCTGGATCTTGGGATACACGTGCTCAGCGAGGTGCCTGCCGGCGTCTCATACGAGCAGTGTCGCGAGCTTGTCCGCTCCGCGAAAGGCAGCGACGCGACCTACATGATGGCGGAGAACTATACCTACATGCGCCCCAACGTGATCGTCAGGGAGATCGCGCGACAGGGCCTGTTTGGCGAGATGTACTTCGGCGAGGGCGCCTACATCCACGAGTTGAAGGCGCTCAATGAGCGGACCACGTGGCGCCGCCGCTGGCAGACGGGCATCAACGGCAACACGTATCCGACGCACTCGCTGGGGCCGGTGCTGCAGTGGATGGGCGAGCGGGTGACCGCCGTGATGAGCGTGGGGTCGGGCCACCACTACGAGGACCCGCGCGGCGATCGCTACGAGCTTGAGGACACGGTGGAGACGCTTTGCAGGCTGTCTGGTGGCGGCCTGGCCCGCATCCGCCTGGACATGCTCTCCGACCGCCCGCACAATATGACCTGGTACGCGCTGCAGGGAACCGACGGCGCCTACGAGGCCGGGCGCAACCGCGATGAGGCGGGGCAGATCTGGCTGCGCTCGCGATCGGAGGAGCCCGAGTGGGAACCGATCGAGGACCTCGCGGAACAGTTCCTCCCCGAAAAGTGGCTGAATCCTCCCGAAGAGGCGCTTGAAGCCGGCCACGGTGGCGGGGATTACTGGGAGATTCAGGACTTCGTGGACGCGATTGCCGGCGAGTGCCCGCCCCCGATTGGCATCCACGAGGCAATGGACATGACCCTGCCCGGCCTTGCCAGCCAGCAGTCGATCGCCGAGGCCGGACAGTGGGTCGCTGTCCCCGATTCGCGGACATGGTAAGGGGCCATATCAGATTGATACGAAAAAGTTCCGAAAACCCCTTGCATGCGTTTCGAGTATGTGCTAATGTTATCTTAGAGGAATAGGCGGGGAAACCGCCGAAAGTGTCGATGTTCGAGTCGCTCGCGGATTGTCTCCCGGCGGCGGAGCAGGGCACTGGAAAAAAGTAGTATGGAGGCAAGACGCATGGCGACGGGTACAGTCAAGTGGTTTGACGACGCGAAGGGTTTCGGATTCATCGAGCGTGAGGAAGGCGAAGACGTATTCGTTCACTACTCTGCTATCGTCGGTGAAGGCTACAAGAGCCTCGCCGAGGGTGCGAAGGTCGAATTCGATGTGGAGGAGGACCCCAAGGGGCCTCGGGCCGCAAACGTGGTTGTCACGGAGCAGCCCTCCTCCTCCGACGCTTTCGACGTCTGGTAAACCACACAACTGAAGGGGATTGCATGACGCCCGGTGTCATAGCCGGGCGTCTGTACCTGTACAGCCCCTTCTTCCGCCGCTGATTGACTTCTCCGGTCGGAGGCCTCCTTGACCGAGTCGGCGAAACTCCTTCCGGTGTCGCCGGGTCAACACGTTCATGCGTGCGGAAGGAGTACTTCACCATGCGCCGCATTGTCGCCGTCGCGGTCGGCATCGTCGCCGTGGCTCTCGCCGCCTCTGCGGAAGATTCCACCTTTGAGGCCGATTTTGAGGACGGATTCGCGCCAACCCGGGCCGTCGGCAGCCTCGAAGTCACCGAGGACGGGGCCACACTGACCGAGGCCGATGGCGCCCAGGCCCTCCGCAGCGGCTTCGACGGCGAGGCGTGGCACAGCCTCAGATACGCGCTGACTCCCGAGGATCTCGAGGCCCAGAAGGCCGGCCAGCTTCGCCCCACGTTCCCGTTGCGCCGGGGGACGGTGCGGTTCGATTTCCGCATCGACGACTGGCAGACCGGCAGCGGCGACGTCTTCATGCTCCTGCACATCCGCCGGCGGAACGGGACGCTCTACGTCCGCTGCATCGAGCGCGAAGGAGAGCGCACCATCCAGGCCATCTACGGCCTGCTCGGGAACTTTCCGGAAAGCGACAGGCGCCCGAAGCACTTCCGCACGATGCCGCTCCCCGACGCCCCGCCCGGCCACTGGTATCACGTTCAGGTTGCGTGGAACAGCCGCTGGCTGCACCTGCAGGTCGATGACGAGGAATCGGTGGGCAGCCTTGCCGACTACATGACGCCGGACTTCGATGGAAGCCGCCTCGACCTGGGCCTGCCGTACCCAAGCTCGCAGTCACACCACATCCGCGGACACGCGCTCATCGACAACATCTCCATCAGCGACGAGGGACCTGCGCGAGCGTCTGAGACCGAAGAGCACCTTCCACTCGTGACGGTCGGGAGGGCCGACGGTGAGATCATCGCCGACGGGACGCTGGACGAGCCTGCCTGGGAACGCGCGGCGATGGTCACCGGCTTTCTAACCATCGGCGACAACCGCTACGCCCGCCACCAGCCCCGGGTGCTGCTTACACGCGACGATCGCTCACTGCATTTCGCCGTCGAGTCCCCGGTCGATCCAGACGCGGGTCTCACCGCCCAGGCGCGCGATCGCGATGATCCAGTGTGGCAGGACGATTCGATTGAACTGCACCTCGACCCCACTCCGGAGACGACGGATGCCTGCCAGTTTGTGGTGAATTCGCTGGGCACTGTCTTCGACCAGCACTATGATGCCGCCGATCGCACCGCCGGCGAGGGCCCCGCGTGGGATTGCGGGGGGCTGCAGGTGGGCAGCGAAGTCGGCGATACGCGTTGGACGCTGGAGATGTCCGTCCCGTTCGCCGGCCTGGGCGCGGATGTCCCCGGGCCCGGCGCGAAGTGGCTCTTCAACGCCTGCGAGACCCGCACGGGTCTGGGCGCGCACGCCCTCAGCGCGGTGCGGATGTATCGAGAGCGAAAGTACTTCGGCCGCCTCGCGTTCAGCGACGACACTCCGGTGGTCCGCATCCGGCAGATCGGCCAACTGCGGATCGGTCGGCTTGCGATCGAGGCCTCGCGCGTGGGCGACCGAGCGGTTGACCTCCTCGCGCGCGGACGCCGCTATGACGATACTGCGGATACGTTCTTCACCCTCTTCACCAGGAGCGCGCAACTTCCCGATGAGCCGCGCCAGGCCATCACCGTCGGGCCCGATGACCTGGGCCGAGGCGGTGTCGTGGAGCTTGAGGCGGCCGCCGGAGAGCAGGTAGTGTACCGCGGCCGACTGCCCTACGAGGGCGTGCGGGGCGTCGAGATCGAAACCATGCGTGTGGGTCATGGCGACGATACGCGCCGCCTGATCGTGCGCACCGTTCAGCCGGTGCTCGACGGCGCTGAACGTCGCGCCCGAGTGCGACTCGTGGACGCGGATGGCCGCGTCGCGGCCGAGGCCGCGGCCCCGATCACCACCGAGAAGATGGATGTGCCGATTGACCTGGCGGATGTCGCGCCGGGGACCTACAGCGCGCGCCTGGCGGTCATCGACGCGGGCGGCGAGATCGTGCAGGCCGCCGAGCACGACCGCGAGTTTGAGATGTTCACCGACCCGCCCCCGTGGGCGGATTGCGAACTGGGAATCAGCGACGACGTCCCGCCACCGTGGACGCCGGTGGAGGCCGAGGTATCCGGCGACGAGGTGGCCGTACGCTGCTGGGGGCGGGAGTACATCTTCGGCGAAGAGAGCCTCCTCCCGTCACGGATCATTTCCGCGGGCCGCGACTATCTTGGCGAGCCCGCGCAGGTCGTGCTGGAGGCGGATGGTGAGCGCGTCGCGACGCCCGATGTCCGACACCGCGTTACCGACCGGGCAGCGAAGCGCTGCGTCATCGCGAGCGAGTGCTCGACCGACTGGGGGACGCTCAGTGCGCAGACCATCGTGGAGTTCGACGGCTTTATCTGGACCGACCTGACGCTCGAGCCCGAGGGCGAATCGGAAGTCCAGCACCTCGCGCTGCAATGGCGGATGCCTCACGAGCGCTCGACGCTGCTGCACGCGGGCTATCGTTCGCTGAAAGATGTGGGCGCGACGCCGAAGGAGTTCGCGAAATCCCTCGATCAGGGCCAGGGCCCGTTCTGGGTTGGAGATGCGGGTGGCGGGATTGCGTTCGCGGTAGAATCCTTCCAACACTGGCGCAATACCGATCCGCAGCGCCAGGTCGTGGTCACCCGCGAGGGCGGACCGGCGACGGTTACCGTTACCATGATCGATCAACCGGGACCGATGGCCGGGCGGACGCAGTTCGGCTTCTGCCTGCACCCGACACCGGTCCGGCCGAGACCGGACACCTTCCGCGAGTTGCGGACCCAGAGCTGGCTGGGCTACAAATGCCACGACCTCGAGTGTGATCCGAACTTCTCCCCGTGGATGCCCGCGAATCGCTATCAGAGCGCCCCCATCTGGTGTGTCACCGACGAGGACCTGCGCTGGTACTACGAGGTCGCCCGCGAGAAAGAGTATCGCGAGTGCTACAGCTTCGAGGGGCTCGCCGAGTCCGGCATCCGCTCCACATGGTACTCGGCCTATCGCTGCACGGCCCGCAACTCTCCGGGCTTCATCTGGGGCGGAAACGCGTGGCGCAAGGGCGACCGCGATGACCTTTACGGGAACGCCCTGCGAGGCTACTACAATGACATGGTGGTCGTCTGCAAGCCCCGCGACTTCCAGAACTGGTACCTGTGGCGCCTCGATCGGAGTCGGGAGCGCTACCCGGTGATCGATGGCGTCTACCTCGATCTGATGGCGTGGGACGCGTGCTCGAAAGAAGAGCACGGGCATGGCTGGACCGACGGGGAGGGCACCCGCCCCCACACCTGGCCGCTGCGCGGGCACCGCCAGTTCCTGATGCGGCTGTATACGTATCTCAAGCGCGACGATCCCGACACGCCTGTCCTGCTGCACCTGTCGGGGATGGCGCCGAAGATCATGGGCTACTCGTTCTGCGATTACCTCTGGACCGGGGAGTTGTGGATCGACCAGGTCCAGCGCGACCGGTCCTATCAGGCGCTGTCACTCGATACGATGCGCGCGGAGTTGCTTCCACGGCCGTGGGGTCCCGGGAAGCTGTGGATCAGCCAGCTTGGCCGCGCATTGAGCTTCCTGCCGGCCGATGAGCGGGCGACGGGGCTCCAGCCCTGAGCGAACCGCCACCTGCTGGGGATGCTGCTGGTGCATGACAGCCTCCCCGGAACGGGGCGGATCGAGGGGAAGTTCGAGATCTGGGGCGCGCTGGATCGCTTCGGGCTGACGACCTCCGATCGGCTGATCGGCTACTGGGAGGATGACCCGGCGGTGACGCTGGAGCCCGCGCGCGAGGATTTCGCGGCAACCGCGTGGGTGAAGGATGATCGGGCGCTGGTGGTGGCCTTCAATAACACCGATGAGCAGATCGCGGCCACCGTGGAGTTCGACACCGAGCGGCTCTTCGGCGCGGAATGCGCGGTCACAGTGGAGGACGCGGAGACGGGCGAGGTCCTGGCCGAGCGGGATCGCCTCGAACTGTCGATCGGGCAGCGGGACTTCCGGATGTTTGTGGTAAGGCGACATCAGTGACCGGCGAGACCGGCGCTGTTGACCTGTTCCGCGGCACAGGCGCTCTCGCCCCATGGGTCCCGCCTTACATCTCGGTCACCACTGCCTCTTCGCCCTGTGCTTCGCGGATGATAATGACCCGCGCGCTTGAGGTCACCTCGCCCAGGTCGAGTTCGCGAGCCGAGGGATTCATAGCAAGCGTCCACGTGACACCATCGCGCTGCAGGTGGATCGCCGTTGCGCCCGGCTCATCACGCAATGTTTCCACGCTGTCGCCGACCGGCGCCGCAGCTTCGGACCCGCCAAGCGGGATCAGCAGCGAGGAGTACACCGCCTGGTGCCCCGCGCCAAGCTCAACCGGCCCCGCGCACTGATAGACCGTCCACGGGGCGGAGGAGTACCAGGGCCTGTCCTCCAGCACCCGGTGCGACATGTCCGCGTAATCGACGGTTGCATGAGGCCTCTCCGCAAATGCGATGAGCAGGTGACCGTCCCCGTTGGCTGACGGCCATGCAAAGCTCATCGGCACCGGGTGGTCAATGTCGAACCACGATTCGCCCCGGTCGAGGATACGCTCGACGTGCCACAGGGGCCCGAGGAACCACTCGCAGGGCTCGGTCGCGGCGGTCCGATCGCGCACCCACCAGCCGAGGCCCTTCACGAAGAGCACCTCGCGGCGCATCTCCAGACCCCACCCGGCGTAATCCGACCACGCGACCTCCGCGTAGCTGAATGTATCGCGATCCTCGAAGCTCAGCACCTCTGTCTCGGACGGAAGCGCCCCGAGGTTGCCGCCGCTCACGCGGACGCCATAGAAAAGGTTGTGGTCGAGCCACTGCTTGTGGTGGTAGGCCGTATCGTGCAGAAAGATCGTCCCATCCGCGAAGAGCCCCAGCAGCGCCGGCGCATCCGCGTGACCGTGGCCCTTCAGCGGCATCAGCCCCCACAACGACCACCACGCGTCCCGGCCCTCTCCGTCGCGCTGGACCATCTTCCACGGTACCTCGCGATCGCGCATCAGGTAGCGCCGCCCACCGAAGTCCTCACGCTCCTGCTTCTGGACGTACTCCGCGTACGCGGCGGTGCGGACGTCGCTCGCGAGGTCCGGCGCGACCGGCTCAATCGACTCGTCGGCGAGGATGTAGGCCAGCGGCAGGCTGCGATGGTCCTCGTAGGCGTGCAGGAGCGGGTTCTCGACCAGCAGGTTGCGCTGGTGGCCCTCCACGAGGCGCTGCGCGGCCCAGCGGTAGGTGCCGTCGCCGGTGACCGCGGCGGCGGCCTCAAATGCCGCCGCGAAGGCGCCCCAGTCCGTCCCGTAGCCCGGACTGTCGCCCCACCCGACCATCATCCCGGTCGGCGTGATGACGTCCCGGATCCGGTCCATGAACTGGCGCATTCCCGGCTCGGCGAAGATCTCAAGCTGGTCGGTCAGCATCACATGGCCGAGCATGAAGCGCAGGAAGACCGCGTTGTAGTGCGAGCTGTCCTCGCAGGTGTCCCAGTGGTCGGCGAACTGCCGCCAGACGCGATCCGAGAACGCCCGCCATTGCTCCGCCTCGGGCGCGTCGGGGTACAGTTCGGAAGCGAGCCGCGAGGCCGCGACATCCCACATCGCGCGGTTCATCGCGCCCTCCTCGGGCGTCTGCATCAGCCGGCGCGTGGCGGTGAGCATCAACTCGCGCGCGGTCGCCCCGGCCTCCGGCGTCCATGCGTCGCACTCGCGGTACCAGAGGATGCCCCACCCGGTCTGGATGACATACCACGGGCTCCCGCCGTACCCCTCGTTCTCGCGCAGGTAGGCCAGGCCAGCGTCGAGCCACTGCTGGAGGGTGTCTGCGTCAGACACGTAGTCCGCGTATCGGCTGAGGAAGCCCGTGTAGTAGAGCAACTCCGCGCAGCGGTAGCCGCGCTGCTTCTCCCACCCGGGCAGGCGGCTCTCCACGAGGCGCTCGATCGTGTCGAGGCAGGTCTGCCTCGTGACGGGCGCGGGATCGCGGGGCGGTGTCGGTTGCAGGTCTGATGCTGGCGGAAGCTCGCGCGGCTGCGTCGCCGCGACGTCGCCGGGGCCCCAGGTTCGGAAGTACATGTCCCAGTCCGGGCGCGGCTTCCCGCGGGTGAATGCGTGGCCGCGCGGATAGGCGTCCTCCTTCACGCCCGCGACGTAGAACGCCTCGCGCGGTCGCGACAGCTCAAGGAGATACTGCGTACCCGGCTGCAGATCTGCGCGCGGGACGTACGTCCGCAGGTAGGGCGCGTCCTGCCCGGCGAAGAGCAGGTCGTCCTCCCAGACCGCTTCGGAGGCGATGGTCGAGGCGTAGTCACCCTGCCAGCGCAGCAGGCGGATCGTCCCGGGCGTGCGATCGGTGCGGTTCTTCGTCACTACGTCGAGGCGCTCGAGGCGATCTGCTTGCGGAGTGAATTGCTGGCAGACGGAGGTCCCCGAGAGCAGCTCAGTTCGCGTCATCTCCTGATCGATGGTCAGGCCCGCCGCCATCTCGCGATGAAACGGCGTCTGCCAGTACACTTCCTGCGCGGCATGGGCGGCGGGAATGGCGATGATGAGCGTCATCAGCGCAATGACAGAGCGATGCATGGCAGGCGCCTCCGGGTCCGATGATCCTCAGAGTTGAGGGGAGTTTCGGGGACGGTGTGCGTTGTTCCTCCGAAGTGTGGACTGTCAGTTTCGGTGCGTAGACGCACATTCGCAGCGCTTCCGGGCAAGCCTGCATCCGCCGCACCTTCGACGTCCCCCGTTCTCTTCCGCCCATGGCTGGCCTTCGGGCGCCGCCCCGAGCCTCCGGGGATTAATCGACTGAGGGCGGGACTGGCGGGGAGGCAGGAGCCGAGATTGTCTGTCGGCCAAGTCCTGTGGCCTTTGCGCTTACAGTTGTGAGGGGGTGGGGTTGTCGTGGACGTTCGTCATGGCAGCGGCAGCACCGGCAGGTCTTCGCCGAGCGGTAGCGAAAGTTCCCCCGCGAGGGACAGACGCGCGCATGGGAGTGACTGACGATGAGCTACCGGCTCAGCACCCGGATACTATTCTGCGACTGGCACATGCCGAACTTCCTTCCCGAAGTGACCATCGACTTCGACGAATACTTCGAGCAGATCGAGCGCACCGGCGCCGACGCGCTGATCTTTCAGGTGAAGACCGCCCACGGCGGCGCCTTCGCGCCCACCGACGTCGGCATCACCAATCCGGCCATGGAGGGCGATATCTTCGGCGAGATCGTCTCCCGCGCCAATGCGCTGGGGCTGGAGATGATCGCCTACTACAACATGGTGCTGAGCTGGGAGCTTGCGAAGACCAAACCCGAGTGGCGCCAGGTCGGCCCGGACGGAGACCCGCTGCTGCTGTGCGACTACCCCTGCTCGTGCATGAGCAACGAGGAGTTCAGCACGCTCGTGAACGAGCACATGGCCGAGGTCACCGGGCGCTACGAGATCGACGGCTGGTTCCTCGACCTGCAGTACTTCGCGCCGGGCGGGTGCTTTTGCGATGCATGCCGCGCGGGGTTCGAGGAGATGTTCGGCTACGCGCTGGAGCCCGAGGGGTTCGGCACCGAGCAGTGGCTTGACGTGTTCACTTACCAGGCGCGCACCCGGGAGCGGTTCATCCATGACGCGATGGACGCCTGCGACGCCGAGCGCGAGGGGCTGAGCTGGTCCTGGAACGGCTGCGGCAATCCGACCTCGATCTCCTCGACGCTCGATGAGGGCGCCGACTACCTCTCCACCGAGGCCCATCCGCCCGGGTACCTGCACGCCGACCACCGCGCCCGCTATTGCGAGGCGCTCGAGAAGCCCTTTACGCTCTTCATGCCCGAAAGTCAGGGCTCGTGGGGCGATTGGACGATCACCACTCCCGAGACGATCGAGGGGCTCTCGGCCATCGCGATGTCACACTCCGGATCGCTGAACATCAACCACGTGCCCTACCCCTGCGGCGATTACGCCGGGAAGGTGCCCGGCGTGATATGGGACACCATCACTGAGGTCTTCGACTGGGTCACCGAGCGCGAGGACCTCTGCCGCGATCGGCGCCCGGTCCCCGTGGTGGCAAGCCTGCACTCGGCCTACAACAACCGCCTGCTGCAGGCGCTCGCACAGGACGAGGACTTCGCGCACCTGCGCGCCGAGCAGCATACCAACGAGGAGGCGCTCGCGCAGCTTCTCATGGAGACGCACACACCGTGGGAGATTCGCACCGAGGACATCCCGCCCGCGGAGATGAAGCGCTACGAGATGCTGGTGCTGCCGTTCATGCCTCATGTCAATGATGCGCTGGCGGCCGGGCTGCGAGAGTACGTCAGCGAGGGCGGCACGCTCGTGGCGAACTACCTCACCTCACTGATGTCCCGGCGCGGCGAGTGGCTCGATGACTTCGCACTCGGCGATCTTTTCGGGGTCAACTTCGTGGACGAGTCCGAGTTCAGTATCGGGTATCTCGATGGCTTTGATGAGGCCTTCGACGGGCACGTCCCGCAGATGCCGCTGCTGATCAAGGATGAGGCCAGCGGGCGGTACAATCCCGAGAACCATCCGCTCTACGTGGAGCCCTCCGATTCGGCCAGGCCACTCGCGTGGCTTATGGACCCGATCATCGAGAGCGACTTCGCCACCGGCTACCACGTCTACCACGATCACGCGCCGCCCGGGCGCCGGACGGAGTATCCTGGGATCGTCCTGAACCGCTTCGGTGACGGGCAGGTCGTGTACTTCCCGGTGCCCTTCCTGAAGGGCTTCGCGCGCAAGGCCGGGCCGCACCTGAAGGCGCTCTTCCGGACGCTGATGCGCGAGGTGCTCGGCGTGCCGCGGACAATTCGCATCGACGCCCCGGTCTCGGTGAAGCACTCGCTGATGCAGGACGGCGAGGGGTGGCTGCTGCACCTTATCCACGCGCAGAAGCAGACGGACGCGATGTACCTGGACGCCTTCGAGCGCCCCGACCCGATCCGCGTGCGCGTGCGACCGGAGTGGGATGTAGCCGGGGCGGAGAATGCGCTGACGGGCGAAGCCTTCGACTGCACCGAGGCGGACGGCTGGACGGAGTTCGTAGTGCCGGGAGTGCAGAACCACACGATTGTGCGGATCAGGTAGATCGTTGTCGTCAGGCGATTTGCAGGGGGGCAATCCTGCGCGTCATCCTTCGTATCGGAGGACACAATGCTCGGAACTGAGCGCGCACACGAACGCTGGATCTGGACGGAACTGATCGGCTTCGACAATAAGCAGGCGGACCTCGGCGTCGCGGAGTACGTCGAGGCCGCGGGCTTCACACCGCAGGGCATCTGCCTGATGCTCACCTCCGTGGACTTCGTGCTCTCGCACGATGACTTCGACCCGGACGCGGTGCTGCCGCCCGACTTTTGCGCCCGGGACGGGCATGACCGCAACCCGCATCGCGAGCGGCAGGAGTGGACCGCGGGGCAGCTCAAATGCCTCATCGACGAGCTTCACGCCCGCGACATCGAGGCCTTTCTGACCGTCTTCACGCGCTTCTACGGGAACACGTATCACGAGGAGTGGCTCAGCGATCACCCGGAGACCTTCCAGGTCTTCCGGGGGCTGGGCCGCGCGTCGGCGGTGAACGCACTCTCCCGGCTGAGCGACGGCAGCTACTTCGAGGACTACTTCGTGCATCAGCTTGTGCGCGTGCTGGCGGACTACGGCTTCGACGGCTGGCACGGCGCCGATGGCTGGGGGCCGCTCAGCGGGCCGATCTACCGGACGAGCATCGGCGACGACATGGTGGGGCAGTTCGCGGAGGCCACCGGAATCGCACTGCCCGAACAGCTCGCGGGGCCCTGCGACGAGGATGTGGACGCGCTGGAGGCGCGCATCGACTGGATCTGGCGAAACGCGCGCCACGAGTGGATCGACTTCTGGACTGACCGCTGGACGCAGTTCTGGACGAAGGCGCTGGACGCGCTGCATGCGGCGGGCAAGCGCGCCTTCATCAACTCCTCCTGGGGGCGCGCGCCGTGGGAGTCGCTGTATCGCTACGGCGTGGACCATCGACGCATCACCGAGGCGGGCGTGGACGGGGTCGTGGTGGAGACCGTCGCGGCGGGGCTGAGCATGGACCCGCGTCCCAATGCGGCCGATGTTGAGCGGCACGCGGACTTCCTTTCGATGCTGATGCTCATGCGCGCGGCACTGCCCGATCAGCGGCTGATCTTCCTGCACAACACGCACGATACCGTCGACCAGGGGGAGCCGACCCGGCATACCCCGACGCTGCGGGAGAAGGAGATCTATGCGCGGAGCACCGTCCCCCACACACGCGCGGGCGGGAGCCTCCGTCCGTGCGCGGACGGGTTCCTGGTGTGTCTTGGCGATGGGCTGGATGACTGGCACTGGCGCTGGCTGCGGCAGAAGTGGCAGCTTGCGTGGTCGGGCGAGCCGCTGCGGACACTGGGCGCGACGCTGGTGTGGTCGAACGCGCTGATCGATGCGCAGACGGTTGACTTCACGGCCACCCGCGGGATGATCGCGCATCGACTGGCGTTCGAACTGATGACCGCTGGCGCGGCGCTGCAGAGCACCGCGGATGTGCACGACCTGGCCGGGGTGGACGGGGCGGTGCTGGCGCCCAACGTCCACCTGCTGCCGGACGACGAACGGGCGCGGGTGCTCGCGTACGAGGGCGGGCCGATCGTCCTGATCGGGCGCGAGATTGCCGGACTGCCGGAGCCGGATGCGCGGATCGATGACGTGACGGGCGAGCGCGGCCTCTGCTGTCTCGTCTACGGCGCGGAGATCGAGGCGCCCGAGGTTGAGCCGTGGGATGTGCCGGAGCTGTCGGACGATGTCATGGCGATGGATGAGCCGATGGGCTACTGGGAGCACTTCGAGTTCGCGCCGGTCTCACCGGGCTTCATCCGGGCCTGTGCCGGCGCGGTCAACGAGGTGTCGGACGCGCCACTTATGCGCGAGCAATCCGAGGACGTGCTGGTCATGGCGACAGAGCAGGCGGACGGCAGCGTGCGGGTGGCGCTCAAGAATATGACGGGCTTTTACGCCACCCCGCGGGTGGATATGCGGCGGAAGATCGCGAGTGTGGAGATCCTCACGGAGTACCCGTCTCTGTTGGTGGACCCGCAGGGCAGCGAGTTCTCCGTGCGCGTGCCGCCCGAGGGTATCACTGTCGTAAGCGTACGATGAGCCCTGCACGAATCGGCCAGCCGAATCGGTCACAGGCACCACCTCGACGTGCGTACCTCGCCCCCGGTCAGACCTGCAGGTACTCGCGGTCCAGCGCATCCGCCATGCGGCGCACCAGTTCGGTCTCATCGCCCAGACACAGCGCCAGGTGGTGGGTGCCGCCGAACTGTGAGTAGCGGTGCAAGAACTCGCGCAGACCACAATCGAGCGGGCGCAGCCAGAAGTGCGGCACCTCGGGGAAGCCCTCCACCGGGCCGCGGTCGAGTATCTCCACCCGCGCGGTGATCAGCCGGAAGCTGTTGTTCGGCCCCGGCGCGATGTTCACGAGCGTGGCCTCGCCGGGTATGACCTTCGGGATCGCGATCGCCGGGTTCTCCACATCGCTGAACTCGTAGTGCTTCTCCACCAGCGTCCCGCCCTCGGCCATCACGCCCAGTCCGCACTCGCCCATGTGGCTCATGAAGACCGTGCCGCCCTCCCAGTCGGGGCAGAACATCTCGGTGAAGGTCAGCCGGCAGCCGGCCTGCGCGAGCGCTCCCACAAGGCCCGCGGTCAATGCATCGTTCTCCCCCGCGTACCCCTGGCCGCGGGCCATCGCCTTCGAGGCCTCCAGGAACGGGACGGTCCCGATCCCCTCGCTCGTGCGGAAGGACGCGAAGTTGAACGTCATTGCTCCGGCCTGCTCCTCCGCCATCATCTTCCGCACCGCCAGCCCGACCCGGTTGGTTCGGCGCAGCACCTCCGGGTCGATCACCGAGCAGTTGCACTGATCGCTGTCGCACAGTGCCTCCTCGTCAAGCTCATCGTCGGTGACGGTCCGGCTCACCTGCGCAAGTTCGGCCACACTCACCCGGTGCACGTGCACGCCAAGCTCAGCGCCCAGGACCTCCGGGTCCACCTGGAAATCGCCCATGCCCTCGAAGCGGTCGCCGATCATCAGCACGCGCATCGTGCTCAGCGCCCGCGCCGCGCGCATCGCCCGGCAGCTAAGCAGTGTGTCCTCGTGGAAGGCTTGGTCGTCAACGTGCCCCACCGACAGCAGGTACGGCCGTTCGCGGCGTTGCAGGGTACACGCGAGGTCCTGCACGCCGTGGATGCCGTGGTTGCGGAACATCATCTCCGCGTCCGCATCTTCGCCGAAGGACGGCGCCGGGGTCGTGTCGAGCAGAAGCAGCGGTCGATCGGCCCGCACGAGCGGATCGACCACCTCCAGCGATGGGGAATAAGCGAGGTGGACGGTGGCCAGCGCGTCGAGGTCTTCGTCATTCAGGAGCGTCTCCAACTCCCGCTGGATCTGCAGCCGCGTGGTGAGCACCGGCGCGCTGACCACGTTCAGTCCCAGTCCCGCGAGCGTCTCAGCCACGCGGTCGGCCCACGCCTCGATCTCCGGCCGGGCATCGGGTCGCACCTCGTCGTAAAGCTCAAGGTAGAGCGGCAGCAGTCCGATCCGCGTGTCACGTATCATGATCCCGCCTCCCGGGATGTGGTTGTTCGTAACTGTTGGCTAACGACTTGCGATTGACGACCGGCAGCTTCCGTTACCCCAGCGCTCCCGGGTACACTCGCTCCATTACATCCCGGTACGCCGCGTACGCCTCTTCGTACGCTGCGGTCGGCCGGGGCTCGTACGCGCGCTCCACGCGATAGAATCTGCGCGCCGCGCTATCGATGCCCGGCAGAATGTCCGCGCCCACCCCTCCGAATATCGCCGCGCCCAGGACTGCGGCATCCGCGCAGGCCGGCACCGCGAGTGGCGTGTCGGTCACATCGGCCATCATCTGCATCCACCACTCCGACTGCGCCGCGCCGCCGAGCATCCGAAGCTCCTCCACCGGCTGGCCGCAGGCCCGCGCGAGCCGCAACGCGTCGCGGGCGCAAAAGCACACCGCCTCCACCACCGACCGCGCCATCGCCGCCCGGCCGTGCGCCAGCGTCAACCCGACGAAGCCGCCGCGCACGTCGCTGCGGAAGCTCGGGGTGGCGGTGCCGGAGAAGTGTGGCAGACAGATCAGGCCGTCGCAGCCGACCGGCGCCTGTTGCGCCTCGGCCAGCAGCGCCTCGTAGTCCTCCGCGTCCAGCAGGTCGCGCAGCCACGTGAGCAGCACGCCGGAAGTCTTCGCGTAGGTCAGCAGGTAGCGCAACCCCTCGACCGCGTGCGCCCCGTGGAGGATGCCGTCGGGGGGATCGTCTTCCACGTCCGTGGTCGCCACGATCGCCATCGCGGTCCCGGCCGTGCCCGACGCGATTGCAGGCTCGACATTCCCCGCGCCCACCGCGCCCGCAAGCTGATCGTTGCACCCCAGCGCCACTGTCGCGCCCGCATCCAGCCCGAGCGCGTCTGCCGCATCGCGGGTAAGCGCGCCGATCGGCTCACCGGGCCTGCCGAGCGGGCTGAGCATCTCCCGCGCGACGCCCACCGCCTCCAGCGCCGCCGGCCACCAGTCCCCCCGGCCGCCGTCCCGGGGGGCGGTACGGTCCACCATCGCGGTGGAACCCGCGTTGCTCAGATCGAGCCTCAACTCCCCGGTGAGCCGCTCGCCGATGAAGTCCGGAAGCATCACCAGGTGCTGCGCGCGCTCCCAGATGTCCGGCTCATTCTCGCGCAGCCACAGAATCTTCGGTGCCGAATCCACCGAGTTTATCTCTGCTGCCCCGCGCCGCTCGCGCAATGCATCCTCATCGAGCGCCTCGTTCAGCCGCCGCGCCTCATCTTCGGCGCGCGTATCAAGCCACACGATGGCCGGACGCAGCGGCTCGCGGTCTTCGTCGAGGAGCAGGAATGTCTGCCCCTGCGAGGACAGGCCGATGCCGAGGACCTCCGGATTGCCCGCGGCTGCGTGCGCCTCGCGCGTGGCCTGCACGGTCGCCCGCCAGTACTCCTCTGCGGCAAGCTCCATCCAGCCCGAGCGCGGTGAGGTGGGGGAGTACTCCGCTCTCGCGGTTCCCAGCGGCTCCCCCGTTTCCACGTCGAAGAAACCGGCCTTCACGGCGGTTGTCCCGAGGTCGATGCCAAGAACGGATGAACGGCACCCCATCACCACCGCTCCTTCCGCGCCAGCACCTCATCGATCTTGCCGCGCGCGTTGTCGCGGAAGATCGCCTCGATCGTCTCGTCGCCGAAACCGAGCCCAAGGATGGTGTCGATACACGCGGCCATCTGCTCATACAACGAGAGCGTGTAGGTGGCCTCGACTTCGGGCGGCTCGCGGTCGGTGTTCCACGCGTAATCGCCGCTGGTCAGGTTGATGTAGCGGTCGCCATCCCACCGCCGGCGCCCGCGCATGTAGAAAACCGGCTGATCCGATCCCCACATGATCCGCTCAGGGCCGAAGTGGTCCAGCGCCAGCGCATGAACCGCCGGGTTCAGCACCGCGGAGTTGTCGAACAGGATACCGGGATCATCGGCCAGCGGCGGAAATCCCTCGCGGGCGTAGCGTCCCGCGTAGGACCGTCCGAGGTGTGCGACCACCAGCACCAGGTGGGGGTACCGCGCGCGAAGCTCCATGATTTCTTCGATGTTTTCGCGGTCGGCGAGGCGCTCCTGCCGGGGCAGGTGCAGCGTCAGCCACGCCCCAAGCTCATCCATCAGTTCAAGCTGGTGGTGTGGCATGAAGTCGAAGATACTCGCGTCGCCGCCCTCGAATCCCGGGTTCAGCCGTTCGTAGGGCTTGACGCCGATGATCGCCGGCCAACGCAACTCCTTCAGCAGCCGCTCGGTCTCCCAGTCCGGCCGGTTCAGCGCCAGCCCACAGGAACCACCCTTGCCGTTTGCAGGACGGGCTTCCAGCCCGTCGGCCGTTTCCGTAAACTCCTCCGACACGTACGCATTGTTCTCGGCCGCCCGCACGTTACTCTGCGGGCTTCCGAATGCGAGCATCTCAACCTCGCGGTCCGGGAACATGATCTCGTAACCCAGCCGCGCCTGCTCAACCGACTCGGGCCCGGCGATGCCCTCCGGGAAGCTGTCGCGCCTGTATGGTTCCTCGCTCCCGTCGAGGTGCTCGGGAAGTTGGACATGTCGGTGCGCATCAAAGATCTCCCCGGGCAGCCACGGATCCAGCCGTTCCTCAAGAAAGCGACGATCGACGTCTGTGTATTCGAAGTATGGGTGCAGCATTTTGAAAGACTCCTGTTCTATGTCCGCGCGCAATTGACAACTCAGCGCTTGAGTAACGAGCGTACAGCGTCCGCCGCCCAGGCGACGACCTGCTCCTCCAGCGGTAGCGCGAACTTCGTCAGCACCGTCGAGTGCCCCTCATGGTATGCATGCGCGCGCAGCCACAATCCGCTTTCGATGGCCTGCTCGTGGAAGTCCAGGCAGTCCTGACGGTCGCGGAATTTCAGTCCGGACATGTGGCCGATCCCGCGCGTCTCCACGATCGTGTCGCTGAACTCGTCGGCGATCTCCGCCAGCGCCCGGTGCCATGCGCGACCGGCCGCCTCGATGGCCTCCCCCTGGCGCTCGATCAGTTCGATGCAGCCCAGTCCGATCAGCGCCGCCAGCGCCGCATTCCCGTTCGTGGAGATCGCGTCGTACTTCTCCAGACAGTCCAGCTTGCCGCGGTAGATCAGCGCCGACAGCGGATGGAAGCCCGCGGTCATGCCCTTCCCCAGCACGATGAAGTCCGGCTCCAGGCCGATGCGGGCGCAGTAGGTGACCTCCGGGAACCAGAAGCCGGTCTGGATCTCGTCGATAGCCATCGGCACCCCGTACTCGTCGCACAGTTCGCGCGCAAGCTGCAAATACTCGGTCTCGACCACGATCGCCTCGCGGTTCATCATCACCGGCTCCGCCCAGAAGCCGGCGATGTTCCCGCCGTGCTCGGCGAAGGTTTCGCGCAACTCATCCGGGGCATTCGGCTGCACCGCGACAAACTGCACGTTGCAGAATATCTCCGGCCACATGCCGCGAAGCCGCTGGGCAAAGATGTCCGTGCCGTGGTAGTTCCCGTCCAGCGCCACGAAGACCGGATCGCCATCGCCCTCGTGGTTCATGAGCATCATCTTAATCGCGGCCGCGCAGGCGACGCTCCCCGTGGCGACCCCCGAAAGCACCGTGTTGAGGCTCTCGGGATCATCCTGTAACTCGGCGTAATCACGCCCGGGATTCACCGCCTCCACCAGCTTCTGCGTCAGTCGCTTCGCGGGTGCGGGCGGAATGTTGGAGTGGTTGTCCCAGACGACTCCGCGCTCGATTCCGTCCAGTAGAAGCTCGGTCAGGTCCGGATGGTCGTAGCCCCAGGTCATCTGGTAGTGCCCGGCGGTGCAGTCGAGGAACAGCTTCCGCTGCTCGGTGAGGTAGAACAGGCCATCGCCCACCAGCAGGTCATCCGGCTCATCGGTCAAAGATCGTCCGTATGAGCCCTGAAACCAGCGCTTGTCGGGGCAGGCCGTGGAGGGAACTTCGCTGATAGTTGAGCCCACGCGGTTGAGAAGCGCCGCGTGCGACGAAGTCGCCAGATATTGCTGCCCCGCCTCCATCGCGACACCGAGGCAGTCACCGTAGTGGCCCATAAGATGCTCGAAATCAAGCGGCATCGCCGCCATCTCCTTCGTTTAGAGGGAAGTTTGCGGTCCGCAGGTGCATTTCGCCGAAGAGCGCAGCACGCCCTGCCGGGGCTCCGTATCAAGCATTAAGTATAACGGCAAACGGCCTGTCGCGGTTTGCGCGACGGATGGGGGGAGGTAGACAGTACCTCCCCCCATCCCTCTGGACGACAACGACAAGGACGCGCCGTTGCGTCGTCCGGAGGTCGGGCGAGCCTTCGCCCGACGCGGGCCGTAAGGCCCGCCGCGGTTTCTCTACGGAAAGACTCGATGTCCGACGCGGCCGAGGATCGTATCGATCACCAGCCACAGGCCCGCTGCGGCGTACTCGCCCAGCACCAGCCCCAGGAAGGGCACCTGCAGCGATCGATACAGGCCCACCGAACCGTAACGCGTCACGAGCGCTTTCGCAGTCCAGCCCAAGAAGAACGGGAACCACATGCGCGATGCCTCGAAGCCCGTTCCGACCACGTACGCCACCGGGTGCAGCGGGAACCACAGGAAAAGCTGGCGCATCCGGATCAGCCCCGCGCAGATCGCCCCACCGGCCACCAGGGCGATCAGCCGCCCCGCCTCAACACCGGTCTGGTTGACCAGCATCTGCTTGAGGCGCTCGGCGTTCCCGCGCGGGCCGCTGAGGAAGAACCACCCGTGCATCGCGTGCGCGCCCCTGGAGTATGCGATCTCCAGCGAGGCCCAGTAGGACACCCCGATCGCCACCACGACTGCCACCGCCATCGCCCAGTAGATATGGCGCCGGTCGATGCGCGCGTCATCGGAGATCTTCAGCCCGTGCATGATCTGCGGCATCAAGAAGCTCTTCAGATCATACATGTACACGTATTCGGTGAAGTTCAGTATCGTCAGCGAGGCGGGGGAGAAGCTTGCCGACCCGGCGAGTCCGGTCAGCAGTACGCTCGGGCGCATCTGCGTTGCCTTCGCGAAGACGATCCCCGACTCGACCACCAGTCGCGCCATCCCCCAGCAGATCACGAGGAAGATCAGGTAGGTGGTCGCGGCCACCCATAGCGACATCCCGGCGATGTTCAGCCAGATGACCACCATTGCCCCGCCGATTATCAGCCCCCAGAAGGCCAGCGACGGCGACATCGCCTCCGGCCGTCCGTCCTTGTGCAGCGGACGCCCGCTCACGAAGCTGTCCCACATCTCGCGCAGGTGCCCCCGCGCGACCCACACCCCGTAAGCCACGTAGACCAGGAACGCGCCCTGATACTGGTTCTCCTCGACCCGCGCCAGAACAGGCTGGCTTCCGAATGCGTCGAACAGTACATGCTGCAGCCGCCCGAGCCACCAGAAAACCCATAAGGACAACGAGATCTCCGTCGTTAAGAAGTAAGCGAACCCGATCACCGAAAAGTGGACGTAGATCGGCGAGCGCAAAAACCGCCAGGGGCGCGCGGTTACTCCCGAGAGGAAGCGAATGCCCTGAAGCTGCAGCCGCGGGGTGCCGGGGTAGTAGGCCGCCAGCGCGTTGAGGTTGTGGATGATGAACGGGATGGCGAAGCCGATCCACAGCAGCTTATTGCGAAAGAACGGCACCGCCGAGATTCCGTGTCTGTCAGGCAGTATCATCTCCAGCGGAAGCTGTGCGAGCGGGAAGATCAGGTTCTCGCGCTGTACCCACTGGCGGCGCACAATCGAGCCGAGCGAGAACATCGCCAGGTACAGCCCCACCGTCAGGATCGTCCAGGCCGCCAGCGGAGTGGCCCACTGGTCCCAGGGCAGTGCCGCCCCGGGCGGGACGCCGTCGTAGAACCACCGGATCGCGGTGCTCCCCCGCTCCGGAGCGATCCACTCGGGCAGGTACTCGAAAAACGTGTCGGCCCACTTGTTCTCCGGCGACGCCATGTAGAAGGGCGCGGTCGTGATCGGAAACAGATACAGTGCCAGGCCGAATGTCGGGATGCCCGCCGCCACGAGCATCATCGCCGTCGCGATGAGATTGTCCCGGGGACGAAGCGCGAACCGCCCTGCGATATGCCGGCTGATCCAGCTTATCGGCAGCACCAGCACCAGCAGCAGGAAGACCGGGCCGACCGGGAAATGACAGCCACCAAGCTCCGAGGCGTACATGAAGCCGGTGGTGTAGGGGATGGAGACGCACAGAATGATCACGCCGACAAGCCCAATGATCAGAGCCCTCGGCGTGAGCTTCGCTACTTCATCGTCTCGACCGTCCTGCATCGCCGCGTCCCGCTCGGCGCTCACCCCATCGCCTCCCTGTGGATCACGCTTCCGTTTCGCAGCACACTTGCCGTACAGACCGACGGGCTCTTCCGGCGAACTCACGGGGTGTTTCCCCATCTGCTCCGGCGGCACCTGCCCCGGACACGGGGCCGATCCCGGAGGGCGGCCAGGTGCGAATCGGCGTCGGCCTCCTCGCACGCCGCCCCAAATGCCATCGAAAGGGGGTCATGCTAAGAAGAAGTTAATTGAAGTTTTCTTGAGGTTCGGTGTGGCAGCGGGAGTTCGGCGGAATCTCAAGGCGCTCTTGACCTGCGAGGCGTCTTGAGGTATTCTTGAGGCGACTGAGAGGCCAGCAAGAGACTGATCTGTGTTATCAGATGTTTGAGCGACCGCTTGACAGGAAATAACTGTGACGTATACTGAGAGTGCACGATTGGGTCAAAAGCTCTTGAGGAAGCCTTGAGGTTCCTCGCGGGCGGATGAGAGTCATCGGGAAACCGATGCTCCCCGGGAACCGCTCGCAACCGGTGCGCCTCTGGCGTCTTCCGGCGAAGACGATGACCCGCAGGCACCAAATTTACATGAGGAGGCGGACGAGATGAAGAAGCTGTGGACGGATGAGGAAGGTCTCACGACAGTGGAGTACGCGCTTCTGCTCGCCCTCGTCGTTGTCGCGGGTATTACCGCGTGGAGCACACTGGGCGACACTGTCGAGAACGCGGTCAACGATTCGGCGAGCACAATCGCCAACGCCGGTTCCTGACCATCCGGGGGAGTGGCTGTCCTCACCGACAGCCTCCGTTGATGGCGCTGGCGCCGGCGGCACCCCTGATGCTTCTCGAGACGGGACTGCTCAGCACGGTACGCCGGCCCGACCACCGTCGGCGCCACAGCCACTTCGGATCCCCGGTCAGACAGCATGTGAGATATCTAGGGCAACGAACTCTGACGTAATGTGCAGATGGTCATTCGAGGGCTTTTCGAAACTGTTGGGCGCCTCCCGCGTCCAGATCGCATATTCGGCGCCTCTGAGCGCCGTCTTTCCGGAGGAGACCGTTCTCCAGGGCGGTAACGGACAATGGACCGGATACTGATACTGGCGAGTGTTGTCCTGGCGATGATCGCCGCCTACACCGATATTCGGTGGGGAAAGATCTTCAATGCAGTGACTGTGCCATTTGCCCTCGTGGGCCTGACCCTCAATTCAATTGGGGGCGGCCTGGATGGATTCCTGCTCAGCCTTGCCGGTATCGGCGCAGGCTTTGCACTGTGGCTTGTGAGCAACTTCCTGGGCCGTCTTCTCGGCGGTGGAGACATCAAGCTGCTGATGGCGTTTGGAGCATTGATGGGTCCGCTGTTTATGCTCTACACGTTCGTCATCGGCGCTCTGATCGGAGGCGTCATCGCCGTAGTCATCTCGATCAAGCAGGGGGTGCTCGGCGGGATCATCAAGCAGATGGGAACCTCCATCTACCTCCGAGCGGCCTTCTCCGAACCCATGGAAATTGCTGACGGCGCCGGGGAGATACGGCTGCCCTACGCCATCGCACTCGGCCTCGGGGCGCTTATCACCATCGGCATCCGGCTGTGGACGGGAACGGGGGTCGGCATCTGATGCCGGCACGAAGTATTATCGCCATCAGTGCCGGCAGTAGATCCAAGGTAACAGTCGCAGCGAACGACGACGCGCCGGCAAGCACAGACGCCCAATGGCACATTCGGGGGCAGGCAAGTACGCCGCGGGACACGTATGAGGTGACTTGCGCTCCGACCGGTTCGCTTCCCGGTCAGATCGTCTCGGGAGGTGACGAGCAATGACCAGAAAAATGCGCGCAATCCGCAGACGCGGAGCCACAACCGTCGAGCTTGCGATGGTGGCGCCGCTGTTGATCTTCCTGCTTTTCGGCATCATCGAGTTCGGCTTGATGGTGAAGGACCTGGTGGGAGTCAATCAGGCGGCGCGAGAGGGGGCGCGATCGGCGGCGGTTGGCGCGACACCATCCACACTGGATACCCGGATCGCCGGTGCGGCTCCAACCATCAACGGTGCCGACTTGAGCATCACCTACGACTACCGTGCTTTCGATGAGAGCACCGGTACCTGGGGAAGCTGGACGACACTGGGGACCGACGGCGGCGAGAATAACGCCGAAGCGGGTGATCAGATCCGCATCACGATCAACTATCCCCACCAGCTCGTGACCGGAGGGCTGTTCGCCGGTCTCGCTGATGATCCGGAAACTGGAACCGTCACTTTGAACACAGCGATTGTGATGCAGCGCGAGTAAGACGTCCGTGAGCGTGGATGGCGCGTGGAAACGAGAGGCATATTCAGCACGTCGCTGCGGAGAAAATGACCGAGGACCTCGGTGAGGGTTGCGGGGCAGTTGCGGCCGAGAGATGAAACGAATCTCCCCGGACCCTTGCCTTTGACGGCAGGTGCAGATATAATGTCTGACAGCAGGTTCAGGTTACAACAGGCGTCACACCGGACGAGACTGTCAGTGGCCAATCAGCAGACGGCGGTCGTCAATAGCAATCGCAGCCATCTCTACACCAGGGTAAGAAGTAGCGATGAAGCCAGCCACTCACAGGCACCGCGTATGCGGGCCCTCCGGTGGCGCAACCGGCAGGGAGATCGCGTGGGGACGCATACCCTCGCGACATTACCCTGTACCTGCTGCCGACCTCCTGCCTCGTCGGCCGTACTCTCCTCCGCGACCCCGACTGGTTGAGTTGTCGCGCCCCCGGTGGGCGCCGACACCATCAGTCAATGCCTCCGCATCCATCGCGCCTGGATTCGCAGACCTTTTCACGCTGAGCAACAATGACGCGGCAGCTTCACAGCGAGGGCTTCACTGCATACACGCTGAAGCTGTGCGATCATATGCGCTCAAGCCGCATGTGGAATCGGGCGATAGACACAGATGGAGGCTAACCCTATGAGGCAGCTACTAACATCCCGACGGGCGAAACGCGCCGGTGTTGCCGGCGCATGGACCGTGGTAGCGTTCGTTGCGCTGGCAGGCGCCGCCGCCCTGTCTGTGGACCTGGGGCGGCTTGCCATCGCCGCGCAGCGATGCCAGGATATCGCCGACAGCGCGGCACTTGCCGGCGCCACCCAGCTGCCCTTCGAGACGGATGCGCGAGCCGCTGCCCTGCGTACGGCTGCCACGAATGACACGGAAGGTATCGGCTGGCCGGTCGAGTGCAACGATTCTGACCTCACATTCGCCGGACCCGCCGAAACGATAGACGGGACCACAATGGGGCCCTACGCCCACGCGCTGAAAGTGACCGTCCGCGGGCCCGTCGAATACAGTTTCGCGCGCATCTTCGGACTCGACTCGGCCACCGCCCGGCGGTCGGCTACGGTGGTCCGGGCGCCCGTGGAGGGGGTGCCGATCGCGACGATGTGGATCGCCCACGACACGCCACTGGACTATGGCCAGCAGATCAACATGCTGATGGCGGACGGGCCCCACTGTGCCGACCTACCGGGCTCATTCGGCTTCCTGCAGGAGCCTGCCGGCTGCACCACTGACTGGTTCAGTCTTCTTCAGGGCTACGGCATGACCGCGGAGGATATCGAGTCCGCGTTCGTGAGCCTGGGCGATTCGGTGTTTGCGAAGACTGGTGTGGACGTAGGGCACTTCGTAAAGGCCCTCGAAAGCGATCAGGGCAATGCGCGGCTTGAGCGCGGCACGACCGGCGATTTCCAGTACGACACCTTTACCAGCTATCAGCAGGATAACCCGCGCATCATGCTGGTGCCTCTCGTCAGCTACGTTGGAGACACCGGCTCGAACGCGGAGTTCAAAATCGAGAAGTTCGGAGCTTTCTGGCTTGAGGACGTCAATCAGGGCGGAAAAGAGATCATGGGGCGTTTCATCGAGTATGACATGCCCGGGGGCGATCCGAACAGCCAGTTGACTACGGAGACCGGTGTCTACGCGACAGAGTTGGTACGCTGACGCCGGCTGACATAAAGGGGGCGCCTACTCGGAAGGGCGAACGTGAGGGAAAATGACGTACGTGGGAAGAAACCGACGACGCGGCGTGGTTGGAGCGTGGGTGGTAGTTGCGTTCGTAGCATTGGCCGGAGCCGCAGCGATGTCCGTTGACCTTGGGCGTCTGACGATCGCCGCTCAGCGATGCCAGGATGTCGTGGACGGAGCCGCATTGGCCGCGGCGCGGTCGCTGCCGGATACGAGCGCGGCCCAGACGGCCGCAAACTCGCTGATCATGTCCAACAACGTGGAGCAACCGGCTTTCGCGGTGAGTTCTGATTCAGAGGATATTGCGACCTATGGCCCGGGCGAGTTTGTAGGCGGGTATGGAACACTGCAAACCGGGGAGGCGGCGGTCGAGGTGACCGGTCACCTCGACGTGGATTTCAGCTTCGCGCCTATGCTGGGGGTCGAGGGCAGCACGGTGACCCGCTCGGCGACGGCGCTGCAGACCCGCGAGGGTGAGGGAAGCACGTGCATCTGGGCCAACGCCCAGATCGACAACGCGCTGATCTTCCCTCTCGACACCATCGAGGTGACCGGATACGTACACTCGAATGGCTCAATACAGGTCAGCGGGAATAACCTGATATTCCACGACGTCGTGGAGTATAACCGGAGTCTCTACGACAGCGCCGACAACACGACGTACGAAAAGGGTCACACCACCTGCGAGGTAGAGCCGTATCCGATTGACTACACGGCGGAGGACTTCGCGCCATTCGATCACGAGATCTTTGGCAACTGGGTGCCGGCGACCAACGAACTTCACCTTTCGCCCGGGGTATACCGGGTCTACGGATATGTGGATATCCGTTCGGACGTCTTCACCGCTTACGACTGTACCATCATCGCCGATGGCGACATCCACATCGCCGGTGAGGCTCCGATAATGTCACCGCACATGCACGACGTGGCGCTGTATTCGCTCTACGGGGATATCGACACGACGGCCGATGGCACCCAGGTGGATGGGATCGTATTCGCGCCGAACGGCCATGTTGACTACCTCGGCGACGGTCAGCGAGTGGCCTCGCTGATAGCTGAGACAGTTTCGCTCCACGGGGACACGGCCGACGTAACGGCAGTCCCGGGGATCGGGACGATGGAGACGAACCTGAGACTGTTGAAATAGCGCGGTGCCACACTAACAGATCCGCGGGGGAAGGGAGCGATAGCGTGACCAGGTGGGGCGGCCGGCGGAGACTCAGCAACCGATCACGAGCACGCCGGGGAGTCGTCGGCGCGTGGATGATCGTGGCGATGCTCTCGCTCATCGGCATGGCGGCGCTGGTGGTGGATGTGGGCCGGCTGATCGTCGTCGCTCAGCACTGCCAGAATGTGGCCGACTCGGCGGCCCTCGCCGGGGCGGCGGGCCTGCCCGACACAACGGCCGCGAGCACCCGACTGCAGGGCATGGTCCAGACCAATAACGAGCAGAGCAGCGCGTTCACTGTCAGCGTATCACCGGGAGCCGACGTGGACTTTTTCAGCCCGGGGCAGGTGGTGACCGGCTACGGTGTCCTCGAAGACGGCGATCACGCCTGTGAGGTCACCTGCCACTCGACGGTTCAGTACACATTCGCGAAGATCTTCGGCATGCAGCAGACGACGGTGACCCGTTCGGCCACTGCTCTGTCCACCGAAGAGCGGGGCGGCTCAGGAACCGGCGGAGGAGGAGTTTTCTTCGCCCAGGAGCCGGCGTCAAACCTGTGGGGCGTGGTTGTCAACGGCTCGCATCAGGAAGTGACAGGCGATATCCACTCGAACACGCGGGTGGTCATCAACGGCTCCCACCAGACCGTTAGCGGCACGATCAGGTACCGTCACGAACTCACGGTCAACGGGGCGCAGCAGGACGTAGGTGACACCGAGGAGGGCGACATCCAGCACTATCCGGTCGATTATGACTGGGATGATTACTACGTCAGCGGGCCCTACGACCACACATACTACAATGCCTATTTCAATGGCAATAATCAGACACTGGCGACCGGTGACTGGGATATCGCCGGGAACCTGAACATCAACGGGACGCGCTTTGAGGCCAACGACTCGACGTTTATGGTTGACGGAAACATCCAAATCAATGGCTCATATTTCGAAGCCCATGACTGCCTGTTCATGTCCGAGAACTACATCTACGTCAACGGCGCGCATATCGACTTTGACAACTGCACCTTCATAGCAAAGAAGGGCATCTACTTCAACTCGGCCCTGAAAGAATGCTCGTACAATCGCGATTGCGACGGATTGTTCGCGATGGCCGAAGGAACCGCCGGAATCACCTATAACGGCGCGAAGCAGCGAACTGAGGGCATCCTCTTCGCCCCGAACGGCCCAATCACGTACAATGGAGCCCACCAGGAGGTTTATAATGGTGGCCTCGCGGCGAAGACAATAACAGTGAACGGCGCGCACGGAACCTTCAATCCGCACGATGAGTATGGCTTCGGTGGCAGCGGCGGAGGCGAGCGAACGGTGTCGTTGATACGCTGACAACAGCCAATACAATAACACACGCACCCGACACGAGATTAATTGAATAAGAGAGAAGTCGGCTCTCCACAGGGGAGCCTCGGACCAACGCTCCATCACAGTAAACGTCACTGAAATACTGATCGCAGCAGACGCCACAGCAGGGTGTGATGAAAGTGAGACTTACCAGGAGGCAGGCGTTCGCGGTCGCAGCGGTTATCGCGGTGATCGTCGCCGGTCTGGTGTACTTCGTGCTCAGCCAGCAGACGCGTCCGCCCGAGCCGCAGCAGGCGGAGAAGGTCACCGTGCTGGTGGCGAAGACACAGATCCCCCAGTACAGCACCATCACCGCCGAGATGCTTGGGACCAAGCAGATGGACACCCGCGCGGCGCCCTCCGGGGCGCTCACCCAGCCGGAACAGGCGATCGGGAAGATCGCCCACACGGCCATGGTGGAAGGGCAGACCATCACCAGCGGCGAGATCGGCGCGCGCAGCGCCCGCCAGGGTTTGACCTTTGTGATCCCGGAGGGAATGCGCGCGGTGACCGTCGCGCTGGACCCGATCTCCGGCGTCGGCGGCTTCGTCTACCCGGGCGATAGCGTCGATGTGCTTGCCACATTCCAACAGGGCGAAGTTGCGGTCACGAAAACGATCCTCCAGAACGTGGAAGTTCTGGCCATGAACGAACTGACCCGGCGACCTGTTGATGGGGGCAGAACGCCTCAGGTTACTGATCAGACGCAGACCGGTCAGGACGCGACGGACGGCGAGGAGGGGCAGCCCGAGACCATCCAGGTCAAGAGCGCCACCCTCGCGGTGGCGCCCGACGAGGCGCAGTCGCTGCTGTTGAGCGCTTTTAAGGGCGCAGTGCATCTGGCTTTGCGACCCCGCGAGAGTGAGGCAGTGGTCTCGCTTCCCGGCCAGACGGACTGGGCCCTCATGGGCATGCAGCCGCCGTCGGAGGAGGCGCCGGAGGAGCCCGAATCCGCGCAGCCGCAGGCGATGCCCAACGGCTGGCCCGCGGCGTACGGACCGCCGCAGCAGCCCGGCGCGCAGGCTCCCGGCCAGCCCGCGGCACAGCCGCAGGCCGAACAACAACCCGCGCCCAGCGTGGAGGTATTCCGCGGAGGGCAGCGAGAGGTCGTCACGCTCGACTAGGCGACCTGAAAGCAGTTGACACATCGGCGATACAGATCTGATACAGCAATCGACCCGTACATTGCAGCAAACCTGCGGGTGAGACGCAGCCACCCGTGATCGCGACAGCAAACGCAGCAGATATCGCAGCATTCTGACGCCCCGAGACGCATCCGGGGGTCAGGAGGTGCAGCCGATGAAAGACTACGTTCGCACCAGGGTCATCGCAGTCACACTCGCGCTGGTCACACTGGTCATGCTGACCGGTGAGGCCACCGCCCGGGGACACCGGGACTTTGACAACACGCGACCGGGCAGCTCGCAAACGCTCATCATCGAGCGCGGGCGCAGCGTTATGCTCAAGTTCAACGGCCTGCGCAGAGTGGCCGTGGTCAATCCAGAGGTCGCCGATGTCCAGGTCATGTCCAAAAGCGAGTTGTTGGTGATGGGACTGGACATCCCGCCGGTGCGGGACCAGTCGCACACCATGCTCTACGTGTGGGACAAGGATGGCCTGCACAATTTCTCGCTGACTGTCGTGGGCATGCCGCTTGCAGAGCGCATTGCGCAGGAACTGCAAGAATCGATCAGCCCCAATCTGAGTGTGCAGGTCGTCTCGGACACCATGGTTGTCGTTGAGGGTGAGGTAGCCGACGAAGAGGCCAAGGAGAATCTCACCTCCCTCCTCGACGCCGCCTCCACCGATGACGTGAATGTGGTCAACATGGTGGAGACCTCGGAGGAGACCAGGTCCGAGGCCGAGGGGGCTGCTCGAACGCTCAACGAGATCCTCGATCCCGCAGTCGAGGTGACCGCATGGGGAGACAACGTGGTCTCCGTCAAGGGCCAACTCGACTCCCAGCAGCAGGTCGCTGAAGCGCGGAAGGCAATCACGGCGGTGACGGAGGGCCTCCGTGTGGTGGATATGCTTACGTACGAAGGACAGGCCACCGCCGAGCGCGCTCCGGCCGAGGAGATCCAGGAGTTGCTCGGCGACCAGTTCACGGTGACGCCGCTGAGCGGGAATGCGGTGGCCGTGGACGGCACCGTCGAGGACGCGCGCGGCCTCGAGCGCGTCAACCGGTTGCTGACGGCCTACCCGGATGTGCAGACCGTTAATCTGGTCCAGGTGGTTCCGCCCAGCCCCGATCTGGATGCGGCCCGCAAAGCAGTCTCGGCCGCGGTGCCCGAGGGCATCGAGGTCTCGCAGGTCGGCCAGGAGGGCCTGATGATGGAGGGGTCGGTCCCCTCCGAAGACAAGTTGGAACAGCTCTCCGACGTCGTGGGGATGTTCGAAGGGCGCGTCCCGATCCTCAACCTCGTAACCGTGGTCGAGGAGATGAAGCGGCGGGTTCAGGTGGCAGTCAAGGTTCTCGAACTCACCCGCGGCGCCGACGAGGACCTCGGCATCGACTGGGGACAGTACGAGGGCGTTCCGCATGACAACGCCACCTATCGAGCGCAGCCGTTCCTGTTCGGACAGGTGCCGGGCGTGAACGGCTGGCCCGAGTTGTACCGCTTCTCAACACAGGTGCATGCGCTGATTGACAAGCAGAAAGCGCGGATTCTGTCCGAGCCCAACCTGCTGGTCAACGAGGCGGAGGAAGCGGATATCCTCATCGGCGGCGAGATACCGGTGCCGATTGCACAGTCGAACGTTGGCGGCGCGGCGACGGTGACCGTCGAATGGAAGCCGTTCGGCGTGAACCTGACGATCAAGCCCACGATCAGCCCCGACGACCAGCGGGTCAAGCTCGAAGTGAGCCCGGAGGTCAGCTCTCTGGACTTCGGCAACGGCGTGACCGTCGGCGGCCTGAGTATCCCGGCTCTGCGCACCCGTCGTGCCAACACGATCGTGAGCATCCCCGACGGAGGCGTGCTTGCCATCGGTGGGCTGATCCAGTCCGATCAATCCAAGACGGTCAGCAAGATCCCGATTCTGGGCGACCTGCCCATCCTGGGACAGCTGTTCCGGCATGACAGCTTCCGTAACGACGAGAGCGAGCTGATCATACTGGTCCTCCCGCAGATACTCAATGAGGACGGTGAGCCGGTCCATCCGATACCGGTTCCCGACGGAGTGGACCGCGGTGACGTGATGGAATTCGGGACCCTGCCCGAGGATCAAGTAGAGGCCGAAGACAGTCCTGGCAAGTGGTGATCCTCCGTCACAGGATGCGCCGAAGACACGTGCCTTCGACCGAAAAGCGCCGGCCTCACGGACGAGCAGCCGGTTGCATTCGGGACAGGGTGCGTGTCGGTTGCGTCCCGGAAATATGATAAGTCAGTGAGGTTAATCGATGGCTGACGACCAGGTCGGTCGAAACATACGCATAGTGGTCACAGAACCCCAGCCGGGGGCTTCGGACGAGTTGCAGACGCAGTTGGCCCAGCATTTCGAGATGCACGGCGGGGGCAATGTTGACATCGTAGCGGTGGCGCATGACGGGCTGGAAGCGGCCCAGATGGCGTCCCAGCTTACTCCCGATGTCATTCTCCTGGACGAGGAAATGCCCGGGATGACCGGTTACGAGGCGGCAGAGCTGATCTCTCTCGCCGCCCCGGATGTGGCGTCAGTATTGATGGTGCCCCAGGAGCGGGTGGATGACCGAGAGGTGATCAGCCGCGCTCTCCGTGCTGGAGCGCGCGCGGTTATCGGGCCGGGCATCAAGCCCGAACCGCTGGTGGAACTGCTTACCCAGTTGCAGACGATCACCGCCGGGCGCAACCGACCCGAATACGAACTTATAACCGACCCGGCAAAGATGCCCGTCACCATCGCGATTACCGGTGCCAAGGGTGGCATCGGCAAGAGCATGACATCCGTGAATCTTGCTGTCAGCTTTGCCCGGGAGTACCCCGATCAGGTCGTGCTGGTCGATTTCTACGGACAGTACGGGAACGTGCCGCTCATGCTCGATCTCAATCCCGACTACAACATAGGAGAACTGGCGGCATTCGCCGGAGAACTTGACAGCACAATCATTGAGACGCATCTGGCAATTCACGGTGATTCGAGCCTGCGCGTGCTTGCAGGTGAGCCGGGCAGCTCGGGCGTGGGGGGGCGTCTGTCATCCCAGGAGGAGATTGCCTTCCTCGCCGACCTTATCGGGCTGCTGCGACGTCAGTACAGATACGTGTTCTTCGATGTTCCGCCGCTGATCGGGCAGGCGAGTGACTACGTATTCTCGCGGTCTCAGTTCATCGTTCTGATTAGCGCTCTGATGGATCTGTCGGCCGTTCGCGATACGGCGACGCTGTATGAGCAATTGCTTGACGACCGGATCGCACCCGAGCGGATCAAGCTGGTGGTCAACCGCCACTCACGCTCCGACGAGTTGACCGTCTCAGACCTTGAACAGGCTGCAGAGGCAGAGGTCGCGCTGACCATGCCTGAGGACCAGCAGGCCGCTGTGAATTCAGTCAACGAAGGTTCGCCCGCGGTCATCTCCCGACCGAACTCGGCGCTGTCTCGTGGTATCAACGAACTGGTCGATCTACTCGAAAACGCTATGGACGAAGAACGGCGCAGGCGGGAAGAAAGCGGTTAGCGGACAATCGTGCAGGGTCGTCGGGGCACCCCCTGGGCACCTCGAAATCATCCTTGTGCATGCTGCCGGGCCACAACCGAGCGCCGGGCACGTTGGCAATAAGTTGCAGCAAACCTCGGATCGGTGAAGGTGGTTCAGGTGCAGAGGGCGAAGAGTAAATATAGAGCCTGCGTCAATGAATATTTCACAGATCGCGTGTGAGGAGATGCGCGGAAGATGGCTCAGATGACAGATGGTCCGGTGCAGGCGGCATCGGTTTTGTACTCGCCCGAAATGCTCGACGTGCAGGGCGAAGTACACCACCGACTGCTGCGCGAAACCGATTTCAGCACACTGGAGAATATGACGCGAGAACAGCTTGGTGAGCACATTCGCCGGTTTGCGAACGCCGTGCTCGATGATCATGAGATGACACTGCCGGTGCGGACGCTCGATCAGCTCGTCGAGGCTGTCATCAACGAGGTGCGCGGCTTCGGTCCGCTGGAGGTGTTACTGGAGGATGAGAGCATCTCCGAGATCATGGTGAACGGACCTGAGCATGTCGTGATTGAGCGCAGCGGGAAGCTGATGGAGGCACCGATCCGGTTCGCCGACGGCGAGCACATCATGCGGATAATCGAGAAGATCATCGCTCCCCTGGGCCGGCGCCTTGACGAGGCTGTCCCGATGGTTGATGCTCGGTTACCGGACGGCTCGCGTGTGAACGCCATCATCCAACCCCTGGCGGTAGACGGGCCCTACCTCACTATTCGCAAGTTCGCCGCCGATCCCCTCACCGACGAGGACCTGATCCGTTTCGGCTCCATGAGTGCACAGATGCGAGACTTCCTCAAGCTCTGTGTCGAGGGCAAGCTCAACATCATGGTTTCCGGTGGCACGGGCTCGGGTAAAACAACAACCCTCAACGTTCTCTCAAGTTTCATTCCGAGGGGAGAGCGGATTGTCACAATTGAGGACGCGGCGGAGCTGCAGTTGCAGCAGGATCACGTGCTGTCTCTCGAGAGCCGTCCACCGAACCTTGAGGGGACCGGTGAGATAACCATTCGCGATCTCGTCCGAAACGCGCTGCGGATGCGCCCGGACAGGATCATCGTCGGTGAGGTCCGTGGCGGCGAGGCGCTCGACATGTTGCAGGCGATGAATACCGGTCACGAGGGGTCGCTGTCCACGGCACATACGAACGGGCCGCGCGACTGCCTGGCCCGGCTCGAGACAATGGTCCTGATGGCTGGAACTGAGCTGCCTTCACACGCGATTCGCCAGCAGATCTCCGGCGCAGTCGATCTGATTGTGCATCAGGATCGCATGCGCGATGGCTCACGAAAGGTTACATACGTTACTGAGGTCCAGCGCATGGAGGGTGAGGAGATCATCACGCAGGACCTGTTCACACTCAAGCACCACGGTGTGGATGATGACGGACGGTTGATCGTCGAACACCGGGCCATGGGTATTCAGCCGCTGTTCGTGGACAAACTGGCCGCCGAGGGTGTGCAGCTTCCTCCGAACATGTTTGTGGTCGATGAGGAGCCGCAGGAGCAGCGGCGCTCATTCTTCGGCTAGACCATGCACAGGCATGTAGCGACGTGACACGACGTACGATCGGGCGGGGCGGTCGGCAGGACGTATCAGGCGACAGGGAGCAATTCCATGAATCCTTTGATACTGGCGGCGGTTGGCGGTGTGCTCGTCTTCGGGCTGATCGTGGCGATGCTGCTGGTATTTGCCGGCGGCTCCTCAGCCAGCGAACGCCTGGCCGAAACCAGTGGTGGCGGAGGCCGGGGCGCGGAGGCGATGCCGCAGGACACCGGCGCCGGTCAGCAGCGATCCGATCCCATGCCCGGAGTCAGCGATGCATTACGGGGGACCGCTTTCTGGGACGAAGTGCAGATGAAGCTTCTGCGGGCGGGCTTGTTGCTGCGGCCGTCAGAGGCGCTGATCATCTGCGGGATCTCCATGATCGCCGGCCTCGTTCTCGGCTGGCTCCTGAGCGGTCAGTTGATCCTCGGCGTTTTGACTGCGGGACTGGGTCTTGGCGCACCCTACATGTACATGATGCAGAAAGCCTCCCGCCGCCAGGCCGCCTTGACCAGCCAGCTTCCCGACGCGCTCGACATGCTCAGCTCCGCTCTGCGTTCGGGGTACGCCCTGACGCGCGGTTTTCAGGTGGTTTCCTCCCAGATGCATCCCCCAATCTCCGAGGAGTTCCAGCGCGTGCTGCAGGAGGTACAGGTCGGGATTTCGGTCAGCGATGCCCTTGACGGGCTGCTGATGCGAAGCGACTCGTACGATTTGGAGCTTGTGGTTGCCGCGATGCAGACACAGCTTACGATGGGCGGGAACCTCTCCGAGGTGCTGGACAATATCGCGGGCATGATCCGCGAGCGCGTCCGCCTGCAGGGCGAGATCGACGCGGCCACCAGCGAGGGGCGGATGTCGGCGGGCATCCTCGTTGCCATGCCCATCGGCATGGCTCTGGTGATCTCCGTGGTCAGCCCGGGCTATCTCGATCCCCTCTTCCAGGAACGCCTTGGACTGATGCTGCTGATGGGCGCAGGCGGGCTGATGCTGACGGGCATTATCATCATCAAGAAGATGTTGGACATCGATATCTGACGCTGTGCGAGCGGGCGCTTGCGACAGTGATGCGGGGAGAAGGGCGGAATATCGTACAATGCTGACCAATCCATTGCTGATCCTCATCGGTGCGCTCGTGTTTGTCATGGTGCTGGTCATCGTCATGGCGTGGCTGGCCGATGCGCGCCGATTACGCGTGCAGGAGCGCGTGGAGGAGTTGCATCAGCGGCCCCGCTCGCCCCTTGCCGAGGAGTTGGCCCTCCCTTTCCATGAGCGTGTGCTCAAGCCCATCCTCGGGCGGTTCATCAGCGCAATCGGGGCCATGGCGCCCGCGGAGGCGCTCGAGAACGCCCGACAGGAGCTTGAGCGCGCCGGCAATCCAATGGGCTTGAATGCCCAGTCATTCATGACCCTGCGGGTTATCTCCGCCGTCGCCGGAGGCGCGGCCGGCTTCTGGCTCTACACCGGGCCCATCCTGGGGGACACGACGCGCCTGCCCGTCGCCGGGTTTGTTGTCGTCGTCGGGATCCTGGCGCCACACTACATGCTCCAGAAGAGTATCCAGGGCCGGCACAACCAGATACGCAAAGCACTGCCGGACGTCATCGACCTGCTGGTCGTCTCAGTGGAGGCCGGTGCGGGTCTGGACGGCGCGCTCGCGGAGGTCGTGGAGCGCAAGGAGGGGCCACTCGTTGACGAGTTTGAGCGTCTGCTCGGCGAAGTGCGCGTGGGCAAGACACGCCGCCGGGCCTGGCAGGACATGGCCGATCGCGTGGGGGAGGACAATTTGAGCGCACTCGTGGCCTCCCTTGCGCAGGCCGAGCAACTGGGCGTGAGCATCGCCAAGGCCCTGCGCACACAGTCCGACTCGCTGAGAACCCGCCGGAGCCTGCAGATCAAGGAAGTCGCGGCCGCGCTCCCGGTCAAGATGCTCTTTCCGCTTATCTTCTTCATCTTCCCGGCACTGTTTGTCATTCTGCTCGGCCCTGGTCTGCTGTCGATGACCGACCTGCTTGGCACTCTCGGTGGCGGTGACTGATCCGAACTGCAGGGAGTTCGATGAAAGGCTACCACGGGACTGTGGACAATCTGGAAGACGAGAATGCTCTGGACGACCTGCGCCGGCGCCTGGGACAGGCCCGCGCCGGTGAGCGCAGGGCTCAGGCGCTGCTGGAATCGGCGGCCTCGTTGATGAGGCTCTCCGATCCCGAGCAGGTCCTGCGCGGGATCGCCGAAAATGCTGTGCGGCACCTCGGCATGCCCGAGGTCAGCGTCTACCGGGTGGATCATGACGAGGGCCAATTGGGGGAGACCGTCCGCACGAAGGTGGGTGGGCCCACTGGAGCCGTCCCTCTGCCGGGCATGGCCCCGGTCGAAGAAGTCCCGGCGGATACCGAACCGATCGAAATCCGCCCCGGGCATCCGCTCGCGGACTTCGCGCTCGGCGAGAGTTCTGACCGACTGCTCAGCCCCGAGACTGATGACGGCCAGTACCGGCTTCTGGTCAGAATGTGTGCCTCCGGTGGACCCGGCGAGAACTCGGGGAGCCTCTTGATCGGGATCATTGTCGCTTCCGGGTTCCAGGAACCGGCGTCATGGCAGGTTGACCTGCTCGGCTCTCTCGCCTCTCTTGGCGCAGCCGCGGTCGAGACGGCCCGCATGCAGGAGTTCCGGGCTCAGATCGTCTCTGCCGTCTCACACGAATTCCGTACGCCGCTGGCAGCCATCCGGGCCTACAACGAATTGCTGCTCGATGAGGACGCCGGAGAAATCAACGAGGAACAGCGGCTCTTCCTGCAGCGAATCGAGGCCACCTGTCTGCAGCTTGATCGCATGGTGGATGACCTTCTCGACCTTTCGCGCCTGAGGGCCGGAGAGATGGTTATCTCACGCTCCCCGGTGGATGTCGTCGAGGTCATTGAACATATCATCGACACCCTTTCACCTGAAGCGGACAGGCGGGACGTGACATTGAAGAACGATATCATCGGCGATCCTCCGATGATCTCATCGAATTCCGACCGCCTCGCGCAGGTTTTGTTCAACCTGGTCGGGAATGCTGTCAAGTATGTTGATGAGGGCGGATCAGTCGTCGTTCGAACCCATGTGGATGAACTCGAAAGCTGCGCGGCCTTCTGTGATGAAGACGTGGCAGAGGGAAGCGACTTGCCGACCGACGGCGCCTGCCTTATCATCGACGTGATCGATAACGGTCCGGGGATCCCCGCGGATGAGCTGGATCGTGTCTTTGACGAATTCTTCCGCGGCCGACTCACCGAAGGCAGCAGCAAGGGCTCCGGCCTCGGCCTGGCCATCGCATCGCGGCTCACACGGCTGCTCGGCGGTGTGCTGGAAGTCGAGAGCACGCCCGGTGAAGGAAGCACGTTTTCCGTCATCTTTCCGATCGAGGATTCTGCCGGCGAGGACGAGACACAGGAGGTCGATGAGTAGTGGCAGCCGGAGGTGCGCGAGTACGGGGCGCAACGATACTGATTGTCGATGACGACGAGATGCTTCGTGATGCTGTGCAGCGCAAACTCGAGGGGGAGCAATTCAAGACGCTCACAGCCGAGACCGGTCAGGAAGCACTTGACGTGATGAAAAGCAGCGATGGACCGACCCCCGATCTGGTCCTGCTCGACATCATGTTGCCAGACATCGATGGCACCAGCGTCTGCCAGCAGATTCGACAGGATTCGTCGGTGCCTGTCATCATGCTTACGGCGCGCAACGAAGAGGCGGATCGCATTCTCGGCCTGGAATTGGGCGCCGATGACTACATCACCAAACCGTTCTCCCCCCGGGAGATGGTCGCACGTGTGAAGGCAGTCCTGCGGCGCGTCGGCCCCGGCGCGCACCTGTCGGAAAAGCGAGTGCTCGAGGGAGCGGGCATCGTCATGGACGTCGACTCGCGGGAAGTAACGGTCAACGATGAGCCGGTGGATCTGACACCCACACAGATGCGCCTGCTGCAGGTGCTCATGGAACAGCCCGGGCGCGTCTTCTCCACCGACGAGTTGCTCGAGGCCGTCTGGGACTACCGACAGTATGACCCGCACCTGGTGGAAACGCATATCTCGAACCTGCGCAACCGCATCGAGGACAATCCGAAGGACCCCCAGCGGATTGTCACCGTGCGCAGTTTCGGCTACAAGTTCGTCGCCGAATAGCCGGTTTTCCCCGTGGGGAGCGAGGAATCTGCCTCACGCCTTGACGGCTGTGCCTCTGCGAGTACAATAGCAGTCCCGACCCTGAGGCGGTCGGGCCAAACGTATCGATACACCGCGTACCTTGGGCGGGCTCCGCAGCGGATGCGGAGCCCGAGATGTTGTACGCGTGTGGCCGAGGTGCCCGCCGGACACTCTCTCAGCGATTGTGCTCGCGCAGCAACTGCTCCATCCGCGCCTGCCAGGCGATCCTGTGGGAGCGGTCGCGGAGGTCTTCGACCAGCACGGCCGCATCGCGCAGCGTCCCCAGGTCAGCCGCCTCGGCGTTCTGCGCAGTCCTCTCGACACGCATGGCTGCCAGTACGGCCTCCAGGGCCTTCTGCTGCAGCGGGCTGTCATCATCCTCCGCGGTCTGGCGCAGAGCGGGCAGGTAGTCCTGCATCGCCGGCACGAGGCCACGCACGGTTGCGACCAGGTGGGCGCGGTAGTCGGCGTTGTGGTCGCGTTGCACGCGTTCGCCCAGGCTCTCGGAGACCGTTTCGGAGCGAAAGTCCAGGCGCGCGAAGCTCCCCGGCTCATGAAATGACGCCCGCAGCGCCGGCCAGCAGGTGAACTTATCCCCGCCCGACGCGGTGGTCCAGATATTCCGGCAGAAGGCGACAAGCCAGCCATCATCCGGCTCGGCTCCGAAGGAAGCCAGCGGGACGCTCACCTCAACGGAGTAAGAGGCTTCCGCGCGATGCGCGTCACCGTTCCAGTCCGCGATCTGGTCCGCGGCTCGGGCCCCTGTCTGCGCGCCGCCCGCCGAGACCACGAACTGATACTCCGCGCCGGTGGGGGCCGACATCACGAAGACCTCCACACTGTCCTCGGTGAAGAGTTGATCGCCATCGCCCAGCACCGCCTCGACCTGCTCGATGTCCGGCTCCTCGCAGATCATCGCGATGTAGAGGCGCTCGGTGTCGTGGCAGATCATCGCCACAGACTGCTTGGCCTCCGTGTAGCCGCCGCCGAGGACGTGAAAGCCCGTGATCTGCGGGACATTCCGCCACCCCGGATCATCGGTGACGATCCCGTCGATCGTCGGCGCCTGCGCCACCTGATAGCACGGACAGACCGGGCGCTCGTCGGTGAACCCGGCCGTGGCGATGGCAAGCAATGCGGCGATCGCAAGATATCGCTGAAGCATGGTGGTCAGTCCCCGATTACTCTCTTCTCATACGGCTCTGCTGCCGCCCGTCGCGAGTGCGCCGTGTGCCCGGGAGTCGCGGAGACGCCGTGTCCCGTGCGTTACCCGGCGAGTTCGATCTCCCGCTCTGCGGTACGCCCGGTCGCTATCTCACGGGCGCGGATAGTCCAGGTGCCCGGCGTGTCGTCCAAAGCGAATCTGAACTGCCCGTGCGCGCGGCCGCCCTCGACCTGCAGGTTATCAGCGTACCACGCGCGCTGCTCGCCATCCGGTCCCAGCACCGACACGCGCACAATGTGCGGCGCGGGCGTTCCGGTGTCGGTGCTCAGTTGCACCGCGTAAGTTACGCGCTCATCGGCCGACGCCTCGTTCGGTGCGGCGATGTCCACTTCGTCGATCCGATATGGCAGCAACGCGTACAGGTGCGCAATCCCGGGCTGAAGCTGTGTCTCAAGCTCCGACCTGTGCCCGATGTACTCTCCGGCGCGCACGTCGTACACGTGCGCCTTCATCGGCAGCGTGACCGTGACGTCCGTCGGCGCGGGCAACTCGGCCTCTTCGTTCGTGTAGTCCATGCCGGGTCGCGGCAGGCCCTGCAGGATGCCGATGTAGCGCGCCTGGCCCGCGTGGAAGCGCGAGACCTCCACGTGCGGTTGCGCCGGCTCGATCGTCACCTGCTTTTCGACACCGGCGCGCTGCAGCATGTCCATGAACCACTCGCGCCACGCGGCGCCGTCCTCCCACCCCGCGAAGTCGCCCTCCTTGCCTTCGGGATCGACAAGTTGGGAGTACCCGGCGAGGGTGAAGTTCATCAGCACCGCCAGGCTGTCACCATGCTGCTTCTCCACGACCGCCGGCGCCTCGCCGAGGGCGTACGCACTGTTTCCATCGGTTACTTTCAGATTTCCGTCCGCCACGCGACCTGTGAAGATCCCGGTGTCAGAGGCGTCAGCCCCGGTTGCCTCGGCAGGCTGCACGGCTCCGTTCACCGGCGCGAAGTCCGCGCTGCTCTCGACCCCGAACAGATCATCCAGCGCCCCCCTCTCGCGCGCCTTCCCGTGCCCGTCGCGCACCGCCGCGCGCAGGTCCGCGATCACCGAGCCACCTGCGTCACAGAAGCTCTCGACGGCCGCGACCTCTTCGTCCGACATCGCCTGCGCGCCGGCCAGCAGCAGCGCATCGAACTCATCGGCCGTCACAGCGCCCTCGGCCAGTTCCGCATAGGACACGATCTCGCACTCCAGCCCCACGTCATGCAGCAGCTTAACCGTGTCGTTGAGGATGTCATTTATCCTCGGATAGCCCTCGGTCAGGTGCGCCACGTGCATGCTCGAGGCCGAGAACAGCAGTGCGATCCCGTCGTGCTGCCTCTCGGCTGTGTTGAGCATCAGTCCCGGACCACGCTTGAACCAGTTCACCTCTTCGCACGCCGCCTTGAACCACGGATACAGCGATGTGTCCGGTGCCATAACGCCCCCGGCGCTGGCATAGCCCATCCAGACCCAGAACGAGTTGCTGCCCTTCAGCAGCGCCCGCCACGGGAACCAACGCATGTACTCCTCGTTGCGGTTTCCACCATATCCGCCGTACCAGCCTGCGCCCAGCAGCATGTCCTCAGTGGCGAAGCTCTGCCACGCCGCCGAAACGAAGTCCCGGTAGTAGATATTGTTGAGGTCCATCGCCTTCGACAGCTTCCAGTAGTCCGTGGCGCGCAGGCTGCGCACGAATGTGTCCGACCCTTCGTAGCCAACGCGCGCGTCCGGCACCACCTCGCGGATCACGTCCCGCGAGTAGTCGTGGATGCCCGCCCAGACGCCGTCGATGTGCCGGCGGTGATCGACCCACTGCGCCCACCGCTCCGTCTCCAGCGCCTCATCCTCCGTGATTGGCATGACCTCGTCGAAGCTCGCGTAGTCCGTCTGCCACTCCGCGTTCAGGGCGTCGATCGAGTCGTACTGCTCCTCGCACCACCGGCGGAAGTCGGCGTTGCAGGTCTCCGAGAAGCACAGGTCGTAGTTCCCGATCACGTAGTGATTCTCGTCACCGAGGCTGAAGTCGGAGGTCGAGTAATGTGCGGCCTTTTCCGCGGTCGCGGTCAGGTCCTCGCGCAGTTCTGCCCGATGCTCTGGATCGGTGCAGCACGGGTCGCGGACGTGGTCATCCTTCGCGCGATTCCCGTCATGATGATAGTCCGTCTTCACGTCCACGAATCGCGTGGCGTATGGCAGATGCCACATATCGTTGTATGGCGCCAGCGGGTGGAAGCCCGTGTATTGCGTGTCGATACCCCAGTCCGAGAACACCCGCGCGATCGTCGGACTCGTAAAGTCATTCCCCAGGCCCTGCCACATGACGTGGCGGATCTGGTTCGGCTCGGGTCTGAAGTCATTGACCGGATACGAGATACGCGCGACATCCAGGACCTCGTCACCAGAGCGCAGTTCCGCGCGGATATGATGCATGATCGTCAGTGGCTCCGGCGGCTCAATGTTGAAGGCGACGTCCCCGGTCTGCGCGGGAAGCTCTGCCCTCGCCTCCAGCCGGTCGTGGTTGTCACGCACCTCCAGCACCAGCGTGCCGCCCTCGCGCGGGTTCGCCAGGGTCGCGGTCCCGGTAACCGCCTCGCCACCGCTGAAGGACTGGGCATCGAGCGCGATGTCCTCGATCCGCTGCGCCTGCTGAATGCCGATTGCTTCCGCCGCGAAACTCACTGTCTTCTCATCGCGCAGCAACCACAGGTCCGCGAAGTACTCTCCCGTGGGAAGCGAGTCGATCGTGACGGTGGCCTCCGAGGCGCCCTCACCGACATCAATCTCGCTGCTGTGCTCCGCGAAGACCTCACCGGTGTGGTCGCGCAACTCCATCCGCAGTCGGCAGGTACCCAGATCGCTCGCGGCCCTCACGGTGACCGGCACGTCCGCGGGGAGAGTCGCCGTCTCGGTGGACATGGCGATCTCGGCCTCCGGCTCCATCTGCGCGCCCCACAGCATGGTTCGGATCGCCAGCGCGAGGTAGTGATCGTACTGCGTGGTCCACTCGCGGAACGGGCCGTCCGGGGCCGGCGTGAGCATCTGCCGCCTGCGGGGGCGGATACCCGGCATCAGCGCGAGGCGCCCCTCGCCGAAATCCGTCACCTCGAACACGCCGCGCGCGAAGTCCTCCCGGGTCTTGTACTTTGCGAAAGCCGGCAGGCTCTTCACGGGGATGCCCTGCGCGATCTCAACCGAATCCGCGGAGGGCTGTTCGAAGCCCGGGTTCGGCATCAGATTCCGCTCGGTGCCCGCCTCTTTGAAGACCACGTCATCCCAGAAGACCGCTCCACCTACTCCGCGTGTAAACAGGTAGGCGTTCACTGCTTCGGCGTCTCCGGAGTTGAACTCGACCTGCGCCCAGGTCCACTCTTTGCCTGGCTCAAGGTAGTTCACGCCACCCTTCGCCGGGATCACGCTCAGCCACGGCTCCCCCTTCCTGAACTCGGTCGTGCGGTACCACGCCCCGAAGACGTAATCCGTGTTCGGTTCAACCTCGATCTCCTGGATGTACGCAGCGTATGGCGAGGATTTTACGCCCGGTTCGGCCTTCACGCCAAACACCTTTGCGCACCTGTCGCCGGAGTGGGGGTTCTCTGAGGTGACCGTGTTCTCGAACTCGCCCTCGCCGAAGTGGTTCTCGACCTCTTTCGAGTCCCCGGTCCACACATTCCAGTGCCAGTGGAACTTCGCGCCGGCCATGATGCGGTCGAGGTACGGGTAGTCCGCGTTCCGCACGCAGCCGACCAGCCCCGTTCCCTCGCTGACCTGTTTGAAGATCCGGTAGCGACAGTCGATCGGCAGTTCGTCGAATTTGATCGCGCCGAGGACAATCACGTCCCACCGCTCTTCGAGGAAACCGCGCAGACGCTCCGCAACCTCGTCGTGTGAGCTGCCGCGGACCAGCTTCCACCGCCTCGTATCCGGGCCGGGAGCGAATTCGTCGCGCTCGTGTATCGTCAGCACCCGGTAGTCCATCTGGAGGCGCTGCGCGATCTCAACGACCTCGCGCATGTCATCACGCGCGCAGATGAACAGCGCCCTGACCGGTCCCTGCGCGTAGGGTTTGGCCCAGGCGATGTGCGGGGTAACCACATTCTCGGATGGTTCGAAGAACAATTCGTTGTAGAGCGGACGGGGTCGCTGTGCAGCGGATACGGCCATCGCGGTTACGAGGACGACTGTGAGGACGAAGGTTGCTTTGCGCATCGAAGGACCCTCCCGGGGCGTCGATGGTGTCGAGCGCGCGACCTCGCCGATTATATGGAGTAGTTCGGAGTCGCTGCCCCGGAGACCTGCCTGTCGGGTTTACGTGCTTGCTGCGTTGGCGAACGTCACGTTGGCCCCGCCGATGTCCCTTCCGGCATACTTGAGGTTCTCTGCGGGGAGGTGCGCGTGCGGAGCAAGCGGGGGAGGGCGGTTTCTATTCGAAGACGTGATACCTCCTCCGCCGCAGCCGTGAACCGCAGTCGTTGTTGTTCCGTCTCCGTTGCTTCCCGGGGGGGGGAATCTTCCCTCCGGGCGGCGAATAGCCCACATGGAGGTGGCACGTAGATGGAGGCAGTTGGTGGACGCAGCGACGCAATACGGACATGGCGCAAGATCGCAATCGGCGTACTGGTCGCGGTGGTCATCGGTGGCCTGTTCTACCCACCGCTGGGACTGATCGCAGCGGCTATGATGGTTGTGCTCCTGATTACGGCCGTATTCCGCGGGCGCTACTGGTGCGGGAATCTCTGCCCCCGCGGTGCTTTCCTCGATCTTGTCGTTCAGCGCATTTCGCCCGACCGCCGGTTCCCCGATTGGGCGCGGAGCCTCTGGCTTCGGGCAATTATCCTTGTGCTGCTGATGAGCGCATTCGCCTGGCAGCTTGCCAATCTCCCGCTCAACACCGCGCCGGAGGTGCCGGGAGGGGTCTACGGCGTGATCGGCGCGGTCTTCGTGCGCCTGTGTCTTATCACGACGCTCGGCGCCATCTTTTTGGCGCTGGTGAGTCAGCAGCGGGCGTGGTGTGCTGTCTGCCCGATGGGAACGATGCAGAACATCATCGACCGTGCGGCCACCCGCAAGCCCACCCGCGGCCGGATTGCCACCGACCCGGATGAGTGCCTCGACTGCGGCGCATGTGAGGGTGCCTGTCCGATGGATATACCCGTCCGCGACTATCTGGAGGCCGGGGAGATCGACGATCCGGACTGTGTGCGCTGTGGCGCCTGCGTCGATGCCTGCCCCACCGATGCGCTGATGCGCACCCCCGATGAGTCCGGCACAGAGTAGACCGAGCCCTGTGGTAACTGTCGCCCCGGCAGTGATTCACGCGCGCGCCGGAATGCGAACGTGTATGACCATTGCGAACCTCCTTGGCCTCACGATTCTTATGGCTGCGTGGAGTTACTCTCCAACGGCGCGGAACGCGCACACCCCGGTTGTAGCGCAGCGCTCCCGGCCCTCCGGACAGTGGCGCGGCGAGAAGTAGCGCGTCCGCGCTTCGTCCTCGTGGAACGCCATGCGGATCTGCTCGGTGGTGATGCGGGCGCTGGGCGAGGGAAGCGTCAACCACTCGGACGGTGCCAGATCGCGAAGCGCACGTTGCAGATGCTCGCGGGCATAGCGCCATCGCGACTGCACCGTGGAGCGCGGGACCTCCAGGATCTGTGCGATCTCGACCGTGTTATGCCCCCACAGGTAGAGCCGCGCGACCTCTCGCAGCTTCCGATCAGTCAGGTTTGCCGCGACGAGAAGTCGGGCGACCAGCGCCTGCAACGATCCGCAGGTCGAGGGCGAAGGGGTGGCGCGGCTCAGCGCGCCCCGGCCGACTGGATCGTCGCGGTCATCGAAGGAGTGAATCTCCTGCGAGTGGTGTTCGAGGTCCTTACGGACGGGATACTCCGGATCGTCATCAACGATGCGGAGGATGATGTCCGCCAGCCGCTCAAGCTCGTCAGGGTCCAGACGTCCGGCGTTCTGTTCGCAATGCCGGCGAACTCGGAGAAGAATCTGGTGGATGTAGTCATTCTCGACTCGACTGCGCGTGCCCATGCGTAACAGCTCCAGTGGACGCGATGTTGGGTGCCTCCACTGTCACAGGCACGGCCGGGCGGCGAATCTTGCGTACGGTGAAAGAAAAAGTTTGGCTCAGAGGACAGATTCGTGAGGGCGAAAGAGGCGGGACGCCCCGCCCTCCCCCCGAGGGGCGGGGCGCTCGTCGGCCGCGGATGTTCGGGCCGGCATGGTTTGGGCCGGCCTTCACGCCACGGCCCTGCGTAACGCGGTGGAGATAACCCTAACTCGTCGGCCTGCGGGGACGAGCCACGGT
>CAZAHB010000013.1:0-46917 GCA_964484945.1 uncultured Armatimonadia bacterium | reverse complement strand
CGCCTGGCGCGCATTTGCAGATCGACGAAGGAATAGAGTGTTCGGTTGAGTAAGTAGGCTCACAGCGATGGGCGTGAAACTACTGTCCCACCGTGTCGGAGGGTGTGGGAATGACCGCAACATTCGCGAAGCGTCACTGCTCGTATGGCGGGCTGCTTGTCGCAACTACGCTGCTGGTCCTGACCTGTGCCGCTTGGGCCTGGTCACAGTCCGCCACTGACGGCCCGATCCCGGCGGGGGTCGCGATTCGAGCCGAGACCCCGCCGGAGATCGACGGCCGCCTCGATGACGAGTGCTGGGCCGAGGCGCCCGGACTCGCCGGCTTCACGCGTGTCGGGACACACAGCCCGGCCTCACAGCCGACTGTCGTTCGCCTGCTGTTTGACGAGCGCGCCTTCTACATCGGCTTTCTGTGCCACGAACCGAACACCGATGAACTTGCGCACACCCACAGTGGCGAGGACGCGGCAGTGTGGTTCGACGACTCCGTGGAGATTTTCATCGACCCCGGACATACCCACGAGCACTACTTCCAGTTCGCGCTGAACTGCAAAGGCGCCACCTTCGACCGCCACATGGAGAACATCGGCTGGACGACCGACTGGAGCGTTGGAACCGCGATCGGCGAGGACCGATGGACGGCCGAGGTCGCCATCCCCTTCGCTTCAATGCAGTCCGACCCGCCCCGGCCGAATGCGATCTTCGCGGCCAACTTCTGCCGCAACCGCAAGACCTCCAACGCCGACGCCGAATCTCACGGTGAGTGGAGTTCGTGGGCGCCCGTTAAGGGCCAGTACCACGAGCCGGAGAACTTCGGCCACGTGATCTTCACCGACAGCCCCCGCGAGATCGGTGTGCAGGCGCTCGCCGACCTCACCGCGAATCCTCTGTGCACCGACGGAGCGCCCATGACCCGGGCGGTGGAGCTGGAGCTGCAATCCGGGGTCGTAAGGTACACGCCACACCGCGCTCGGGCGCTGGGCGAAGTGACCGGGGAGCAGTCTGAGGTCACCGGGATGCTGGCGGAGGTCGAGCGACTTCTGGCCAAAGACAGGTGGGAGGACCAGGCGCTGAGGGAGCGATGGGCGCAGCAAAACGCATCGTTGCACGAGCGGCTTGAGAGTCTGCGCGAGCGCGCATCCGGCGCGACGGATGCCGTCGCCCTCCAGCAGATCCGCGTCGAGCTTGAGAGCTTGCGCGAGGAGGCCGACCAGCTGCTGTGGGATGCGCGATTCGAGCTTCTGTTCACCGGATTGTGACGCACAGAATACCACGAATGAGGCGGGATGGGCGATGACTGACCGTCACAGGACCGCTGTCCGCGTACTGATGCTGGCGGCGCTGGCGATGCTGACTGCGACGATGGCGCTTGGCCGCCGGCCGTCGGAGTACGAGCCGGGCTTTGTCGAGGTTACGCGCGAGGTTGTGACACCGCACAATCCGTGGGCCAGGCCCTACCACCGCGGTGCGGTGCGGGCGCTGATGATCGCGCCGCGCGGGTGCATGCGCGACACCGTCGAACTCGCGCAGCGCCTCGAGCTTGACTACGATGCGGTCGGAACCTACCTCCGCAATCAGCTTGGTGGCGGTGAGGACCGCGTCACCAGCATCGTGGGGATGTCCCCCGACGAGGTCACCAGGCGCCTGATGGAGGCGCTGAGCAGCCCCCACGACGTCATCGTGGTCGGTAACATCCACTGGAAGATCCTGCCGCAAGAGGTCGAGTACGAGATTCTGCGCCAGGTGCGGGCGGGGACCGGACTGGTTCTCACCTACCACGATCGGGGGCGCAACGAACACCTCAACCGCGCCCTGGAGGTCGCCTCGGAGGTTGACGCGGGCGGCGCCGTCTCCGACGCTCTGGCACTGACGCACCTGCCGCACTGGCAGGGGGCTGAGTACGCCTCCCACGACGAGGTGGCCGATGCCGCGGTGGACACCCGGCAGTTCGGCGAGGGCCGGATCGCGCTGCTGAATCTCGGCCACGGGAACCAGTCGTGGCTGGTCCCGCAGACCGACGATGACCGCGCATGGGCGTGGGAGCACCGGTGGCCGCTGGAGCACTACCTGATGCTCACCGCGCGCGCTATCACGTGGGCCGCGCGGATGGAGCCGCGCGTGCGCGTCACCGCGTTCACCGCGCTGGCCGATGGCGCGCCGACAGACACGGTCGCGCCCGGCAGCAACCTGCAGCTTACACTGGCAGGCGGCGAGCAGGGGCGCGAGCTTCAGGCGAATGTCATCGTTCGTGATGCGCGAGGCACTGCCGTCGCTGAACTCTCCGAGACCGTCACCGCCGATGGCGACCACACGGCCATGCAGGTGCCACTGCCCGACTCGCTGCTGGCCGGAAGGCACTTCGCGGAGGCGAGTATCCGCGACGGTGATGAGGCAGTCGCCTGGGGAGGCGCAAGTTTCGTCATCGAGCGGCCGCGCACGGTTGTCGAGGTGACGCGAGAGGCCGACTCGATGTCACCGAGCGGGACCGCCACGTTCGAGGCCGCGCTGGACGGCCCGGCCCCGGCTGATGCGGCGATGCACTGGCGGCTGCGCGACGGCCTCGGGCGCCTGCTGCACGAGGAAGTCAGCCCGGTGGACGAAGGCGCGGAGGCGGCGCGCGGGCAGGCGGATATCGAACGCGCAATCTCAAACCTGCTGGTCGCGGAGGCCACGCTGGAGGTCGGTGGCGAACCATGGGCGCGGCAGCACGGCTACCTGCCGGTCGATCAGCCGTGGCCCGAGGATCGGTTCAGCTTCCTGATGTGGGGGAAGGCGCGCAAAGACTACACCTGGGCGTATCTGCGCGACATTCTGTATGACATGGGCGTTGACACGATCAACCATGGCGGCGCCGTGATCACCGCCGCCAACGGCATGCGGACATTGCCCGCCCAGCGCGTGGGCCTGCATCCTAACGAGGCCAGCGAGGAGAACCTGATCCGGGACCCCTGCTTCAGCGACCCGGCCCACCTGGAGAAGTCCGGCGAGAAGCTGAGGGAACAGGGCAGCGAGAAGGGCGGCTTCGGCCCGGTCGGGTACACGCTGGGCGACGACAACCGCCTCGGCCGCACGGACATCTGCTTCTCCGAGCACTGCCTGGCCGACCTGCGCGAGTGGTTGCAGGAGCGCTATGACTCGCTGGAGGCCCTCAACGCCGAGTGGGGCACCGATTTCGGCGCCTGGGAGCAGGTGGAGCCCACGACCCTGGCCGATGCGCGGGAGACCGATCAGCCGGCCCGCTGGATCGATCACCGCATGCACATGGAGAGCGTTTACGCGGACTTCCACGCGTTCGCGCGCGAGGTCATCCGCGAGGTCGATCCCGGCGCGCGCGTGGGCTCGGACGCGGCCATCGGCCACGGCAGCTTCGGCGGCTACGACTGGTGGAAGTACTCCCGCGCGGTGGACGTCTGGAACGTCTACGTGCGGCACTTCCAGGTGGAGAACCTGCGGTCATTCAAGCAGCCGAACACCTACTGCGGCCTGTGGTACGGTGGATATAACCACATGTGGCGCTTCGAAGAGGGCTGCCGCTGGGTGCCCTGGTACTCGCTGCTGCACGATCTGAACTCCGCCTGGTGGTTCAAGACACACTCGGATGCGCGGCAAAGCTGCCAGGAGGACGCGTTCGCCGCGGATCTGTCGGCATTCCCGATCTTCGAGGCGACCGCCGACGCGATCGACGAAATCAAGGCGGGGATCGACCGCCTGATTCTCGGCGCAGAGAGGGACAACTGCGGCATAGCCGTCGTCTTCTCGCAACCGAGCGTGCATGTCGGCACCTACGAGGGCGATGGCCGCCGCCACGAGCAGGCCGTGACCGCCGCGACGGCCCTCGTCGAGGACCTCGGACTCGAACACGACCTCGTCTCCTACGCGCAGCTTGACGACGGCAGCTTCGCAGATGGCGACTACTCGGTGGTGCTGCTTCCGGACGTCACCGCACTCTCCACAGAGGCCCGGCAGACGCTCGCTGACTTCGTGGAGGCCGGCGGGACGCTCATCGCCGATGTGCGGCCCGGCGTCCGCGACGGGCATGGCAAGCCGACCGGGGCCGCCCGGTGGCAGCCGTTGCTGGGAGTGACGATCGGTGAACTGGACGGGCGCGCGACCGGTCAGGCGGGGGCCGTCGCAGGCGAGATCGGCGACAGTTCGCTCGACGCGGCCCTGCAGGCCGTGACGGTGGATGCCGCGGTTGAAGCTGATGGCGCCACACCGCTCGGCCAGACCGAGGACGGCGTTCCGCTCATCCTCACGAGTGAGAGCGGCCAGGGCCGGACGTGCGTGCTGAATGTGGCACTGGGGAATTACGTTGCCGACAGCGAAGATGGCGCCGCGCTCCGCGAGATCGTCGGGGCGCTGCTTGACCAGGCGGGCGTGGCGCCGCTTGCGAGCGTGGAGGTCGCGGGCGAAGCGCAGCTTCAGGGAGAGGTCATCACCTTCCTTGACGGCGATGCGCGCTATGTAGCGGTGCTGCGCGACCATACCCCGGATGACCCGGTGCAGCAGGTCACGGTGCATCTGCCCGACGGCTACGAGGTTTACGATGTCCGCGAGGGCGAACACCTCGGCGCGGTGAGCAGCGTTGAGGCCGAACTGGGTGAGGCGGAACTTCTCCTGCTGGCCCTGCTGCCCTCGGAGGTCGAGGGCATAGAGCTGACCGTGCCCGATGCCGAAATCGCGCCCGGCGAGGTCTTCAGCGCGCGTGGCCGGGTGCAGGTGGCAGACGGCGAGCCGGGCCGACATGTCCTCCGCACGACCGTCATCGGCCCTGACGGGCGGGAGCGCGAATACTACGCAGAGGACCTCGTCACTGAGAATGCAAGCGCGGTGGCGCATGTCCCGAGCGCTCTGGACGACCCGGCCGGAACGTGGCAGGTGCAGGTCCGCGATGTCGCGACCGGTGTGACCGCGGAGACGAGCTTCGAGGTGGGTGTGCAATGATGACGCGATGCACGAAAGCAGCGCAGTGCCTGCTCCTGGTTGCGGCGATGACGACAGCCTCCGTCGCCCCGGCCGCAACGGGCGAGGTCACGTGCGAGGTCACCGGTCCCACGGAGGGTCAACTCGGAGCGTACAAGAACCACGAGGGGCATCCGCGCAGAGGCTGGCAGGCGCATATGCGCACCGGGACCACGCATTTCGAATTGAAGCACTGGGTGGACATTCACCCCTCGCATAAGCCCAGGGTGCTGCCTCTGGAGGGCATGATAGGACTGAACCGACCCACACATGCCAACTGGTACGCGAACGGCTTCCTCGACATCCGCCTCGGAAGCGGAGAGCTGGTGGGGACGGCGCCGATCGAGGCTCTGCGCGTCTCCGAGTCCGGCACGCGCGGGGCCATCGAGTTCAAGTGGTCGCGGCCCGAGGGTGTGTGGCGCGCGAAGTTCATTGCCCTGCCGAACGATGATCGCCTCTTCTGCGAGGTGCGGTACTGGCCGGGTGAGAAGCAGGTCGGGTGGGATGTGCGCCTCGATTGCTATCCCGGTCGCCAGAGCGGGGGCGGCAACCGCGTTGTGACGACGGTTGCGAGCGAACTGCACAACGGGGACGCCACCGAGCTTGCGCCCGCCGATGAATGGTGGATGGCGCTGTCCGACCGCGTCTGGGACCCGGCGAACGGGCTGGGCGAGGGCGGTGCAACGCTCATCTACGCGCCCGAGGACGTCAGCGCGACGAGCGTTGAGGTCACTGACTACCCGGTTCACGTAGGCCTGACGCCCGCCGGGGACCGTATCCGGATGGTCGTGCGCGAGTCATTCGAGGACACCCCGAACGCGAAGCTGATTGCCGACCTGCGCGACTCGGCGGAGTCTCGGTTGGACGACCTCCGCCAGATGCGCTTCGTCCACCGTAGCGTATTCGCCGATGACTGGGTCGAGCGTCAGGAGGAAATCGAGACGCTGCTTGAACGCCTGAGCGGCCCGGAGAAAGACGCTCAGCGCGCCCGGGAGTTGACGGATACAATCGAGCGCCTCACCACTGAGCTTCAGACGAACGCACAGCAGGCCGGCCCTGACGCGGAGAGCAACCTGGTGGAGGCCCTGCGCGCGCAGCGCGAACTGCTGTGGAAGCTGCGATGGGATGAACTACTGCGCCCCTGACGATTGCACACACAGTCAGACGCCGCGCACGCTGGGGTAGCCAGCCCTGGCGGCGTGAAGCCGGCGTGGCGCTCCTGAGAACGAAAGATTATCGCGTCGGCTGTTCACTCCTCGTCTTCCAACGCGTGGTGGGCCCGCAGGTCCGCGATGAACTCGGGCGCAAGCTCGATGCCCGCATCACGGTAGTGCTCCAGGATTCGATTCCCCAGCGCGGTGTTAAGGTGGTAGTGCTGGACCGGCCCGTTGATCTGCACAATCCCGGTGCTGTCCACGAGTTCGGGAGTTGCCTCGCCGCCGATGACGGGAGCGTGGATGGTGCAGTTGGTTAAGCGTGTGCCCAGCGTGCTGTCGAGCGCGTAGATATCTTCGTCCTCACCGAGCCCCTCCAGCGCGGGCTGGAACCTGCAGTCGTCGAATATAAGCTCTCCCTGCAGGCCCGGTGCGCCGACGGTATTGATTGAGCACCGATCGAAGGACGCACTGGCGGCACAGTTACCGAGGTACGCGCTGACTCCGTCGCAACCGCTGAAGTGAATCCTCGGATAAAGGGCCAGTTCGTCGGCGTACTCCTGCGCCTCATCGCCACCGATCAGCAGGTGCACATTCCCGGTATCGCCGGGGGCCTCGGGAGTGAGCTTCTCAAGCTGCACGTTCTCGACATCGATCTCGCAGTTCGCCTCCAACCGGCTGCCGTCATAGCCGCCGGGGCGGCCGAGGTCGTACCCGTGCGGGTTCGGTATGCGCATCAGGCGCACGCCCTGCTCGCGCCCGTTCACGCGGATATCCCGAAACTGAACCCGGTTCGGGAAGAACAGGCGGTTGCCCGCTTCGGTTTGCGAAAACCCCACCGTGTTCATCAGCCAGACCGGGGCCTGGGAGTCTGGCACGGCGCTGTAGTCGATGACAAGATCATCGATCATGACGCTGCGGGCGAAGCCGATCGGATACTTGTAGTCGAAGTTGCGCATGCGGTAGTTCAGCACTGAGACCGTGCGGTTCCCTGTCGGTCTGAGCGTGCAGCCTCGCAGGCGGATCCGGCCATCCCACTTCGAGCCGTAGTCCGGTCGGAAGTTGATGAAGTAGTTCCCATCACGCGTGGTGTCCTTGATAAACAATTCCCCACCACCGGTGACGGAGATCCCCTTGAACCCGATCTCACAGTTCTCGATGTAGAGGTTCCAGCAGTGGAAGTGTACGTCGATCCGGTTCAAGCGGCAGTTCTCGATCCGGAAGTTCTTGTTCAGGTTCGTGCCGAAGACACCCCACGAGACCCACCCGGCCTCGGCGGTGACGTTGCGGAAGGTGCAGTTGAGCATGCGCGAGCCGCCGATGCCGTAGGTTCCGTGCGGGACCGGCGTCTCCGGATCGCGACGGTTCTTCTCCCATGGCATCAGGCGGATGTCCTCGAGCGTGCAGTCGAAGACCATCGAAAAGCTGTAAAAGCCGCTGCGGGCCGCCAGTGAGTCGTCGCTCGCGCCCTCCTCCAGGCCCACCCATTGCTCGCGGATGATGGTTCGGCTGCGTCGGATGGAGAACCCGTTCTTGTGGTAGCCGGTCGAGCCCGTATTTGGATTCTCGCCCGAGACCCGGAATTCGCCACCTTCGATGACGAGGTAGGCGTCATTGCAGGGCTTGGCCTGGATCGATGTGAAGTCATTGAACTCCCAGGCGATGTCGCCGATAATGCGCCCTTCCTCCTCGACGTAGAACAGTTCCTCGCGAGCCCAACCCCGGTTGCCCTCGTAGCCGGCGCGGATGCCGATGCGGTCGTTGTCGTCTCGGACTCTGATCAGGTGGCCCGCATACGGGGCAAGTTCGGGGATGATATGCACACCGGGGCGGAGCTTCTCCAGCAGAACGGCCTTCAGTTCCTCGTCTTCGAGGGTTTCCGTGGGCTCATCGTTGAGGATTTCGAACCGAGGGTCCCGCTGGGTGTTGAACTCCTCATCGATGTGGAAGGTAGTGCGCCCCCAGCGTACGTTCGTCTGGATCGGAATGCGGTTTGTCTGCTTGATCCAGAACTCGCCGGAGAGGTTTACCACGGGGATCCCGTGTCTGTTCGCGTACTGGTGGGCCAGCTTGATCTGCACACCGTCGTCGTTCTCGCCATCTCCCACCGCACCGAACATCCTGTAGTTGACAGCTTCGCTTTCGATAAGCACCGCTACGAGGCCGTTTGCCAGCGGGATGACGCCGGCGTCCCCCAGTTCCAGTTCCTCGGGAAGCTTCTGGATACGATAGAGGGCGCCGCCGCCGTCGCCCGGTGCGAAATAGCCGAGCGTCTCGACCACCGCTCCCTCCTGCGGATCTGCCCATGTCTTCAGGGCCTGGACGGTGGCGTGACGGACGAGCGCAACATCCTCAGCGGGCGCTTGCTCAGTCATCGGTTCCTCCTGTGCGACGGCCATGCAGACCGCACCCACCATGGTCATACTGCACGCGAAGGCGATTAGCCAACGGTCTGTCCGAGGCCTGGCCTGGTGTCGGTCTCGCATGGGGTCACCTCTCCGTAGTCTCCAAAGCTTTCGGGCTCGACGCGTGGCACGTCACTTCCGTGCTCTGAAGGCGCGTTCCCTCAATCCGATCAGAACTGCCTCCCGGCGCGTCCGGACATGCCGCTTCTCGGCTATGACGGCCAGTGCCGGGAGCCCTGCTGTAGCGGAAGCGTGTCGCTGGTCTCCAGCATCCACGCCAGCAGGCGATCGCGAAGCTCGGCGCGGATATCGGCGTATTCGGGCTCCTCGGCCACATTGACGACCGCATCGGGATCGCTGCGCAGGTCGAATAGCTCATCCACGTCGTTCGTGCAATATGTGTAGGCGAACTCCCTGGTGCGGATTCTGGCGCAGCGGCTCAGTGCGGCATCGGCGTTGTGGCTGACAGCCTCCGCGCGCTTCGCGTACCAGTTCTCCGGCGAAAGCCCCTGGATCGGCCAGTGGTCCTCGCCCTCCAGGCGCCCGCCCTCGGCGAAGACCGCATCCCGGCCGGTCGCGGCGCCGTACATGATCGAGGGCGCGAGGCTCCGGCCGAGTTGGTGGTGCTTCGGCTCCAGTCCAACGAGGTCCATCAGCGTCGCGTACAGATCGTTCATCTCGCAGAGACCATCGATCTCCCGCGAGCGTGTGCCCGGCACGCGGAAGATCAGCGGGACGCGCAGCAGGCAGTCCTCGAAGGCGTAGGGGCATTTCTCGACCATCCCGCAGTCGCCCGCGTAGTCGGCGTGATCCGACAGCGCCGCCACGATCGTATCGTCGGCAAGGCCGCGTTCATCGAGTGCATCGAGGACCTGGCCAAGCTGGTGATCGACGCGGCTGACCATGCCGTAGTAGACCGCCTTGATCTCGCGTAGATCCGCCTCGTCGGGGCCGCCGGGGAATGCGAAGTTCTCGTAGATAGAGCGGTATGCGCGGCGCGTGTCGCCCTGCACGGGCGGAATCGGGTCCGGCAGCGCCTCGCGATCGTGCATCGAGAAGTACGGCTCTTCAACCGTATACCACGGATGGGCAAAACTCAGCGGCAGGAACAGGCACCACGGGCCCTCGTGGTCCTCCTCCAGGAACTGCAGGGCGCTCTGGATACGCGCCCAGTCACCGTCATGGCATTCGCCCCCGCGCAGCCCGCGGTACATCGCGGAGTGCAGGCGCTCGCCTCTTTCCGATGGCACCTGGCGAACGGTGTCGCCCTCCGGAGCTACGCGCGTTCCCCATTCGTCGAAGCAGTCCGGCGCGAAGCTCTCATCGAGCAGATCGTTCTTGCCGTACACGACGTTGTGGTAGCCCGCCTCCTTCAGGTCCTGGAAGAAGTTGCGCTCACCCGGCTGCAGCAGGTGCCAGATCGATCGGTGGCCGTGCGTGTGCGGATAGCGGCCCGTGAACATCGAGCAGCGACTGGGCGTGCAGTACGCCATCTGCGCGTATGCCCGGGTGAAGGTGACGCCTTCTGACCGCAGCCGGTCGAAGCTGGGCGTGACCGCTCCCGCGCCCGGCGCATCGTAGACGGCATCGGCCCGCACTGTTTCGGGAAGGAAGATAAGCATGTTGGGGCGATCACTCATGGTCGCTCACCTTTCGAGGGCGGGGCGCGGACGTTTTCGGCTGCCGGGATGGCGTGACCTTCGTTGTTGAACGAGCGATAACCTTTACGTCCGGCCCGGGACTGCTGCACGTTTCGACGCTCAGGGAGCGGTTCGCGTGCAGGTATGTGAAGGAACCCGCGGGGCATGTGCCGAAGGACCGCCTCAACGTGAACCTGATTGAATGCGAGGGGATTCCCATGTCCGATGAACAGAAGACCTGCACCGGCGTTGCCTTCACGAGGCCGTTGCGCGCGGAAGTGCGCGAGGATATTCCGGTGCCGGAGATGGACGAGACAGGCGCAATCACCCGGACGGTCTTTTCGACGATCTCCCGGGGCACGGAGATGGACCTCTACACGGGCCAGTTCCACTCGCGCGATGCCGGGACACAGTGGTACCCGATGCTTCCCGGCTACATTCCCGTCGGAGAGGTGCTGGAGGTGGGCGCGGCGGTCGATCACATCGAGCCGGGCGATTACGTCATCGGCTCCAACCTGTTCGGCGACTGGGCCGGAGATTACTGTGTCGCCTGGGGCGGGCACCTCGAGACGGTGGTGTACTCGAAAGAGACGCACTCCGGCCAGAGCGCCGAGCGCGCCGTGAAGATCCCCGAGGGCGTGAAGCTTCAGCACGCGGGTGTGGCGATGCTCGGCGCGATCGCCTATCACGGTGTGGAGTATAAGGTCCAGCCGGGTGAGGGCGAGACCGTTCTGGTTATCGGACAGGGCGGGATTGGCTCGATGGCCGCACAGCTCTGCCACACGCGCGGCGCGCGGGTGATCGTCGCGGATCTGTGCCAGAACCGGCTGGATGTCGCAGAGGGATGGGGCGCGGCCGGCACCATCAATACCTCCAAGGTCGATCTGTGGGAGGGCCTGAGGCAGCTTTGCGAGGACGATGAGCCGCAGGCGATCATCGAGGTGACCGGCGAGCCGGACCTTCTCGACAACGTCCTCCACAACGCCCCTCGCTACTGCCGAATTCACGCCCAGGGCATGTACCTGGACCCGATCCAGCTTTACATCCCCGAGACTCTCTTCGGGCGTCAGCTTACCCTCTCCGCCACCTGCGGCGAGCGCCCGGAGATGGTTGCGGCGGTGCTGGAGTTGATGGCGCAGGATAAGCTGCAGGTCGAGCACCTGGTCAGTGACATCATGGGCTATGACCAGGCCACCGAGGCCTACGAGCGCGTCTACAACGAGCCCGATGACGTTGTGACGCTCGCACTCGACTGGCGGTAGGCGCAACCTGCCGCGGGCGGGTGACCTGCTTCCGTGCGCCCGGTCGCGTCGCGATGCCGGGCGCCCGGCCTCTGAGACTCCGAACGCAAAGCTGCTCTTCTGAGGGTGCTTGATGCCACGAGTGGAACTGGACGTTCCGGGACGCATCTGCCTGTTCGGCGATAAGATCGATATCGCCCACAAGCCCGTCATCGCGGCGGCGATCGATATGTTCATGCACATTGCCGCCGCCGAGTCGGAGGAGCCCGAGTGCGCGGTATTCAGCCACGACCTTGGCGAGACCGAGTGCTTCCGCATCGGCGACGAGCCGGAGACCGGAGGCTCCCTGAAGTACGTGCAGGCCGCCACATGGCTTCTGCGCGAGCGCCTGCCGAAGGGCTTCTGTATGGAGGTCGAGACCGAGATCCCCATCGGCGCGGGCCTGAGCACCTCCGCGGCGCTCACCGTGGGTGCGATCATGGCGCTCGATGAACTCTTCGGCCTGCAGATGACTCGCGATGAGATGGCCGAGACCGCCTACATCGCCGAACACGACATCTGCGAGATCTCCTGTGGGCGCATGGACCAGTACGCCATCGCGCACGGCGGGGTCACCTTCATCACCACCGGAGAGACGCCGTCCGCGGAGGTCCTCGCGATCGATGAACTTCCGGTCGTCGTCGGCGACTCCGACGAACCCCGCCACGCGTCGGATGTGCTGAACAAAACGCGGCGTCGTCTGGAGGACAATGACCCCGTGGTACTTGACGCATTTGAAAAGTTGCATCAATATACACTGACCGGGCGCGATGCGCTCGAAGGGGGAGAGGCAGCCCTGGTCGGCGAACTCATGACGCAAAGCCAGGTGCAGGAGAAGCGCATCGGCGCATCAACCGAGAAGATCGAGCGGCTCTGCGCGGCCTCGGTCGATGCCGGTGCGAAGGGCGCAAAGCAGATGGGCGCCGGTGGTGGCGGCTGCATGGTGGCCTACTGCCCGGGGCGGCAACGCGAAGTCGCCGCGGCCATCGAGGCCGAGGGTGGCGTGGCATACGTCTGTGACGTCTTTCGGTGGTAACGGCAGTCGTAAGTCACAAGTCGCAAGTCACAAGCAACGGCCGAACAACGGCGACGGGTTGCGAGTAACGGCGGTCACAAGTCGCAAGCAACGGCGGAACGACAGCGATGGGCTCCGAGCGACGAGCAACGGCAGGGCAACGGCGAACGGCAATCATGAAGCGAATCGCAATCCTCACAGTCATTCTCGCCTGCGTGGCAACCACCGCGCAGGCCGACATCGTGTCCGACATCGCCGCGCGGGTTCCGGCCCGGCCGCACTCCTACGCGGATATGATGACCGCGATGCAGAAGTTGCATGAGACCGAGCGCGTGGAGTGTTCGAGCGTCGGCGTCACGCGCCGGGGCCGACATGTCGCCATGGCAGTCGCCTGCGACCCCGAGCGCGATCCGCAGGACCTTCGCAAGCTGCTGATCATCGCGCGACAGCACGGTAACGAGCCCGCAGGGACGGAAGCTGCCCTCGCGCTGCTTCAGCACCTCGCGATCTCCGACGGCCGTGCCGAACGCGCGCTCCTCAAGCGCGTGGCGCTGCTGGTTATCCCCATGGCCAACCCCGACGGGGTCGAGCAGCATGCCCGGCGCACCAGCACCGGCACCGATCTCAACCGGGACTGGATCGCCCTGAGCCAGCCAGAGACGCAGGCCATCGAACGCGTCTTTCGCCAGTGGCAGGCCGACGCGGTGATCGACCTGCACGAACTGCCTGCGTATTCCTCAAAGGCGTCCTACCAGGAGAACTTCGTCGAGACCATCGCCTCCTGCAACCCGATCCCGAAACTGCTCGGGATGCGCTGCGGGCAGACGAGCGCCCAGCTTTCAATCTGGATGAAGCGCTACGGCATCCCGCTGAACTGCTACTACGATACGCCCGACGACGACCGTCGGCTGTGCCATCGCCACTTCGGCCTCGACCACCGGGTACCCTCATTCCTGTTCGAGGCCAAGACCGGCAGGGGGCGGAGCCTGGGCGAACGCGCCACCTATCACGTCCTGGGGATGCTCGTCGTCGCCAACCAGCTTGCATACCACTACACGCCCCAGATCAGGCCGCCCGTCCAGGTGGCTGAGAAGCCGCAGGTCGAAGCCCCGGCCGCTTCGGAGGTGCCACAGGTCACGCTCGGCGAGCCCGCGCCGAATCACCGTGAGCGCCGGGCGAAGCTGTGGGCGGAGGTCGAGACGACCGACGAGTTCGCCTACCTGACCTTCGAGCTTGACGGCCGGGTGCTGGTGCTGACCAACCAGCGCCCATATCAGTACTCGCTGGACATGGCGACCTGCCCCGAGGGTCCCGTCGAGATCGCCGCCCGCGCGTATGACGGGTCTGGTCGCTGCATCGCCGCCGACAGCCGCACCATCACGCTCGTACAGCCCGGCGCGGCAATGGGGCAGTGACCGTCAGCACACCTCGGTGAACACCAGCGGGCGGTCATACCGTCTGAATGAGAGAGCTGTGCACCATTTGCCTGAGGGGTCTGGATGGACCGAGACGAAGCACGACAGCGAATCGAAGAACTTACCGGGGAACTGAACTACCACAACTATCGCTACTACGTGCTCGATGATCCGGAGATCTCGGACGCGCAGTACGACGCGATGCTTCGCGAACTCGAGCGGCTCGAAGAGCAGTTTCCCGAATTGCAGCGCCCCGACTCACCCACCCGGCGTGTGGGCGCGGAACCCTCCGACGAATTCGAGACTGTCGAGCACGATGTCCCCATGCTCTCGCTGGATAAGTCCTTCGACGAGGAGGAACTGATCGAGTTTGACCGCCGACTCAAGCGCCACGTGGGCCTCGACGAGCAGGAGGATATCCCCTATGTCTGTGAGCTGAAGATCGACGGGCTCGCGGTCAGCCTCCAGTACGAGGACGGCGTGCTCGTGCAGGGCGCCACGCGCGGCGACGGGGCCCGCGGCGAGGATATCACCCCGAATCTGCGCACCGTCCGGTCGATCCTTCTCAGGCTGCAGGGCGATCCGCCACCGGTCATCGAAGTGCGCGGGGAGGTCTACCTGCCCATCCCGGAGTTCGAGCGCGTCAACACACAGCGCGAAGAGGCCGGAGAGCAGCCCTTCGCCAACCCCCGCAACTGCGCCGCCGGCTCGGTACGACAGCTCGACCCGTCAATCACTGCCGAGCGCCGGCTGGATATCTTCTGCTACGGCACCGGGGTGGTCGAGGGCGCAAGTTTCGACACACACACCGCCGAATTGGATCTGCTCCGCTCGCTTGGCTGCAGGGTCAATCCGAACGCCGAGGCGGTTGATTCGATCGAAGCGGCCCGTGAGTTTTGCGTCAACTGGATCGAGCGCCGCAATGACCTCGACTACGAGGTCGATGGCGTGGTGGTCAAAGCCGACTCAGTGGCCCTGCAGGAGCAGGCGGGCGCGACCTCACACGGCCCGCGCTGGGCGACCGCGTTCAAGTTCCCCGCCGTCGAGGCCGAAACAGTGGTTCGCGAAATTGAGGTGACCGTCGCCCGCACCGGCCAGCTTACGCCCGTGGCGGTCATGGAGCCGGTCTTCGTGGACGGCTCAACCGTGTCCCGCGCGGTGCTGCACAACGAAGACGAGGTCGCGCGCAAGGACATCCGCGTGGGCGATCACGTGGTGATCCGCAAGGCCGGTGACGTGATCCCGGAGGTCGTCCGATCACTCCCGGATAAGCGCACCGGTGATGAAACAAAGTTTGAGATGCCCACGAACTGCCCGGAGTGTGGCACGGAGGTCGAGCGGGTTGAGGGCGAAGCCGCGACGCGCTGTCCGAACCTCAACTGCCCCGCCAGGCGTCTGTCACTCTTGACGCACTGGGGATCGCGCCGGGCGATGGAGATCGAGGGCCTGGGCGAAGCGGTGGCCACGCAGTTGCTCGATAGAGAGATGGTGGACCGTCCCGAGGACCTCTACCGGCTGACTGCCGAGGAGGTCGCCGAGCTTGATCGAATGGCCGAGAAGTCGGCGCAGAACCTTATCGATGCCATCGAAGCCAGCAAGGACCGCGGGCTCGAACGGCTCATCTACGCGCTTGGCATCCTCCACGTGGGCCGCACCGCCGCCGCCCGCCTCACCGACCGCTACGAGTCGCTGCGCGTGATCGCGGACGCTTCACAGGAGGAGCTTGAAGCGGTACCGGATATCGGGCCGAAGATCGCCGAGAGCATTGTTCACTATTTCAACCGGCCCGAGAACGCGGACCTGCCCGAGCGGCTCGAGTCGCTGGGTATTGACACCACGCGTAACGAGCCCCAGGAAGAAGAGGGAAGCGCGCTGGCCGGATTGACGTTCGTGTTTACCGGAACATTGGAAGAGATGACACGGTCGGAAGCACAGGACACAGTCGAGCGGCTCGGCGCGCGGGCTACGTCCTCGGTCAGCGGCAACACCGATTACGTCGTCGCGGGGCCCGGAGCCGGCTCGAAGCTCGAGAAGGCGCAGGAGTTGGGGGTCGAGGTACTCGACGAAAGCGAGTTCCTCGCGATGATCGACGACGCTGGAGCCTGAGGGCAACCGCGAGCTGCAGAAAGCTTTGGGGGCTGTCAGCAGGAACATCAGGAGCGGGGCCGAAGTCATGAAGCAAACGAGCTTGAGCAGGGGCGACGAATCGCTTTGCGGGCAGTACCCGCCGGTGACCGGCGCAACCAGGGACGTTTATGCGGCGGTAGCAGGGTGATGTGGTACTGGCTGCCACCGGCGATCTGGGGCGCGATAATCCTGGTCGGCACATCGCTTCCCAGGGCGCCGCTCCCGCCCGGGATCACCGGCATCGATAAGATCTCACATCTGATCGCGTATGGCGTGCTGGGCCTGTTGCTTATGCGCGCCTTCACGCAGGGGAAGCGGTTTACATACGGCAAATCCGTGGCCTCCACGGTCATTGCCGGCGGCGCTTTCGCCGGGTTCGACGAGATACACCAGGGCTGGATTCCGGGCCGGAGCCCGGATGTGATGGATTTTGCGGCCGACCTCGTGGGCCTGATCCTCGCGGTCGTCGCGATTTGGGCCTTGAACAGATTACGTTCAATCGAGAGATTGCGTTCAATCGCCCGTAATACAAATAGCACCACCTCGATGCAAACCGAAGAAAATGAGGAGATGACGATCATGGCCGAAGCGAAGCATGTTGACCAGGACGAGTTCGAGGACGAGGTATTGAATGCCGGTGTGCCCGCGCTTGTCGATTTTTGGGCGCCATGGTGCGGCCCCTGCCAGATGATGGGTCCGACCATTGACAAGCTTGCCGGCGATTATGAAGGAGACGCAGTCATCGCGAAACTCAACGTGGACGACGCCCCCGATATCGCGAGCAAGTACGGCGTGCGGAGCATTCCAGCGTTGCTGTTCTTCTCCGACGGAGAGGTTGTCGATCAGCTCGTGGGGGTGCAGTCCGAGGATGCACTGCGCGAGAAGCTCGACTCGCTCATATAACTGGCGTGAAGAGCAGTGAAGATGCGCCGGTTCACGCCGGCGCATCTTCCGGCACTACCGTGCAGCACGAAAGGGACGGCCAGTGTTCCCGGGCGGGGCATTACCGACCATCGAGGAGTGGTGGGACAGATGTTCGACCGAGACGAAAGCGGACACAGGCATTCGCACATGATCATTATTCTGGTGAGCGTTCTTATTGGGCTGGTGCTGGGCACCGTAGCCTGCAACATGCCCGAGCAGACCACAGCCGCCGCCGAGGCTCAGGACGCTCCCAATGCGGCGCAGCTTGAAAACGAATTCACAGCGGTGGCCGAGAACGTACTGCCGGCCGTGGTCCGCATAAACGTTGAGGCCGGTAGCGGTTCGGGCCAGCAGCCCCAGGGCATGGAAGAGGTGCCTGAACGATTCCGCGAGTTCTTCCGACAGTTCCCCTTCTTCGAGATGCCCGAAGGCGAGGATGGCGACGGCCTGCAGCAACGGCCGATGCCGCGCCGCCAGGGCGTGGGCTCAGGCTGGATCTACTCTGAAGACGGCTATATCGTCACCAACGCGCACGTGGTGGCCGATGCGGCGGACGTGACCGTTGTGCTCCATGATGAGGAAGAGGATGGCGAAGAGGTCCCGGCCACCGTCGTCGGCCGCGATCCCAGGACGGACCTGGCAGTCCTCAAGGTTGATGTCAACCGCGATCTGCCCCATCTGAAGCTTGGCGATTCAGAGAATCTGAAGGTCGCTTCGTGGGTGATGGCTGTCGGCGCGCCTCTGCGGCTTGAGCAGACGGTCACCGTCGGCGTCGTCTCGGCCAAGGGCCGCATCATCGAACCTGACCCGACGATGCCCTACCTGCGACTGGGCGACATCATTCAGACGGACGCGTCGATCAATCCGGGTAACTCCGGCGGACCACTGGTCAACCTGCGCGGTGAAGTCGTTGGCATCAACGTGGCCTACGCCGCCCCCGGTCGAATCGGTAACATCGGTATCGGCTTCGCGATCGCTTCCTCCACCGTCAAGCGCATCGTGCCGCAGTTGATGGAGGGCAAGCAGATCGCGCGAGGCTGGCTGGGTGTGAAGATAGAGGACCTCAACGAGAACCTCGAGGAATTCTACGGAGTGGACTACGGGGTCCGCATCGCGGGTATCGACGAGGACGCCCCCGCCGCCGACAGTGACCTGCAGGTGGACGATATAGTGATCGCCGCCGAGGGGAAGCCTGTCCGCGACACCTGGGACCTGCAGCAGGCCGTGGCCCAGAGCGACCCGGGCGCAACTATCGAACTGACCGTCATGCGCAACAAGCAGGAGCGGACGGTCGAGGTCACACTCGGCACCATGCCCGCTAAGTATGCGGGGCTCGAGGAGACCGAGACTGAGGAGGAGGTCCAGCAGGAGGACTGGCCGCTGGGCATCGCGGTCATGCCCATGAATGAACTCACTCCGGCGATGGGCCAGCGCCTTGGCGTTGAGGCCGGTCAGGGCACGATAGTCGGGCTGGACCGCGAACAGGGCGCCATTGTGCGCGGCTTCCAGCCGGGAAGCCCGGCTGCCGGAAAGGTCCGCCCCGGTGATCTTGTGGATAAGGTCAACGGCACATCCGTCACCACGATGGAAGAGTACCGCGTGCAGATGGAAGCCGCAATGGAAAACGATCAGAACTTCGTGGTCCTGCACCTGGTGCGGGTGGTGGAAGGTGAGCCGGTTACCCGCGTGGTGGATATCGAGAAACCCTGAAATACCGCTCGATGATGAAGGCCTTCGACGGGGCTTCGGGGAATTATCCCGAGGCCCTATCGATTTTAACGAGTAGTTTCATTGAAACTTAAACCATGTGGGGGAGGATTCTGGTCGGGATCGGGGTAACATGGCAGTGCCAGTACGTAGGAAATGTAGCGGGGCCAGCTGGCGTGTGGTAGAGACCGCGTGGGGCTGGTGTGGACTGCGGAGAAGCTCCGATGGGATGACTCGATGCTCACTGCCATCGGTTGACCGCAATTCCGCCTCGCTCCATGTCGCCGATGACTCCGCAGTTTCTCCACACGACCATATTCTCGCCCGGGCCGCACAATTGCTCGTCGCCTATTTCGATGGCCGGCCGGTCAGTTTCGATCTGCCCCTGGCCTTCGAGGACATGACGGACTTTCGTACCCGTGTTTTGATCAGTTGCGCCCAAATCCCATGGGGCGAGACGCGCAGCTACGGTGAACTGGCGGCGGCAGCAGGAGCGCCGGGCGCCGCCCGCGCCGTTGGACAGGCGCTGAATCGCAATCCGATGCCCGTTGTCGTCCCGTGTCACAGGGTGATTGGTGCAGATGGAGGGCTTGTCGGATTCGGCGCGGGATTGGACATGAAGCGACGCTTGCTCACTCTGGAAGAGATCACGATCGACCGGTAGCCAGCAACTTTACGACCATACTGAAGCCATGCCCGCTCACAGACACGGGGACCAGCGCGGTTGACAGGCGTTGACGCTTTGCGTAGAATGGCCGAAGCGAGCCATTGCCACAGGGTCGGGAGGAGCCTGTCCTCCTGGCACCTATGTGTTGTGTGCGCAGCACGGCGCCCTGACGGCAGTCTGCGGGGCAGAAGGCAAAAGCACCGAGAGGTGGCCAAAGATCATGCGAAGTTCCATGGCGACCCGATTGACGATCTTCCTCATCTCCGCGGTCATACTCATGGGCCTCATTGCCCCGAATACTCATGCTGCGGTAACCATCGACGTTGGTGATTACCGCGCGCTGGCCCACCAGTTCGTGAAGGAGAAGTTCGACCTCTCCGACGACGCGGCCCGTACCGTCATGCACCAGTACGAGGTCATGCACAACAGTCGGGTCATGGACACGCTGGAGTTGCCCGACGGCGCCGTTCTGGACTTCGTCACCGTGGGCGGACAGTCCGAGGACCCCGATTCGATCGTGACCTTCGAGGGCTCAGGTGTCCTCCGGCAGGCCCACCCCCGATTGATGGGTCGGGCGATCTCCGAGATACTCGAGGAAGCCACGCCCGAGGAGCGCCGTCATCTACTGGAAGGCATCGCGCAGGCGAGGGAACGCGGCTGGTTCGTTCAGGAGATCACCGAGGAGCAGCGCAAAAACCTTCTCGACTACCGACTGCCCGGCGATGAGGGCACCATGCGCCCGGCGCAGGCCCGCAGCGTACGGATACTCGTTGTCCTGAACAACTTCCCGCACTGGGACGATCGCGCGCCCACACGCAACAGCTACGACCAGCCGCAGTCACACGCACGCCCCGGGCCCCGTGAGCATCCAATGCATGCAGAGGATATCACCTCGAACCTCTACACTCCCGGCGGGCCGCTCTCGACCGATGACTTCGAGCCGGCCGGACTGGGCGACTGGGATCACAGCGGCATCAATCCCGACTCGGGGAACCACCCCCGCATTCAGTACAATGTCGATGGCCACCCTGGAACCTCCGTTGCGCTCAGAGAGCGCTGGTTCGAACTCCTCTTTAGTCAGAGCAACCCCAGCAGCGTAACCAATTACTACTGGGCGAATTCCAACGGGAACCTGCGCATCCAGGGCAACCGCTCCGACATCCGCGGTCCGCTCGATAGTCGCCATATCCTCGACCGCTTTCCCGCCGACAGCGAAGCCTATGATTACGCCGTGCAGCCGGGGACACCGATCATCGAGCGTGTCCCGGAGCCGCCCAGTCCGCCCTACGGCATCCCCAACCTGCGCGGCATCAGCGCCGACAGCGGCCACAACATCGTCGGCACACTCGGCTACGTCGGGAGAGTGTACATCTCCGGCGTGGACCTGTGGGATGAGGACGATGGCGTCTGGGGGCCGCGCGATATCGATCAGCGCTCGCCCGACCCATACGACCGCCGCCGCTACATCGTTGAGACCGAGGGCTTCGACAGCGATGAGAGGATCCGCGTTCGCATGAGCGGCGGATCGCTGGTCGCGCCGGGCGGCTTCGCAATCAACGGCGGCTGGTCGCTTAACCGCGACCAGAGCCGCACGACCTTCAGGACCGAGGACGTCCTTGGCTCCGAAGAGGGCAATCGTCTGCTGTCAATGTGCTACTACACCCACGATCACACTGCGCGTGACGGACAGATGGGCTCGCGTCCCTATCAACTGGCGCACCTTCGCAACACGGCCGGCCGTATTGATGATATCTGCGGCACCGTCGATCACGCCGACCACCGTATGCGCCGCCCCTTCCCGTATGACCATGATATCTCAGATCATTCGGCCCCGAATGCGGGCATGTTCAGTGAGGGTATGATGCACACTTACCGAGGGTGGATGATGCATCTCGCGGAGGTCATGAGAGACGAGAATATCCCGGCCACCTACGCAGGCGGAAGCATTCACACGGAAGGTTATGACACCACCATCTGCCTCTACCCGAGCGGCACACACGAGGGCGGCTCCAGTCCCTGGAGCGGAGGGCACGTCTTCATCCCCAACGCTACCCCCAACGGCACGGTCAGGCTGCCTGAGGACGCAGGGCTGACACTCGCGGCCCATGAACTCGGCCATGCCCTCATGGGCTGGCCGGACCTGTATGATGGCGACTTCTACGTGAACGCGTACGGTCGTGTGCCGCCGAAGGTCGAGTCAAATATGATGGGCCCCTACTCATTGATGGCGCGCGGCGTACGTGTCGATGCCTTTCTTAAGATCATGGCCGGCTGGGCCACCCCGATAGCCGTCACAGAGGATATGATCCGCGCCGAGGTCCCCGAGATCGAGGGCACGCTCCAGGATCCGGTCGTCTACAAGCTGCCGGGGCGCCCACACTATATCGCGCAAGACATTAAGCCCGACCAGTGGCAGGAGTATTTCCTCGTGTCGAACCGCAACCGCACGGGCGGAGACTACTTTGGGGACCGGTCGCCCAGAGGCATGTACATCTACCACGTTGACCAACGGGTTGAGCCGAACCAGCGAGGCCAAAAACAGCACGATGAGGACCAGCCCTGGGTTATCATCGAGCAGGCGGATGGCCTTTACGAGCTTACGACAAAGTTGGACGGCAACCCCGGTGATCTCCAGGGCGATCCCTTCCCCGGCTCGCATGATGTGCGCGATTTCACGCAGTACACGACCCCGAGCAGCAACAGCTACGGCTTCATGAGAGATTTCTCACAGACGAACCAGATGAACACCTCGGCCGATCTCCGCGAGGGGACCCAGACCGACAGCTTCACCCGCGTGACCAATATCTCCGATCCCGGTCAGTTGATGACCGCTGATATTCACGTCAAGCCCCGCGAGATCATCGTGACTGAGATCCCGATCGACAGAGGGCTTGCTCCCGGCGAGGAACTCACCGTGCCGCAGGGCACTGAGGACTTTTTGGTCCAGCGCCTGCACCTTCACAATGACGGCAACCTCCCGAACTTCTCCATGGGAGACGTCGAGTTGGCCAGCGTCCGTATTGACGAAAGCGGCTCCTCACAACGCGACGCCGACATCGATCGCACATCACTGTTTGATGACACCAACGGTAACGGTGAGTTCGACGTGGACGTTGACACGCGGATAGGAACCGCTACCTTCCAGAACCAGAGCGCCTTCTTCACCAATTTGAACTACCGCGTGCCGCTCAATGAGGAACGCGATCTGTTCGTCACCTACGATATCAGTCCCGGCGCCAACACCGGCGAGGGCAACTCAATCGGTGCGGCCATCGAACGGCACGATTACATCCGCCCTGAGGTCCCCGGTGCGGTACAGGACCGCAGGCGCACCGCGATGTCGGACTCGGACGCCGGGCTGGCAGAGCACCGGTTCCCGATCACATCCCAGCGTGCGGACATCATCGAGGAACCCGACACACTGACCGTAACGGGCGTCAGTCGCGCACCGGTCAGCACGCAAGCAGCCCAGATCCAGCCCGCCGACGTTACACCCGGCCAGACAGATGTGCCCATCCTCTCGCTGGAGTGTGAGGTGGATCACGATAGCGTGGACATCAACACGCTCAGCGTTGACGAGACCGGAAACATGAACGCGGTCGCCCATATCACGTCCGCGAAGCTCTTCGTGGATGAGAACCAGGATGGCGCTGTCGATGGCAATGACACGCTGGTCGAGGAGACCACGTTCGCCAACGAGAACGGCACCCAGCAGGCCACATTCGACTTTGCCTCCGAACCGGTTGCCGTGACCGAAAGCGGCATGGTCTCGCTGCTGTTGACGGCGTCCTTCAGCGACGAACTGCCTCTGGCCGATCCGCCGCTGACGATGCAGTACACGCTCGAAGACCCATCGTACATCGGTCTGGTGCAGAGCGTGGATGTGGTGTCTGCCGAGAACTTCCCGATCTCGTCCGAGACAGTCACCACACCCGATCGCGGCGATCCGCCCCAGCCGCCGCTGAACCTGACGGCCACGGTCCTGGACGACGGTGAAGTCCGGCTGGGCTGGGAGCTTTCCGAGGACGATGCGGATAAGCAGGACGCTGACGGCGAGGATGACGTTGTCGAGTACCATATCTACCGCTCGACCGACCCGGCCGACTTCGACACAATCACTGTCGCCGACGCCCTCGCAGTCGTCTCCGGCGGTGTGAGCGAATATGACGACCTGGAGGCGCCCGAAGATGTCCCGCTCTACTACATGGCGCGGGCGTTCGACGGCGCTCACGAGAGTGAAAACTCGAATATCGTCGGACCGATCGAGGCGCGCGACGATCCGCCGGAGCCACCGCTCAATGTGACCGGCCAGCCCCAGCCTGAGGGCACAGTCCTGCTCAGTTGGGAGCTTTCGGCGGACGATCCGAATAAGCCGGGCGCGAGCGGCGAGAATGACGTGCAGGGCTACAGGGTGTATCGCGCAGACGAGGCGGCCGACCTCGCAAACATCGAGACCGGTCAGGCCATCGCTACACTCAATCCGGGCGTCACCGAGTATCTCGATCCGCGCCCGCCGCTCAACCAGGACCTCTTCTACATGCTGCGCGCATTCGATGCGAGCGTCGAGAGTGAGAACTCCAATGTCGTCGGGCCGCTGCAGGCCCAGGACACCGTCGCGCCGGAGTTCACGCTCTTCGAGCCCGAGCAGGATGCCACCAACGTCCCCGTGGACACCAATATCGCCGTCGAGGCAGTGGACGAACGCTCCGGCATCGACACCGAGAACTTCGTGTTCGAGGTGGACGGGACCGATGTCTCGGCCGACGTCAACGTCGCTGCGGCGGTCCGAGGAACGCGTCTTGAGTACGATCCGCCGGAAGACTTCGAGATGCAGCAGCAGGTGGACGTGCGAGTGGCCGTGCTGGACGGCGAGGGCAATCAGACCGAAGCCCAGTATCAGTTCACAACCAGCGGACCACCGGTCCACATGGTCGCCGGTGTCATAACCGATCGGGCCGGCAACCCCGAAGAGGGCGTGCGTGTTGAGGCCGGAAGCCTCTCGGCCCTTACCGACGAAAACGGCGCATACATGATCGAGGGACTGTCCGAGGGCACCTACACCGTGAAGCCGACGAAGGACGGGCGCTCATTTGAGCCCGCGCAGCGGACGGTGACGCTTCCGCCGGACGCGGTAGCCACGGACTTCACCGCGATGCCCGGCTTCGATATCACCGGTTCGGTCGTAACGGTGGCTGGCGAACCGCTCGGTGGCGTGACGCTTACCGCTGACGCGAAGACCGAGGTCACCGGTCAGGATGGCCTGTGGGCCTTTGAGGACGTTCCCGCGGGCACGTATACGGTTATCCCCGACCGGTCCGGCCGTGTCTTCACACCGTCCGAGATGGAGATAACCGTCAACGCCGACGTCGGCGACTCGACGGACAACGAGTTCGTCGCGGCAGTGAAGACCTACGGTGTGACCGGAACTATCCGAACCCCCGGGGGCGACCGCCTCGCGGGAATCGAGGTCAGGGCGGTGGCGGATGACACAGTCGTCTCCACCGGCACCAGCAATGACAACGGGGTCTACGCCGTTGAGGGTCTCACGCCCGGCAGCTACATCATCAGGCCGGTGAACGCGGACTATGCCTTCGATCCGACTGAGCGCGAACTTGAGGTCGCGACCGACATCGGTGACATCGACTTCATCGGCGCGGCACTCCACACGGTGAATGTCCCCGCCGGGCTGCAGATGATGGGCATACCCGTCTCGCCGATACGTCCCGATGCCGCCACGGTCTTCGGGCCCGACATCCCAGTAGCACGATGGGACCCGCAGACAGCCGCATACGTCGAGGCGCCCGCGGATAATCCGGTCCTGGAGGTCGCGCCCGGTGCCGGCTTCTGGACGAACGCGGAGAACCCGGTCGTCCTTGACGTGCCCGGGACGCTCTTTTCCAACGACCAGGATATCGTGCTGCCGGTTCAAAGCATCTGGAACATGCTCGCGAACCCGTTCCATCGCAGCCTCCCGTGGGAGCAGATGAACCTGTCCGCAGACGGTCCTGCGTCCACCTACGGCTTCATCTGGGACACCGATGCAGGCACCTATCGGCTCGTCAGCACGCTGCCGGGCCTGGGAGCGGTAACCGTCGTGCCCGAGAACGCGGGCTTCTGGCTGCGCACCGAGGCCACCACGAACGTCACCATCACCGCGCCCGGCACCGAGCCGGCCTCCGCGGAGATCGCCCAGCAGGTCAAGCGCGAACCCGCCGATGACGCGTGGATCATCCCCATCGTCGCGCGGGCGGCCGGAGCACTGGACGCCTGCAGCTACGCGGGAGTGCTGCCACAGGCATCCACTAACCCGGAGGCCTACAGGATGCACAATCCGCCCGCGGCCGGCCCGCAGGTGGATGTGTACTTCGTCGATGATGCCGGGGACCGGCTGGCGGTGGTCGTGCGCGAGAACCGTCCGGTCCACACCTGGCACTTCGAGGCCGCCACGGATATAGCGGGCGCGCGGGTCGAGGTGCAGATGCCCGACCTGTCGGAGGTCCCGAACAACAAGTCGGTCTATCTCACCGACGAAGCCGCGGGCAAGCGGATGTATGCCCGCACACTTACAACATACAGCTACGAGTCCGGCGAGAGCGGCACGCGGCGCTTCACGCTCGAGGTCGCGGACCGCTCCGAGACCGGATTGATGATCACAACCGCCTCGGCGCAGGCCGCGGGCGGAGCCGTCACGGTCAGCTACACGCTGTCGGCCGATGCGCAGGTGAACGTGGAGGTCCTGAACATTGCCGGCCGGAAGGTAGCCACACTCGCCAGCGGCGAGAGCGCACCCGCCGGCCTGTCCACCTGCGGGTGGAACGGTCGGAGTTCGTCCGGAACTGTCGTCCCGTCCGGGCGCTATCTGGTGCGCGTGAAGGCACAGGCCGATGACGGCCAGCAGGTACAGGCACTCGTGCCGGTCCAGCTCGAGCGCTGAGCCGGATAATAATCGGGAGGAGGCCCCGCGACTCCTCCCGGTGATTTGACGCTGTCCAGACAGCCGACCCCGCCGGGATACTTTTCGCCGGGTCGGCGGCCCGCACTGAGGCATACCTGGGATACCGTGATCCGCCCTGACAGGCGACCCGAACGCACATATCGGAGACTGCGTGAAAAGTGCGGCGAAGCGGGGAGCGCCAGAGAAGCATACATCGCACGCAGGCCGCTCGGGGGAGTCACCCGAGCGGCCGGGAGGGTTCAAGCATGACAGCGCGCAGCGCCACTATGCGGTCGTACTTTGCGATCATCCTCGCAGCACTGGTTGTCGCCGCCGCAGGGATAGCACTTACCCCCGCGCCCGCGTGGGCGCAGGCGGGACTGCAGAATCATTATGTCAACCCGCAGAAGGCTGGTGTTGGGGACACCATAACCTACGAGGTAGAGTACCGAGACGACGATGATGGTACGGATGATGACGCTACGACCTCGAATGTGGTGCTGTACCCGGCCGCCCCACCTACCAGCGAGGAACCTGGGGCGACAATCGAACTTGAGCAGGAAGCGGACGAGGAATACCCGGTCTGGGAGACTTGGAATGTCGAAGGCAGTGGCGACGATACCCCCCACGGTCTCTGGCATGTGAACTTCGAGTTCGAAAACGCGGACGGGGCCGTCGGACCCTCCTACGCCAGTCAGACAATTGACATTAATGATCCCCCAGAAATCAGCGTAGTGGAGCCCGGGGCGGAGATGCAGCCAGTCCCGTATGGTCGCGCGGACGAGCGCCTCGACCTTCCACACGGGCTGTGCGCGGTTACGGACAATTCCCAAATCAATGCTTATGTTGAGGTAACTGACCCTGACGGCGACCCTATCGATTCGGTTGAGTACCGGCTGCTGCTCAACGGAAGTGCTCACGCAGACCTGACGTGGACTGAGATGTCCCTTACCGGGGGCAGGTGGTGGGCTGAGCTCTTGAGCGCAGATCTGCCTGCAACCGGTGACCAGAACGTGTATACCTGGCAGTTCCGTGCCACTGACGCCCCTGCAGGGACCAGTGCGCCGAGTCCGCGGATGTCTGACCCTGTAGACGGTCCGCCTGAATGGAATTTCTGGGTCTCAACCGCGGATCCAACCCTGATCTCCGTCGATGAGAACAATCAGCCCTACCCCTATCCGACAGTGACGCCCGACGACTCATACGCAGGCAGCATCGGCGCAGGCTCAAGTTCCTCCACATTCGATTTCCGATTCCGCTACTCACACACTGACGGTCTGTATCCCCGCGGGATGCTTGCCGGGCGCCGCCATGGAGACGACCGCTGGAATCCCGACGGAGACCAGGACGAAATACCCATCATGAACAGTTGGCCCCGGGGGGAAGTGGTGGTCATCTTTGGGGACCAGTCTGGCACCGAGGGGGAACACTTCTGCGAGGTTGACACGACGATGGCCGGTCAGTCCAGCGTAAGCTTCAGCAGCTATCCGACTGAGCAGTGGGTGAATGACGAAGCTGGCGTCGTATTCAAATACACCGTTGAGCCGCGGTTCGGGAACTGGGACAGCTACTACCCGGACATGCCCGAAGGCGCGAAAAACACTGCCAGCAAACTGAGTATGCTTCTGCCGGAGCCGATAATGTCGCTGACCGACTGGCAGCCCGGCAGTGTCTTCCGAAACATGTTTACCGCCTTCGCTGATACCCGCAGTCTCGGGAATCAGCTGATCGGGGGTATCACCTCACCGGCGAGTCCGCTTACCCTGTGGGATGGGGAACTGGAGTATTTCGGCCGAACGACCGCCGACTACCGGATGCCCCGCGAGGAATGCAATGACATAGATAGCGCCAGCCACACCTTCGAGGTCGATGGAGCGCTCTCGCAGGGCGGCTATTCCGCGACACTGCTCGACGGCGAGACGCCCAGTTGGGAGCCGAACACCGATAACGCGCCGCAGGTGTACACTGCCGACCGGCAGATAGCCCGCGACTACTGGCCGTACCCGAACCTCAACCACTCCCGCACCCGCTCAACCGACACCTACGATTTCTGGGTGCGCTCACACGAATACACCGACTCCCCGCCCGAGTACGTGGCGCTGTTCCTTGATGGCCAGCGCTACCTGATGTCCGCCGAATCTTCGGGAAGCCCGAGCGATGGCGTGTGGTATCGCCACAGCCTGAGCGGACTTGAGCCGGGTCCCCACGACTTCCGCTTTGAGTCGAACAATACCCAGCGCACCGCCGGATTCCCCACCCGCAATGCGGATGAAAAGCTCGGGATGCTGCGGGTGAACAATCCCCCGATGCTCAGCGATGGCGGCGTGGACCCTGCCACCGGCGAGGAGGGCACCGCCTACACCTACAGCGTGACCTACACCGACGGGGACGGAGACCGGCCTCACCAGGCATTCTGCAATATCTTTGACCCGATGGAGAACAGCGGCGACGGCCTGATCGACGCGACAGATAGTGCAGGCCCCTACACGATCACCGATACCGAGGCCAACTGGGAAGACGACGCGCTGGTTAACCGGTTCGTAAAGATCACCAGTTCCGACGTGGCGCCGAAGGGCACGGCGATGGGCTGGTACTATCGCATCACCGGTAACACCGCGGACACCGTCACGGTCACGCTTCCCGACGCAGCGGGCTACAACTATCAGTCCCCTGAAGAGGCCTTCGATGCCATCGCAACCGGCGACCGATACCGCGTCGTCCGCCGCGCGCAGATGCTGCCGGAGATAGCCAATCCGACCAGCAGGGACTTCCAGAGCGGCGTGCTTTATACCTATGAGCAGAACCAGCTTTCGAACGAGCTTGACGAGCCGAAGGAATACCGCTATTCGTTCACCTTCCAGGACCGCTGGGAAGACCCGCAGAGCCCGGGGAGTGAGCTCAACAACTGGTATCCGCATGGTGAGCCGGGCGAGTTCGTCTCCATGCCGGCAGGCGATGGCTTCGGCGTCTCCGGCGCGATGGCGGGCGGGCCGACGGTCGAGGCGGCCAACGTGGCGCCCGAACTGTCCGAGCCGTCAGTTGATCCGCTCGAGGGCACCACAAACGATACCTACCGCTTCGAGGTCACCTTCACCGACGCCAACAACGACACCCCCAGCGCGATCAACCTGCGCACATCAAGCACCGCCGACAGCACCGAGGGCTCCGAGGACTTCGGCACCTTCGCCAACCCCGTAGCGATGACCGAGGTGAACGACGGCGATCTGGTCACCACCGACGGCAAGCGCTACTACGCGGAGATCAATCTGCCGCTTGGCGACAGCTACGCGTTCACTGTTCGCGCGACGGACGGAAAGGCCGCGTCGAGCGAGACGACATACGATTATGACGCTGGCGACACACCCTTCGAGGAGCACGGTGGGAAGACCGGTGTCTTCGGTCCGACCGTGGGACCGAACACCGCGCCGATGGTCGACGATGTCAACTTCGCAACCGCCGAGGGCGACCCGTCCACCGAGGACTTCTACCGCGAGACACGCACGCAGCCGGTTGAGGAAGTCCCCGGCAGTCCGTTCGCCCCGCTTTCGGAGGTGGCGTGGTACCTCGAATATCGCGACGAGGACGGTCATGCGCCCGCGGACGGCTTCCCGCGAATCTACTTCGACGGCGTCGCCTATCCGATGGAGAAGGTGATCGCGGAGGACGACGATTACGCCGCCGACGAGGACAACTTCCCGCGCTCGGCTCCTGACGGGGTCGCCGAGGGCGTGCGCTATCAGTTCAACAACGAGGACCTCGACGACGGCGCGTGGGCGCTGGGCACACACAGCTACTTCTTCCTCGCCAACGATGGGGAGGATCAGGTGAGACTGCCCGCCTCCGGCAGCTACACGGTCGAGATCACGAACACGCCGCCGGTGCTGTCCGACCCGGGCGTCTCTCCGGGAATTGGCACTGATGCGACCACGTTCAGCTATCAGATAACGTACACCGATGCCGACGACAATCCACCGGCCGAGGTCCGTCTGCTGACATCCACCAACGCCGACCCGACCGTGCCGGAGTTCGGCGACTTCCAGGAACCGCGCGAGATGGTGGAGCAGGACCCGGACGACACTGATTACACCGACGGAAAGATATACGAATACGAGGCGACCGAGGCCCCGCCGCCTGGCTTGAGCAATGCATTCACATTCATGGCAGGCGACGACACGACGTCCGCTGAGTATGGAGACGACTTCATCGAGATCGGGGCCGCCCACGGCGTCTTCGGGCCGCAGGTCGCCTCCATCGGTGAGATCCGATTCACCGACGCTGGCGGCGCCGACGTCGACATCTATGAAGAGGGCGACACGGTCTATCTCGAGGTCACTGACGCGGACGAGAACGTCGACAAGGCAGGCGCCGATCAGATTGGCGTCGTTGTCAGCGATGTCGCCGGCGACAGCGAGATCGTGACGCTGACTGAAACCGGCGCCGAAACCGGCGTCTTCACCGGTTCGATAGAGACGCTCGGGGCTGCCGGTGAGGCGAACGACGGCACGCTGAATGTGATCGCAGGGCCGGACGGCTCCGAAATCACTGCCGTCTGGGAGGACGCCGACGAGGCGGACCTGGACGTGCCGGCGGCCGAAGACACGGCCATCGTCGAGGATACCACGGCCCCCGCGCGCATCGCAGAGGTCGAACTGCTGCTGAGTGCCGGCGCGTCCGGGACCAGCATCGACCTCGACTGGAGCGCCTACGACGAGGCCGCTCAGGTGGACGTCGCCGGCTATCATGTCTGGCAGGCAGGCTCGGCGTTCAATGACACCTCCGGCATGACGCCGATCGCCACTGTTCCGTCCGGGACACAGACGTACACGGTCACCGGACTGGATGTGGGGAACGAGTACTGGTTCGCAGTCAGCCCCTTCGACGAGGTGCCCAATGAGGACGCCCTCGTTAACGCGAAGTCCCAGACGACCGAGGACGAAGCGGGTCCGTACATACAGAACGAGGCCCCGGCGCCTGGTGCGACAGACGTTGCGCCGGACACCGACATCAGCTTCGAGGTGTTCGACGACGGCGAGGGCGTCGACGAGAGCAGCATCAGGGTATGGGTTGACGGGGACGAAGTGACCGGGGACCTGGTCACCAGCGCCATCATGGGTGGCGGGTACGAAGTCAGCTACAGTCCCCCGGAGGACTTCGATTGGGGGGCCACCGTGTCGTTAGAGGTCTCGGTGGCGGACAATGCCGGGAATACGCTCGAGGCGGATTGGTCGTTCGAGACCCGTGCAGACAATGAGCCCCCGCAGGTGACGCAGCGAACATTCGACGCCGCTGCGGGAACGATGGGCTTCCACATCACCGATAATCTCTCGGGTGTTGACACCTCGGCAATAACGCTGCTTGTAGACGGCGAGGATGTCACTGGCGAACTCGCCATCAACGACCGGAATCCGCTGGATGTGAGTGTGTCGTACGAGGACCCCGATGGCTGGGGCGTCAACCGGACCGTCGAATTCGCGGTTGATGCCGCGGACAACGCCGGTAATGCGATGCCCACTGACACCTGGCAGCGCGACGCCGAGGTGGATGAGACCGGGCCGGAGTTCGACCAGTTCGTGCCCGCCGAGGGTGCAACGGCCGTCGGGATCGATTCAGTGATCTCAGTGCGCATATCCGACACCGGCTCGGGTGTGGATCGCGACAGTGTGACCCTTGTGGTGGACGGTACCGATGTCACCGCCGATCTTACATTCGATGACTCGGGGAGCAGCGACGGGATGGATCAGACGGTAATCACCTATGAGCCTCCCGCGGATCTCGACTACGAGGCGGACTATACGGTGGAAGTTGCCGCCGGCGATGTGGCGGGTAATGCGTCCAGCCACGACTGGACATTCACAACGATGGTCGAGCCGACATTCGAGATCCGCGGCACGATCCTGGATCGCTCCGACAATGCCATCCCGGGCGTTGAGGTCCGCGTGGACGGCAACGTCGCCGTCACAAATGGTAATGGCGCGTATCGCCTCCAGGGCCTCACCGCGGGCGAGTATACCGTTACCCCCAGCAAGGACGAGTATGACTTCGAACCGGTATCGCGCACTGTCACGATCGGCCCCGATGCCCGAGACATCGACTTCGTCGGGGAGATCCGAACCTACACAATCTCTGGAACCGTGATGCGCGGGGGCGAGCCGGTCGCCGGTGTGAATGTCAGCGACGGCACCCGGACGGCAGTGACAAACGCCCAGGGTGAGTACGCAATCGACGAAGTGCCCAGCGGCGTCTACACGGTCACACCGACGCGGGACGCCGATGACGATGGCTATCAGGACTTCACATACACACCCGAGAACGAGACGGTCAACGTCGATGGTGCAGACGTCACCGATGTGGACTTCAGAGCTACGCCCGTTACTTACGAGATCTCAGGGACGATCAGTGACAACGATGGCAACCGGATCGCAGGCGTTACGGTCAGCGATGGAACACGAACTGCGATCACGAACGAGGCCGGTGAATTCACGATCAGCGGCGTACCTGCCTCCACGGTGACACTTACGCCCACGAAGGCGGGTCTGGCGTTCGATCCGGAGACGCGGGACGTTACGGTGCCGCCGTCATCTCCCGACAATAACTTCATCGCCTACCAGGAGTTCACGCACCGGTTCCGGGGCGGCCTGCAGATGGCCGCAGTGCCCGCTGCACCCCCGGCTGGCCGCGACCGCGCAGTGGACGTCTTCCAGACAGACACGGTGGCGCGCTGGGACGCACAGAGCTCGCCCGCAGGGTACGTCTTCGGCGGGGACAATCCGGATGCGCTGCAGTTGGAGGTCAGCCCCGGCGCGGCATTCTTCGTGAACTTCCCGGGTGTCACGGATGTGACGGTACCGGGTGATCCGGTGAGCACAACCAGCACGTACAGCGTCGGAGTGGCGAGCGGCTGGAACCAGATCGGCAACATGTATGAGACGGCCCTGCCGCTGAAGAATGTCACGGGCGCGGGCAGCACACAGATCCGCCCCTTCGCCTTCATCTGGGATGGGAATGCAGGAAGCTACCGGTTGATCTCGCGTGAGCCCGCATTCAACTCCGCGCGAACCTACATCGAGGCGTGGGAAGGCGCCTGGTTCAAGGCGACCGGTGCCGCGGGTACGCTCAATATCCAGCCGCCCACCGGCATCGCCACCGCGTCGATGTTGGAGGGCGCTGCCGCGAGGGCCGAGAGTCCGGAGAACGGCTGGCTGATCAACGTGGTGGCGCGGGTCCAGAATCGGGCCGATGTCACCAGCATGGCCGGTGTCGGCAGTGGCGACACAAGCCTCGGATACGAGGTCGCTAATCCGCCGATGCTGCCCGGAACCATCGACGTCTACTTCACCGATGACAGTGGCGAGCGGCTCGCACATGACATCAGACCACAAAGCTCCGGCCAGATGATCTGGCCCTTCACGGTGGAGACCGACATCGCGAACGCCGAGGTCGAACTGACACTGCCGGATCTGAGCGGCGTGCCCGCCGAGAAGGCGGTCTACCTGGTGGACAAGGACAGCGACAAGCGCATGTATGCGCGCACCCTGCCCGCCTACAGCTTCACGACCGGTGATGACGGTGCGCTGAGGCACTTCGAACTCGAGGTCGCCCCGCGCGGTGCGGATAACCTCACGATCCGGAGCGCATCAGTGCAGTCCTCGGACGGTGGCGTGATGGTGACATACGATCTGAGCGCACCCGCAAATGTGAGCGTTGAGGTGCTCAATATCGCCGGTCGGAGCGTGCGTCAGCTGATCCAGTCGCGCGCGGCGTCGGCGGGCATCAACGAGCAGATGTGGGATATGCGCAGCGGCGACGGCACGCTCGTGCCCAATGGCAGCTACCTCATCAAGGTGGAGGCGGTCGCTGAGAACGGCCAGCGAGTGCATGCTCTGCGCCCGGCTCAGATCACACGCTAAGCCGGTGAGCGCCTGGCGCAATCGCAATAATCTCGGGAGCACACACGTCCAAGAGGTGACACAACCATGAAACACAACTGGCGATATGCCGGACTCGTGGCACTGACAGCCGTCGCGACTGCAGCTCTGATCTGTGCAGGCTGCGGTGGTGGCGGAGGAGATGGCGATGGCGCCACACCGGCCCAGACAGGCAGCGTCTCCGGCGTTATCACCTATGCGTCAACCGGCGACTCGCTGGGCGGCATCAAGGTGTCTATTGGCAACGTTGAGGCTACGACCAATGACAACGGTGAGTTCACTCTGACCGGCGTACCAACCGGTCAGCAAACCCTTGTTATTGAGATCGAACAGGGGCGGGAACTGGCCGTGCCGCCGGGCGTTCCCCTGGAGGTCACCGTTGAGGCCGGGCAGACGACGGAATTGGGGGCTCCCATCCACTTGGTGGATGAAGTTGACGCCCCACCGGCACCCCCGGCGCAATAGGGTCTGTCCGGGCACTGCCCATGATGCTCTTTACAGCAGCGCCGTCCCACAGTGGGCGGCGCTGATTCCTGTCTTGTCGGCTGAGTGAGGGAACAAAGATGGACATATGCCCGAGAATTGCCGTGGCGAGTGCCCTCCTGCTGGCCATGACGGCATCGTGCGCGACGGCTGACTGGCCGATGTTTCGCGGCAATGCCAGGCGAAGCGGGACCGCTGAGAGCGCGGTTATTGTCGATAGACTGGCTGTTCAGTGGAATGCGGATATCGGGGGCAGCGTGGACAGTTCCCCGGCAGTCATCGGCGGGCAGGTCCTTGTAGGGAACTCGCTCGGGCAGGTGGCCGCCCTGTCGGCCGAGGACGGCAGTGAGCGGTGGAGAGTGTCAACCGATGGCGCCGTTGTTTCGTCCCCCGCGGTCAGTGAGGGGACGGTAGTCTTCGGATCGGCTGATCGGTTTATCTATGCGGTGGACGCCGACAGCGGTGAGCAGCAATGGCGATTCCGCACCGGTGGCGCAATCGTCTCGTCTCCGGTCGTGAGCGACGGACGCGTGATCGCAGGGAGCATGGATGGGCATTTGTATTGTCTGGACATGAGCGACGGAAGCATCGTCTGGCGCTCTGAGCAGGGGCCCGGGATACAGTGTTCGCCGGCAATCGGCAACGATCTGGTGCTCTACGGGGACGACGGCGGGAGCATGTACGCCCTCCGGCTTTCGGATGGTTCGCTCGTATGGGAGATAGAAAAGAGCGGACGGGTTGTTGCGGCACCGGTGATCGGCGGAGAGGTCGCGGTCTTCGGGGTGATGGGCCCGAGCGCGCTGCGTCCGCCGAAGGTGGACTATCTGCTGGCGGTTCGGACGACCACCGGCGAGCAGGTGTGGGCGCTGCATGACAACTACTCCGTGTTGAGCGCGCCGCTGATCGCGGGCGAGAGGGTCTTCTTCGCAACAGTGGAAGGGTACCTGTCCAAGACCGTGATGCGTTCGGCGAACCTCGCCGACGGTGAGCTTGTGTGGGAGCGGCGGATGCCCGGCGTCATCGATTCGTCGCCTGCACTGCTGGAGAACCAGGCGGGCCTGGAAGCAAGTAGCCTGTGTGTCGGGTGCCATGACGGCCGATTATACCTGCTGAACCCCGCGGATGGCGCGATCCGGGACGTCACGCCCCTTGCTCAGAAGATCTACTCCTCGCCCGCGGTGTCGGATGGCCGGATCTTTATCGGCGCCGATGACGGTTGCGTGTATTGTCTGAGCGTTGCACAGTGACGCATCAAAGGAAACGTCGCAGCCACAGGTCGTCGAAATCGCGGTAGACGTAGTGCCAGCCGTGTCCCGCGTCGGGAATGTCGATCAGTCCCTTAAAGGCCTCGATGCGCTCGTAGACCGGGCGGATGGTCTCCGGCGGGCATGTTGTATCGGCCAGGCCGATTGAGACGAATGTCGGGCACTCGATGAACTGTGCGAGGTTGAGCGGATCGAACCACGCCAGGGTCTCCAGAGCGCCCTGTCGACTCTCAGGCTTCTCCTCGAAGTGGTTGACTAATTCCAGATACGGCCCCGTGGTCGCAGTCTCGACCGCCACTGGGTAATTGCACAGGAATGGCTCGTGGGCAACCGCGCATTTCAATCGCGAGTCGAGAGCGGCCATCGCCAGTGTCAGGCCGCCTCCCTGGCTGAGCCCCACCACACCGATGCGCTCGCTGTCGATATCACCTCTGCTGCACAGGTAGTCGATGCCCCGCAGGCAGTCGGCATAGCCGGCTCGGTAATACTGCTTATAAGGATCGTCCAGGCCCATGGTCAGCTTGGTCCGCCCCTCCGGCAGATCCCAGTATTTCGTGCTCTCGCCCTGCCCCCGCGGATAGACCGAGAGCAGTGCTATCCCCTTATCGTAGCACAGTCCGGCCATGGAGGTGTGGGGCGTACCCCCACCGTAGCCCGGTGTGTATACGACAGCCGGTAGTGGCCCTGCGTCCGGGCCGAGTTCCGGAAGCGACAGAAACGCCCTGAAGCGGACCTCGTCGAGACCCGTTAGCGTAATCCGCCATGTGTGTACGAGGCGGTCCAGTTCCGGCTCAACCGCTTCGGCCTGCGCGTCGATAGAGATACCATCGAGTTCAGACCGGACATCATCCCAGAAGGACTTCAGTTCATTGGTGTTCATCTGACATCTCCCGCGGACAGTTTCTGCACGAACGCGAGGTTCGTCGCCACGACCCCGGGGACCTTCGCGGTTGCACGTGTGCGACCGCGGGGGATATAATCCGCACCAGCGCACACCGCCGGGGCGGAGCGAGGAGTGCATGGCCGTGAACCATCGAGCGCGTGTTCTGGAGATGCAGAGAAGGTCCCAGGCGCTATCGGAGATGGCCGCAATCGGAGTTCATCACGAGGCCACGGAGTGGCTGTCAGATAAGGCCAGGGTATATCCGGTTCGGCTGGAGAATGTTGCGGGCCCGGCGGCGGCGTTGTTGAAGCAGGAAATGCTGGCTCTGGGCGGGGACTGTGCCGTACACAGGCGCGTTGCAGATTTCAACGCTGAGCCGGGGCCGGTGATTCTCCTCGGTGACCGGCGCACATATGAGCGCCTCGTGGAGCGCGCGGGGTGCCAGCCTCACGATCTGCTGCAGGTCGCGCGGGAAGCGCTTGAGGCGGTCCGTGCCTTTGCGCGCGAGGAAACCGGCAGCCTCAGCTGCATGAACCGCGACCTCGAACTGGGGCACCGCACGCTGGTAATGGGCATCCTGAACGTGACCCCTGATTCGTTCTCGGGGGACGGGCTCGCGGGGGATCCCGACGCGACCGTTGAGCAGGCGCGGGAGTTCGTGGAGGCAGGCTGCGACATTCTGGACGTGGGAGGCGAATCGACCCGCCCGGGTAGTAAAGGGGTCCCGGTGGACGAGGAGCTTGAGCGCGTGCTCCCGGTCATCGAGGCGCTAACCAGCGAGTTCGACGCGGTCGTCTCCATCGACACAAGCAAGCCGGAAGTCGCGCAACTTGCTCTGGCGACCGGTGCGGGCATGGTCAATGATGTCAACGGTCTACGCGCGCCGGGTATGGCCGAGGTCGTCGCCGAAACCGGTGCCGCCGCCTGCATCATGCACATGCAGGGTTCGCCCCGCGACATGCAGGATGAGCCGACCTACGATGATCTGATGGCTGAGATCTATGACTTCCTTGCCGAGCGCATTGAAGAAGCAGAACAGGCGGGCGTGCCGCGGAGCAGCCTGCTCGTCGATCCGGGCTTCGGTTTCGGCAAAACCGTGGCGCACAACCTCGAGATTCTGCAGCGCCTGCGCGAACTGCGCAGTCTCGGCTGTGGTGTGCTGATCGGGACATCGCGAAAATCAACCATCGGCGCGGTGCTCGACGCGGAGGTGGATGAGCGGCTTATGGGGACGGCCGCGACCTGTGCGGTAGCGATAGCCAATGGTGCGGACGTGATCCGCGTGCACGACGTCGAAGAGATGACCCGGGTGGCGAAGATGACCGACGCGATCGTACGTGGCCGCGGTGAGTCGTCGTGAAGCTGTCCGCACGCAAGGCGGCACTTCGGCAGCGAATGCGCCGCGAACGCGATGCTCTGGATGAGGCGGAGCAGCACCACCGCAGTGAGGAGATCGCGCGGCGCGTGATGCAGCTTCCAGGGTGGCAACGCGCCCGGTCTCGGCTGTTGTTTCGGAGCTTCGGGTCCGAGGTGCAGACCGACCGGCTCATGAATAACACGCTGAGGTCCCGGGCAGAACTGGTCCTTCCTCGCGTGAAGGGGCTCGAGGAGCCCCTTGCCCTCCACTCGGTTACTGATCCAGAGCGTGATCTCGCCCCCGGCTATTACGGCATCGAGGAGCCCATCTGCGAGCGATGCCCGGAGCGGTCGCTGTATGATGTCGAGTTCGTGCTCGTACCGGGGCTGGCGTTCGATCGCGACGGCGGACGTCTCGGCTATGGCGGCGGCTTCTTCGACTACATCCTCAATGTGCGCACGGACCTCGCTGACGCGGGCGCTGTGGTGGCCGTGGCGTATGAGTGTCAGATCGTGGACGAGGTGCCCGTTGCCAGTTGGGACATGCGGGTGCCGATGATCGCGACCGAATCAGAGCTTATCGATGTGCGGGAGGCAGGCTGAACGAGATGGCAGCAGGCGACACGTTTGAGGCAAAGACCGAGGAGTATCAGGATCCGGACACCGGGGCACGAGTGCGACGGCTCACCGGCGATGCTTCCGACAACGTGCATCTCTACTTCACATCGACCTCATTCCTCGGCGATGGCGCTGAGCGGATTATACTCAGCTCTGACCGCGTCGGCGAGCGCGCGTACTTCATGTTGGAGATTGAAGATGCGCGCCTTATCCAGGTCACCGAGGCTTCGGAGACACCGTTCTCGCAGGCGTGCCTGGCCCCCGACGGGCGCCTCTTCGCATTTCGCGGGCGCCAGTTGATGGTGGTCGATCTGGACAGCCTTGAGGCCGAGGAGCTTTACCACGTGCCCGAGGGGTACAGTCCGGCCCTGCCAACATGCACCGCCGATGGCTCGCACGTAGCATTCGCGTACCGGGAGAAGCTGCCGGTGAGCACGGAGACGGGGCGGATCTACTCTACGATGGCGGAGCGTTACTACCAGCACCCCGGGTCGGTGATTATCCGCGTGGAAACCGAAAGCGGAGCTGCTGAGGCGACATGGGGTGAGCGCAACTGGATCTCGCACGTGTGCATCCATCCCACGAACCCCGACCTCATCATGTTCTGCCACGAGGGCGGCTCGCACGTGCAACAGAGGATGTGGACGATCGACCTGTCCGAGGGGCGCGGGCGCCAGGCGCGGCCGCTGTTCCGCCAGCACTTCGGCGAGGGCTGCTGCCACGAGTATTTCACGCGCACCGGTGAGGTCGGCTTCCAGGCCAGCCTCGAGCGCGACGGGCGGGTTGAGGGCTACAATTGCTTCGTGCGCCCGGACGGGACCTGGCTGCGCCAGTACCTGCTGCCGGGGCCGCGCCCGGGGCATATCCAGTCGAACTCGGACAACACGCTCGTCATCGGTGACCGGGGGCACCTGTCAGATGACGACCCCGAGGGCGGGGCGTTCATGTCCCTGATCCGACATGAGAACGGTCGAGGTGTCGTGACGCGGTTGTGCCGGCACGACACCTCGTGGAAGACACAGATCTCCCACCCGCATCCGATCTTCAGCCCCGACGACCGGTGGGCGCTTTACACTTCGGACGCAGGCGGCTCGTGCAATGTGTACATGGCCGATGTCACGAGCCTGTGATGCGGCTTAGAGATCTGCCGATGCAATCTTGCTGAACAGATCCGCGAAGATCGCGTTGCGGGTACAGCCGATGGCCTCGCGCATCAGGTGCCGCCTGCGATCCAGCGACCATGTGACCATGTCGGTCAGCAGCGGCGCGTGTGTCAGCACGGTCGGCACCCAGTCGGCGTTGATAAGCCACGCCACCGGTCCGAGGTCCCAGAGAACCTTGGCCCGCGCGAAGTGATCGTCCGCAAAGTCGTCGAAGATTTCGTAGAGATAGTTGCCCAGCGCGTTATTGCCGGTGATATGCGCGGCAAGTTCGGCGCGCGTGGTGGTGATGTGCTCGGCCACGTTCGTGCAGGGCACATGGACGAAGGGCACGCCGCTGTCGAGAATCACGCGGGTGGCGTGCAGGTCCTGCTTGAGGTTGAACTCGCTGGCGGTGTGCCAGCGGTGAGGCTGGCCGCCGAGCCACACGACCACGATGCGCTCGATGATCTCCGGGCGGGTCAGGATGGCAGAGGCGATGTTGGTGATCGCGCCGATCGGCACGACGTAAAGCGGACCGTCGCGGTCGGCCATGGCGCGCTCGACCAGGTCATCGACGGCCGGGCTTGGCACCGGCTCATCGGGGCCGGGCAGATAGCTGCGCGAGCCCCTCAGGGCAAAGCCATCCGGCTCGCGATCCATCCTCTCGAGGATGCGCACGATCTCCTCGTGACTCTTCTCCATCCCGTCCTCGGGCCCGCTGGAGCGCGCGTTGTGGAACGGTGCCGCGTAGACGGCCTCGACGTCAAGGTCATCGCCTGACAGCAGCGAGTAGGCCAGCGCGAACTGGTCGTCGATCTCGTTGTAGGTGTCCGTATCGAGCACCATCGATACCGGTTCGGTGGGTGGTTGAAGCCGGCGCAGGCGCGTACATTCGTCAAGCTCCGGGAAGCGCATGGTTTCCTCCTGTGGTTCGGACATCGCTCGCAGTGTGACGCTGAACAGTTCGACATCGCGCGGCCCAGACCTGTCTCGCCCGGGACGAGAGTGGAGAATGCCCGCCGCGTATGATAGAATAGGCGATACGGTACAGCCCGGCAGGAGTGTGGCCGGGACAGTCTGACAGGACAGTGAGAGGAGCGGTCCAGATGGCAGAGGGACCGGTTCTGCAGGTGGCATTGGACTTCATCAATCTCGCCCAGGCCCTTCGAGCCGCGGAGGAGGCCGTTGAGGGCGGTGCATCATGGGTTGAAGCAGGCACACCTCTGGTCAAGAGCGAGGGCATGGAGGCGATCCGGGCGCTGCGGAAGCGCTTCCCGGACAGCACAGTGGTGGCCGATCTGAAGATCATGGACGCCGGCCGGGTGGAAGTGGAGATGGCGGCGAAGGCCGGCGCGGATGTGGTCACCGTGTTGGGCGCGGCATCGGATGAGACCATCGCTGAGTGCGTGGAAGCCGGGAAGAATTACGATGCCCTGATTCAGGTGGATCTGATCGGCGTCCCCGAACCGGTTGATCGCGCGCGGCGAGCCCAGGAGCTTGGCGCGGGCGTGGTGGGCATCCACACCGCGATCGATGAGCAAATGGTCGGGGCCTCGCCGATGGCTGTGATAGAGGACGTGCGCAAGGCCGTGGACATCCGCCTCGCGGTTGCCGGTGGGATCAACTCGGAGACCGCTCCGGATGCGGTTCGCGCCGGCGCCGATATCGTGATCGTCGGAGGCGCGATTATCAAGGCCACCGACGCCACTGAAGCGGCCCGGCGCATCGTGGAGGCCATCGAGTCGGGCGAGGCGGTGGAGACCGAGCTTTTCAAGCGTGGAGGCAAGGAAGAGCTTCGGGAGATCTTCATGCGGTGCTCGGCAGCGAACATCTCCGATGCAATGCACCGCCGCGGGCTGGTGCACGGGATCTACCCGCTCAAGCCCGGGCTGAAGGCGGTTGGACCGGCCCTGACGGTATGGACGTACCCGGGCGACTGGGCCAAGCCGGTCGAGGCCATCGACCAGGCCGAGGAAGGCGCGGTCCTGTTTATCGACGTGCGCGGCGAAGTGCCCGCAGTGTGGGGGGAAGAGGCCACGAAGAGTTGCATCTCGCGCAAACTCGGCGGCGTGGTCATCAACGGCGCGATGCGCGATACTCGCGAGATCAGCGAACTGGACTTCCCCGCATTCTGTGCCACGCGTACCCCATCGGCGGGTGAGCCGAAGGGCATGGGTATGATCGGCGTGCCGCTTAAGATCGGCGAGACGACGATCCGCACCGGTGACTGGATCATCGCCGATGATGACGGGATCATCGTTGTGCCCGGCGAGCAGGCGGTGGCGGTGGCGAACCGCGCGCAGTCAGTCTACGAGCGCGAACAGCGAGAGAAGGGGGAGATCGAGGCCGGGCGTACGCTCGGTGAGATCGCGGAATTGCAGCGGTGGGAGAGCACCTCCGACCGCGAAGGCTTTCAGGCGCACGGTGACGAGGGTGATGAGAGTGAGTGACGGAGTGCGGGGACCGCTGGATATACTCGTGATCGGCCCGGGGGCGCTGGGGTGTCTGCACGCCGCGCTGCTGGCGGAAGCGAATTTCAAAGTCGGCCTGCTGGACCACCGCGAGGACCGCGCCCGCCGAATCGATGACAGGGGCATCATCCTTGAGAGCGAGGGCGAAGAGCGGACGATTCGGGTGCCGTGCAGCGCCGATGCGGAAGAGTTCGCGCCCACCCGCCTCGGACTGTTGCTCGTGAAGGCGTACGACACCGAGGATGCCACGCGCCACGCGCTTCCCGCGCTGGGTGATGACGGGGGGATGCTGACGCTGCAGAATGGCCTCGGCAACTACGAGCGTATCTGTGAGATCATCCCTCAGGCGCGTGTTCTGGCCGGCACCACCACTTTCGGGGCGACGTTGCTGGATGAAGGGCACGTTCGAGAGGCCGGGCGCGGCTTCGCGCAGTTCGGATCACCGACCGGGAATAATCGGCGGGCCAGGGAGGCCGCGCGCTTCTTGCGCACCGCCGGAATCGATTGTGAGCCGGCATCGAGCGTGGACGATGTATTATGGGCGAAGGCTATCGTGAACGCGAGCATAAATCCGATCACGGCCCTGACCGGCCTTCGGAACGGGCAGGTGCTGCAGTACGATGAGACGGCGGCTCTGCTTCGCGCGGTTGTGGAGGAGGCGGCCGATATCGGGCGCGCGTGCGGCGCCTTCGTCCAGGAAGGGATCGTTGACACCGTCGAGGCGATCTGCGAGAAGACCGCGGAGAATCGCTCCTCAATGCTGCAGGATATTGAGGCCGGGCGCCGAACCGAGATTGAGTATATCAACGGTGAGATCGCGCGCCGGGCGGAAGAGCGGGGGCTGCAGGCACCGCTCTCGCGGATGCTGACTGCACTGGTGACGGGGCGTGAGAAGGTGGCGACAAACGAATGATAATCATTGGTGAACTCATAAACGGAACGAGAGAGCCGGTGCGCGAAGCGATCCTTGCGCGGGATGAGGCGGTGCTGATGGACCTGGCTGTTCGGCAGGCCGAGGCGGGCGCAGACTTCATCGACTGCAATGTCGGCATGGTCGGCAGCGAGGAAATCGAGCAGATGGCGTGGCTGGTGAAGGTTGCCACGGAGTCGGTGGATGTCCCGGTCTGTATCGATACGGCCAATCCTGAGGCCATGGAGGCGGGTCTGGAGGCGTATGAGGGCGGCGGGCGGCCGATCTGCAACTCGGTGACGCTGGAGCGGGAGCGTCTCGAGCGCTTCCTGCCGGTGGTCTCCGGCCGGGATGTGCAGGTCGTCGCGCTGGTGATGGGCGACGAGGGCGTGCCGAAGGGCGTGCAGGGACGAGTGGAGGGCGCCAGGCGCCTCGTGGATAGACTGACCACAGCCGGAATCGCCGCCGATAACATCTACATTGATCCGGTCGTGACGCCGCTGAGCGTGGAGCCGGAGGGCGGTCGCATCGTGACCGAGGCTCTCCAGCAGATTACCGACGAGCTTCCGGACTGTCACACTGTCTGCGGGGTCAGCAACGTATCCTACGGACTTCCCCGCCGCGCGCTGCTCAACCGTGTATTCCTCGCACAGGCGATTCGAAGCGGCCTCGATACCGCGATCGTCGATCCGATCGACCCGGGCATCATGGCCGCGGTGTATGCCGCCGAAGCGCTGGCGGGTCGCGACGAGTGGTGTGCCGGTTACCTCAGCGCCCACAGACGCGGGGTGCTCTAGGCGATGGCAATGCAGCGAACGGTCCAGGTCCCGCTGCCACGGCTCCTCGAGCAGATTTCCGACGGGGCGCGCGTGTTCGTGCTTGGCTGTGGGGATTGCGCCACTCAGGAAGGCTTCGGCGGCGCCGCGGAGTGTTTGGAGCTTGAGCAGGCGCTGGAGGCCGAGGGCGTTGAGGTCGTCGGCCACGCGGTGCCTCCTGAGGGAGATGGCATCTGCGATCCGCGCGTCGCCCGGGTGACGCTTTCAGATGCAGAGGAGGCACTGACGCGGGCCGACCTGATCGTGTTGCTCGCCTGTCCCCAGGGACTGCCCGCCGTCGAAGGCGCGACCGACGTGCCGGTGATTATGGGCACTCAGGTTGTCGTGGGCGGGCCGACCGGCGGCGGTGCACAGAAGGTCTCCGAGTGCCACTTCTGCGAGCAGTGCATCGCGGAGTTGACGGGCGGGCTGTGTCCCTACAGCTTCTGCCCCAAGCACCTGATTAACGGGCCGTGCGGTGGGGCACAGGGAGGCCGGTGTGAGGTCATCCCCGAGCGTCCCTGTGTCTGGGAGTTGATCCACCGGCGGCTGAAGGCGGCCGGTCGTCTGGATGTGCTGGGCGCCTACCAGGAGCAGGTGGGCCTCAGCCCGACAGGTTCAGACAGCACGGAGCAGAAGCAGTGAAGCTCACCGAGGTCGTGCAGGAGCGCGGAGTGGCGGTGACCGCGGAGGTGGCGCCCCCCAAAGGCGCCGATCCCAGCGAGGCTGTGGCAGAGGCGCAGCAGCTGGCCCGGTGGGTGGACGCGATCAACGTCACCGATGGTCAGGGGGCCAAAATGCACATGAGCCCGCTGGCCGTCGCCCGGTTGATGATAGAGGCCGGTGTCACCCCCATCTGGCAGCTTACCTGCCGCGACCGCAATCGTATCGCGTTGCAGAGCGATCTGCTTGCTGCTGATGCGCTCGGGGTGGAGAATGCGCTGATCATTACCGGCGATCACATGGTGCTGGGCGACCACCCGGGCGCCAAGCCGGTTTTCGGGATCGACTCGGTGCAGCTTCTGCGCGTGGCGCAGCAGATGCGCGGGGGCGAGGACCTTGCGGGCAATGAACTGGACGCGCCATTACGCATGTGCACCGGGGCCGTTGTCGCTCCTGAGGGCGACAACGTGGAGTTGCAGCGGATCAAGCTGCGAAAGAAGCTCGATGCGGGCGCGCAGTTCATCCAGACGCAGGCGGTCTTCGATCCGGCGGCATTCACACGCTTCGTGGAACGCGCGGATATCGGCGATGTTCCGGTCCTGGCCGGGATAATCCCCGTGACCTCTCCGCGAATGGCGCGCTTCATGAATGCGCGGATTCCCGGCATCAATGTGCCGCCATGGGTGATCCAGAGACTCAATGAGGCGGAGATGGCCGATCGACCCCGGGTGGGTGCCGAGGTCGCGGGGCAGATCGCCGCGTCGGTCCTCCCCGCCTGCCGGGGGCTGCACATTATGGCGCAGGGGAAGGCCGGGCTCCTGCCGCAGATACTGGGGACGGCGGGATTGCTCACGGACTGATGCGCGTGCGCGGGAGGGTGACGGGATCGCATGAAGGCCGGCATCTTTCGCGGTAATGGCGAGATCGCTATCGAAGAGCGCCCGGATCCGACCATCGAGGCCGCGGATGAGTGTCTCGTGCGCGTGATGGCCTGTGGGATCTGCGGCACGGACAGGCACATCTACTCCCAACCCGAACCACCTGAATCGATCATGGGCCACGAGGTGGTGGGCGAGGTCGTTGAGATAGGGGAGGGAAGCACGCGTCTGTCGCCCGGTGACCGCGTGGCGGTGTACAATCTCATCGGCTGTGGCGAGTGTGCGAACTGTCGCCGGGGGCGCATCACGTGGTGCGAAAACCCCCGCGGTTCGGTCAACGGCGGCTTCGGCGAGCTTCTCGTGGCGCCGGGGGGCAATCTGCTGGGGCTTCCCGGCCGGCTCGACTGGATGCGCGCGTGCCTGATGACGGATGTGTTCGGCACTCCGATGAAGGCCATCCGAACCGCCGGCGTGGGTGAGGGCGACACCGTCGTTGTGCTTGGCTGTGGCCCGATCGGCCTCGGAGTGGTGCAGATTGCAATCGCGCGCGGCGCGCCGGTGATGGCCGTGGACCCGCTCGACTACCGCCGAACGCTCGCGCTGTCCCTCGGCGCGGAAGTGGCGAGCGATCCGTGCGAGGCCTCGACAGTCCCGGCCGCGCGCGAATGGAGCTTGCGGGGCGCGGACTTCGCCTTCGACTGCACGGGGGCGGAGGGCCTGGCCCTGACCGCCCTCGACAGCCTCCGGCCGGGCGGCACCGCGATGTGTGTAGGGCGGAACATGCAGATGGACTTCAGCCCCTGGGCACACATCATCAGCCGCGACGTCAAGCTGGGTGGAAGCTGGTACCTGCACTACGAGGACTTCGCCGAACTGCTGCGCCTGTGGCGCGCGGGGATGATCGATCCGCTGCCTCTGATCACCCACCGGGTACCACTGGAGGACATGCGGTATGGCTTCGATGTATTCTCAGAGCACAGGGACGGAGCGGTCAAAGTCGTGGTTCTCATCGGGCTGAGGTGATGGCGGTGCTCCGACCGTGGCTGGCGGTGCTCGCGCTGGTGGTCTGCGGGCTGACGGGGGGTATTGTCTACGCCTGGACAGTTGACTTCCGCATGCCCGATGTCGTCAGCGGACTGGGCACTGCGACCGGGCGCGTCCGGCTCGAGGGCATCGCGATGGGCCTGCACATGGCCGCCGTTGAGATGCGTCGCGAAGAGATACAGCATCTGCGCCGGCGCGGCGCCCCGCCGGCGCGGCTGCACGGGGCCCGCCGCG
>CAZAHB010000012.1:0-47421 GCA_964484945.1 uncultured Armatimonadia bacterium | reverse complement strand
CGTGAGGAAGACCGCGCGGCCTTCGGGGCCGCGCCGCGCGATGACGGTCTCGCCGGTCCGGCCCAGCCCCGCGTAGTCGCTGACAAGTGCCTGCATATTGTCGGCCTTCGAGCGGATAACGATTACGCCGATGGTCTCGTGGTAGAACTTGAGCGGACCCGCGAGGCGGACTTTCATTTCCCCCTGTTCATCGAGCAGGACGATGTCGGCAATCTCTTTCTTCCGCCCCCGGACGAAGAACTCTTCGTCTGACAGCACCGTCCCAAGACGGCCCGTCTCCGTAGACGCCACGACTGTGCCCGAAAGGTCGAGAACCGTAATCGCCTCGAAAGCGGGGATCGAATCGAGGGCATCCATGAGGATGAGATTCATATTCTCGATGTCGATTTTGTCGTGCTCGCGGTTGTATCGTGAGAGGCATATTCGAAGCTGTGTTCGGCTGGCGACGAGGCTGAGTCTCTCGAGGTTCTGCTGCACAATAGCCTCGAGCCGGTGGGCCTGGACAGTCGCCACCGATTCGAGATGATCGAGCATCTCCTCGCGGACCGCTCGGTGCGACGTGGTTCCGGAGATGACGCAAACGAGCGCGAGAGGTAACAAGGAGATCGCTAAAAAGGCCAGCGTCAATCTTGCTCTGAGGCTCATGACGCCATCCACCCGTCGGCTCACTGACTGTGCGCGGGCAACACTGCCGTGAGGCTTTCACCCGCTCCCAGTAACAGAAATGGACGTATGGTTATTCTATATCAAATGTAGCGAAACCTTCCGTTGCTTCTATATTCTACCCTTCGTGCCTGCGAAGTAGTCGCTCTCGCGTTTCTTCGGGAGAGAAGAGGTAAACTGGTGCCATTTCGCTAACTATGCTTCCGGTGGGGAAGGAGGCTTTGAATGGAGAACCCAAAGGGTACTGAATTCATCGATGAGCTTCTCGCCCAGTACGTGGATCTCTCGAAGGCGTTACTTGAGGTGGGCGCTGTCCAGCCGGCCATGGAGTGCATGGTTACCATCCGCCACCATGACAGAGAACTGGCCGACGGGAGTGGATTGGTGGACGACGTTCTGTCCGCGGTCGGTGAGAACGGAGACGGAGCAGAGGCTGACGACCACGCGCCAGATGTGAAGCGGCTTCTCGCACGTAAGCGGAAACTCGATTGGGCCTGGGATGCCCACCAGTGTGTCTGGATCGAGCCGGAACCGGACGACTCGGATGAGAGCAATCTGACCCTGAACCCCGGGATGATCGCGGAGATACGCCAGATCGTCGCACTCATGCACACAACACAACGGCCCGAGGACCCGGAGACGCTGCACCGGCTTGAGGGGGTCTGCGACGCGCTGGGCATTGACGTCCTCCCCGAACTGCCCCGGGAGGATTCGTTCGGCGTTTTGTCCCTCGAACACAGGCTTCACAATGTGGCGAACGACCTTTATAAGCGCGGCCACTTCGGCGAAGCCCACGCACTGTACACGTGCGCCCTCGATTTAGATTCGGAGCTTCTCGAGTCGCTCTTCAACAGGGCCCTCGCCTCCACGCGCCTGGAGAACTACCAGACAGCGGCGGCGGATCTCGAAGCTGTCCTCGAAATGAACGATCGCCTGGCAGAGGCCCACTATACCCTTGGGCTTGTCCACGAGTACATGGAGAACTGGGACCGCGCGATCGAGTGCTACGAAGAGGCCCTGGAGATAGATGAGCACTACTCGAAGGCACGTACGCAGCTTGACGTGGCACGGAGCAAGCGCGACAGGGCTGCCGAGGCCGAAAGCGATGGTGCTTCGTCCAGGTCTGCCTCGCGGAACGAGGGCCACGAGATCAAGCAATTCAGCCAGTATGTCCAGCACCCGGCCTGCAGCCTCGCCGATGTCGGGGGGTGTGAGGCGGCCAAATCAAAGCTGCGCTTACTCATCGCTCAAACGCGCGCTGAAAGTCGCGAGGCGTTCGAGAGCTGGGGGGCAGAGATGAGTGGTGGCATCCTGTTGTGGGGCCGCCCGGGCGTGGGTAAGACGCTCATGGCGCGCGCGGTGGCGGGGGAGATTAACTGCCCCTTCATTGCGGTCCCGGGCGGTCGCATCGTGAGCATGTGGGCCGGTGAGACGGAGAGGACGCTCACGAACCTCTGGGAAGAGGCGGGAAAACACGAAGCAGCGGTGATCTATCTGCCGGAGCTTGACAGTCTCGCACCAAAGCGCAGTAATCTGAGTAACTCCGGTCACGAACGCTGGGTCAACCGCATGGTGGGCTGCCTGCTCGACCTGATGGACGGACTGAAGGGTCGCCAGTCGGGCACGGTGGTCCTCGCTGACACGAATCGACCGGACAACATGGACCCGGCGCTGCTGCGGGCCGGCCGGTTCGCGGCTGTGGAGGTGCGGGCTCCCGCGAATGTGCGGGAGTGGGCCGAGGTATGGTTGATCCACCTCGACCAGGCCGAGCGCAAAGCGACTCGAACGGATGTGATGGACTCTGAGCTGCGGGAGGCCCTGCTGGCCGAGCGCGAAACCTGGCTGGAAGAGCACTGCGCGGAGCGGCCGAGCAATCATCCGATCGTGGGCTTCTGTGAGTGGAGTGCCGAGCGGCAGTTCACCCCGGCGGATGTGGCTGCGATCGTCCGCGGTGTCATAAACGAGCGGGCAATGATGCTGGTCGATCACAACATGAACCTCGGACCGGTCACGGCTGCCGACATCGACCGGCACATCGAGACCTATGAGCGCTTCGTGCCCCCGACATCTGAAGCCGGACGCAGTGAATCCCCGGAAGGCCCCGGATGGATTGAGTGAGCGGTAGCTCGATGGCAGACGGGGCGCTGATGACCCTCGGCGCCCCGTTACTGTGTACACGCTGATGGAGGAACCCGTCGGGTCTGCGGGGAATCAGACCAATACGAAAGTGCTTGAGGAGAGAAGGGATGCAGATGCCGCAGGAGACGATTCGTGAGCCGGCCCGAGAACTTCCAGTAATCGCCGACGTGGATGTGCTGGTGTGCGGAGGAGGGCCGGCCGGAACTGCTGCCGCAATCGCCAGCGCTCGAGCGGGTGCGGATACGATGCTGGTCGAGCGCTACGGCTGCCTGGGCGGCCTGGCGACGGGCGGGCTTGTGATCGTTCTGCCACCGCTGACGCGCGATGACGATCAGGTGATCGGCGGCATCGGCCAGGAGACGCTGGAAAAGCTTGTAGACAGCGATGAGGCCGAGTACCGCAATGAGCGCGGCAGCAGCCGCTTCGATCCGGAGGGGCTCAAGCGTCTGTCGGATGAGATGTGCCTCGATGCGGGTGTACTGGTGCGTATGCACTCATGGGTGGTGGGGGTATTCGGAGATGACAGTCGCCCGGACGGAGTCATTCTCGAGAGCAAGGCCGGGCGAGAGGCGATCCGTGCCGGCGTGATCGTGGACTGCACCGGTGACGGCGACGTGGCCGCGATGGCCGGTGCGGATTTCGAGCGCGACCAGAAGATGATCGGTCTGCCGTTTCGGATCGGGAATATCGACATGGATCGATGGAGCGAGGCGCGCAGTGATGGGAGCGCCCGCGAGGTCCACAGGGAGGCACACGCCGCGGCCGGCTACGAGAGCTACTTCGGATTGTCGCCCTTCCCGCTGGAGCCGAATGTGGCCTGGGGCAACAACCATATGGCGCGGGGCGATTTCCTCGACCCGGATGTGCTGACGCGAATGGAGATCCGCGGGCGGCGCTCCGCGAAGACGGCGCTTGATGTGCTGCGCGAGAAAATGCCTGGCTTCGAGGAGGCATGGTTGATCGACACCGCGTGGCAGATTGGCGTCCGCTGCACCCGGCGGATCAATGGGCTTGAGACGATGCGGTTCGAAGAATTCGAGAACGAGCGGCGATTTGACGACTCCGTGGCGCTGGGCAACGACTTCCGAAACCCGGATCTGGTCTACGAGATTCCGCTCGGATCCCTGATTCCGCGCGATGTCGAGGGTGTGGTGGTCGCCGGACGCTGTGTATCAGGGGACGCGGAGGCGATGGAGGCGCTGCGAGAGATTCACTGCTGCTGGACGATGGGGGAGGCGGCCGGAGCGGCGGCGGCGCTGGCAGCAGAGCACCAGTGCCCGCCGCGGAGCGTCCCCATCGGTGAACTGCGCGCCAGCCTGCTTGCCGCGGGAGCGGTGATAGATCTCCCATAGCAACAGGCAAAATGTCGCGAATGCGGCCGCGTGTACCAACCGGCATTGACGTTGTGGCAGCGGCTGTCGGTGGCTTCACGGTACGCCCGAGGTCAGGACGCGGCCCGGCTTGGCAAAAAGGCCGCGATCGAACAGAACCTTCGGGATGGTGAAGGCGTCTATACAGGGTGTGGAAAGCACGCAACATCCGGACTGTCATCAGCCGCCGGGGAAAACGGGACGCCCTCTGAAGCCAACCTGCGAGAAAAACCTCAAAATGGGGGTTGACAGCGGAGGGAACTTTGCGTATACTAACTCATCCGAGGTTGCGTTACCGCTACTGAACTGCGTTCTGTGGGTGCTCATCCCATAGCCAATATCGTTGGGGCGAACAATCCTCTCTAAACGCGGAGTGCGCATCTGCCGCGCGCACCCCCGTTTTTGCATGTACGCAGGGGCGTCCTTCTTCTTCTGACGATGACCGAGGAGGCTTTTGCCCATGGCCGAGAATTTGCCACACTTGCCGGAGTCGCGTCCGTTGTCGTATGATCCGGCGTCATTGCCTGATCTGATCAGTATTCAGACCGAGTCGTACGAGTGGTTCTGCGAAGAGGGCCTGAAGGAGCTTTTCGACAGTTTCAGCCCCATAGAGGACTACACAGGCAACATCGCCCTGGAGTTTCTGGACTACACGATAGGCAAGCCCTCGCGGTCAATGAAGGAATGCCGCGAGCGTGATGCCACGTACGAAGCCCCGCTTCACGTCAAGGTTCGGCTGATCAACAAGGAGATTCCGGAGATCCGCGAGTCGGAGGTCTACCTTGGCGAGTTGCCGATCATGACCGATCGGGGCAAGTTCGTTATTAACGGTGCCAAGCGCGTGGTCATCAGCCAGCTCGCCCGCTCACCAGGCGTGTACTTCTCGGACACCATCGACTCGGCCGGACGCGTGCGTTTTTCGGCCAAGGTCATCCCGTCGGACGGTGCATGGCTGGAGATTGATACATCCGCCAAAGGTGTCATCAGCGTCAAGCTCGGTCAGACGCGTAAGTTCCCCGTCACCGCGCTGCTGCGCGCGTTGCAGTGGCTGGAGACAGACGGCCCCGACGAGGTGCCTGCCACCGGGACCGACGAGGACATCCTCCGCGCCTTCGGTGAGGAGGAGACGGCGGAGATCAATACGCTCATTTCCCGTATCGAGGAGCGAGAGGCGGAGGCCCTGCCGGGCATCGAGGCCCACGAGGAATACTTCGCTACACGCACGCTGACCGACCAGGACGGCGAGATCCTCGCCGAGGCCTGGGGGGCGCTGGAAATTGACGCTCTGAAAAAGCTCGCAGGCATGGGTGTGAAGAAGCTGACGGTCATCCGCGCCCCGTTTGAGCTTCGCGCGACCCTTGAGGATGACGAGAGTTCGAGCGCCGAACAGGGCCTGCTGGAAGTCTACCGCAAGATCCGACCCGGCGATCCACCGACGGTGGACAGCGCCGAGTCGCTGCTGCACAGCTACTTCTTCGATGTAAAGCGCTACGACCTGTCGCGTGTGGGTCGTTACAAGATAAATCGGAAGCTGGATGTGGACGTTGACTCGGAGCGCCGCACGCTCACCCGCGAGGACGTCGTGGCGATGGTCAGCTATCTGCTCGGCCTGCCCCGCGACGAAGGCGATGTCGATGACATCGACCACCTGCAGAACAAGCGGGTGCGGGCGATCGGTGAGTTGCTGCAGAGTCAGTTGCGCACGGGGTTTATGCGCACCGAGCGCGTGGCCAAGGAGCGCATGACGTCCATGGACCCCGAGGAGATGGTGCCCGGTAACGTCATCTCCACGAAGCCGATCTCGGCCGCGATCAACAGCTTCTTCGGCTCCGGGCAGCTTTCACAGTTCATGGATGAGGTGAATCCGCTTGCCGAACTGTCGCACACGCGTCGCGTGTCAGCGCTGGGGCCGGGCGGTTTGAGCAAGCAGAGCGCGAAGCTTGAAGTCCGCGACGTGCATCACTCGCACTACGGCCGGATCTGCCCCGTTCAGAGCCCGGAGGGTCAGCTTGTCGGTCTGACCGGTTACCTGGCACTGCATGCCCGCCTCAACGAGTTTGGCTTCATCCAGACGCCGTATCGGAAGGTCAAAGACGGGATGCCGACTGATGAAGTCGAATACATGACAGCGGACGAGGAAGAGCAGTGCTATATCGCCTCGGCCTCTGCCAAGCGTGACGAGGACGGTCGGCTCACCGGACCGATTAACTGCCGCTATCAGGGCGCGTTCGCGACACGGGAGCCCGAGGAAGTTGACTACATCGACTACTCGGCATCCCAGGTGTTCTCTGTCGCGCCGGGCCTGATCCCGTTCCTTGAGCACGATGACGCGGTTCGCGCGCTTGCCGGTTCGAACATGGAGCGGCAGGCGGTGCCGCTGATCAAGACCGATGCCCCCTGCGTCCGATCGGGCCTTGAGGGCCGGGCGGCGCGTGATTCGGGCGTGGTGGCGATCGCGCAGAAGGACGGCCGGGTGACGGAGGCAAACGCGGACCGGGTCGTGGTGGAGTACGTGGACGGCACGGAAGAGACATTCGAACTGGAGAACTTCGTGCGCACGAATATGGGTACGTGTGTGACGTCCCACCGGCTTGTGCACGAGGGCGACAGGGTGAAGGCCGGTGAGGCGCTTGCCGACGGTCCCTCGACCGATCAGGGGCTCATGGCCATCGGAAATGACCTGCGCGTGTGCTTCCTGCCGTGGGAAGGGTACAACTTTGAGGACTCAATCGTCATCAGCGAGCGTCTGCTCCACGACGATGAACTGACGTCGATTCATATTGAGAAGTACGAGTGCGAGGCCCGCGACACCAAGCTCGGACCTGAGGAGATCACTCGCGACATCCCCAATGTTGGCGATGACGCGCTGGCGGACCTCGATCCCACCGGTGTGATTCGGATCGGCGCGGAAGTGCGGGCCGAGGACATCCTGGTGGGCAAGGTCGCGCCGAAGGGCAAGTCTGAGCTGACCGCGGAGGAGAAGCTCGTTATCGCGATCTTCGGCAAGAAGGCCGAGGAGATGCGAGATGTTTCGCTGCGGGTGCCGCACGGCGAGAAGGGCGTGGTTATTGACACCAAGATCTTCTCGCGACACAAGTACGAGTGCAAGTCATGCGGCACCGTCCATGACTTCGGCAAACAGCCCGAGCACGAGCGCTGTCCCCGGTGTGACGGGAAGCTCGAAAAGCTCCCCGGCGACGAACTGAAGCCGGGCGTGAACCAGCTCGTGCGGGTCTTCGTCGCCCAGCGGCGGAAAATCATGATCGGCGACAAGCTGACCGGGCGCCACGGGAACAAGGGCGTCATCTCCAAGATCCTGCCGGTTGAGGACATGCCCTTCACCGCGGACGGTCGGCCCGTCGACATCTGCCTCAATCCGCTGACGGTTCCATCTCGTATGAACATCGGGCAGGTACTGGAAACGCACCTGGCGCTGATAGCGAAAGAGACGGGAGACCAGCAATACGTCACGCCAATCTTTGAGGGGATAACCGCCGAGGACATCATGGAGGGCATGGCCGCCCTGTCCTTACAGAGGAAGCGCGAAGAGCTGATCAGTTACACCGACTGCGAGCTGAATCACTTCGGTGAAATCATTGACATCGAACAGCTCGACTCGCCCACGCCGGAGGGCGTGGAGGAGCAGTTGGTGGAGCAGTTGTCGCAGTACGAGCCGGACGAACTCGAGCAGCTTGCCGAATGGCTGGGCGTGAGCCCGCACGCGTGGAGCCGGGCCTCGGATGATCGGCCGTATGAGCTGATCGTTGAGGCCGCCAGGGAGAACGCCTACCAGCGGGCCGAGCTTGACCCGGAAACCGGCAAGACCGCACTGTACGACGGCCGATCGGGCGAGGCGTTCAACCAGCCCGTGATGGTCGGGTACATGTATATCCTGAAGCTGCTGCAGCTCGTTGAGGACAAGATTCACGCGCGGTCTACAGGCCCCTACTCTCTGATCACCCAGCAGCCGCTGGGCGGGAAAGCGCAGTTCGGTGGACAGCGCTTCGGAGAGATGGAGGTGTGGGCTCTGGAGGCCTACGGTGCGGCTAACTGCCTGCAGGAGATGCTCACGGTCAAGTCCGATGATGTGACCGGTCGCGTCGCGACGTATGAGGCGATCGTCAAGGACCAGAACATCGAGGAACCCAGCGTTCCTGAGGCGTTCAAGATCCTTGTCAATGAAATGAAAGCACTGGCACTGGACGTAACGATCGAAGACGAGCACGGTGAGCCGATCGACATCAGCTCAGACAGCGGCGACCTGCGCTAGGCGTCGTGTTCAGCCGGTGCCCCTCGCGGGGTTGCACATAGAGAGTGATGATGCCGCAGGGCAACGTGTCCAGCGGTGAGATTACAGATATCCAGGAGGCGATCGATCTTGCCCGTCTCCACCACAGACTTTGAGGCAGTAACAATTGGTCTGGCCTCTCCGGAGGAGATCCGAGCGTGGTCAAGGGGCGAAGTCAAGAAGCCCGAGACCATCAACTACCGGACGTATCGCCCTGAGCGCGACGGCCTGTTTTGCGAGCGCATTTTCGGGCCCGTGCGAGACTGGGAGTGCCACTGCGGCAAGTACAAGAAGGTGAAGTTCAAGGGCATCATCTGCGACCGTTGTGGCGTCGAGGTCACACGCTCGAAGGTCCGACGCGAGCGCATGGGCCATATCGAACTGGCCGCACCGGTCTGTCATTCGTGGTACCTCAAGGGCGTGCCGAGTCCGCTCAGTCTGCTTCTGGACATGTCGCGGCGGACGCTCGAAGAGGTCGTGTATTTCGCCTCCTACATCGTCACCGACGTCGATGCCGCCCGGCTGCACAAGCGGCGGTCCGACATCCTCGAAGCGGTGGAGCGGGAGAAGGAGGAAATCCGGGCCCGGAAAGAAGAGGCCATCGACGCCCTCAAGGCCAGCTACGAGGAGCATCTGGAGAAGGGGCCCGAGGAGGCCGAGGAAGACGACGAGGAGGAAGAGCCGTCGATCGAGGCCATCCTCGAGGGCGGCTTCATGCCCACTCGCGAGATCACCAGCGAGGATGAACTGTCCTCCGGCATCGAAGAGGAGGAGAGTAATGCGGTCGAGCGCATTCAGGACCTCGAGGAGATCGTGGAACTGCTCTTCGAACTCGCTCCCAAGCAGCTTATCAGCGAGCTGAACCATCGCCGGCTGCTGGAACTGGTGGACATCCTCGAGCGACAGCTCGGCCAGGATTTCGGGAATCTGTTCAATGCCGGTCTGGGCGCCGAGGCGATCGAGGAACTGCTCAAGCACATCGACCTCGACGACATGGCCAGTGAACTGCGCAAGGAGATCGACGAGCACGGTGGCGCGCGGCGCAAACGCGCTGTGAAGCGGCTGAAGGTCGTAGAAGCCTTCCGCAACTCCAACAACCGCCCCGAGTGGATGGTTCTTACGGTCCTGCCGGTGCTCCCTGCCGAACTGCGCCCGATGGTTCAGCTCGATGGCGGACGGTTCGCCACGTCTGACCTGAACGACCTCTACCGCCGCGTGATCAACCGGAATAACCGCCTGCGGCGGATTATTGAGATCAACGCACCCGAGTCGATCGTCAACCACGAGCGACGCCTGCTGCAGGAGTCGGTGGATGCACTGATTGACAACAATCGGCGCAGCCGGCCTGTGACCGGAAGCAATCGTCGTCAGCTTAAGTCCCTCTCGGACATGCTCAAGGGCAAGGAGGGGCGCTTCCGCAAGAACCTGCTCGGCAAGCGCGTGGACTACTCCGGTCGCTCGGTCATCGTGGTCGGTCCGGAACTGAAGCTGCACCAGTGTGGGCTCCCCCGCGTCATGGCGCTTGAGCTTTTCAAGCCCTTCGTGATGCAGGACCTTGTCGAGCACGACCATACCCACAATATCAAGACGGCCAAGAGAATGGTCGATCGGGTGGACCCGATTGTGTGGGATTCGCTCGAGCGTGTGATCGAAGGGAAGGCTGTGTTGCTGAACCGGGCGCCGACGTTGCACCGACTGGGTATCCAGGCGTTTGAGCCGGTGCTAATCGACGGCAAGGCCGTGCAGCTTCATCCGCTGGTCTGTCGCGCATTCAACGCGGACTTCGACGGCGACCAGATGGCGGTCCACGTACCGCTGTCGGCGCACGCGCAGGCTGAGGCGCGTTTGCTGATGATCGCGTCGATGAATCTCTTCAAGCCGGCAAACGGTGAGCCGATCGAACACCCGGTCTACGACATCGTGCTGGGCTGTTACTACATGACTCAGCAGAGCGGCGAGACACCGCCAAAGGAAGAGCGGAAGCAGTTTGAATCCGCCGAGGCGGTGATCAGCGCCTACGAACATCGCAAGGTCGACCTGCACGAAGCTATCGATGTCCGGCTTCCAGACATCATTGTCGAGGTCCGTGACCCGGACGGGAATGAGTTGGAACTGCATCCGTACGCGCAGATGGCGCTGGAGCGCACGGTCGCCGAACACGTGACACACGAGCACCCGGTGCGTGCGCGCGCGCTGCAGTTCACACTGACAAGCGACATCGTGGACAACGTGCAGTCGGGCCAGATGCACCCGCCACGGCCCGTGACCGAGGGCTCCCAGGCCGGTGAGACCACCGCTGAAGTCGAAGAGACCCTCCTCGCGGCTTTGAAGTACACGGCCGCGGAGCAGTGTCTGAGGGGGCGGTGTGCCGTTGACAGTGACTTCACTGTCGCGGTGAAGCGCGAAATGGTTCTCACCACTGCCGGGCGGGTTGTCTACAACAGTCACCTGCCCTTCGACATGCCCTACTACAACCACGACATCGCTGCCGACGAGCTTTCCGACCTGGTCGTGGAGTGTTACAAGCGGTACGGGCAGCACCGCACAGCCCGGCTGATCGATGAGATTAAGGAACTGGGCTTTAAGTTCGTGACGACCTCGGGTCTGAGCATCTGTCTGGACGATACCAAGATCGAGACAGACAAGGACAATATCATCGCCAGGGCGGAGAAGAAGGTCGAACAGATCAACAAGGCTGCTGCCGAAGGCGTGATCTCCGAGGACGAGCGTGAGCGCTCCGTTCTCTCGCGCTGGGAGCAGGCGCGCCAGGAGATATCTGACGAGATCCTTGAGCATGTGGGTACCTTTAACTCGATCTGGATGATGATCAACTCCGGTGCGCGTGCATCGATCACCCAGTTCTCGCAGATCACCGGTATGCGCGGCCTGATGAGCGATCCGTTCGGACGATTGATCGAGGATCTGCCTGTCAAAAATAATTTCAATGATGGGCTGAACCTTCTCGAGTACTTCGTGTCCACACACGGTGCGCGGAAGGGCCTGGCGGATACGGCCCTGCGGACCGCTGACGCCGGCTACCTCACGCGGCGGCTGGTGGACGTGGCTCAGGACGCGATGATTCAGGCCGGGGACTGCGGCACGTCCGAGGGTATTTCTGTAACGCAGATGTACCTCAACGACGTTTACTGCCCCGAGTGTGGCATGGTCGATTACCACCGGGAGGGCGTGTGCAAGTACTGTGGCGCCGAGGTCGAGGTGCCGGAGGAAGCAGAGACGTATCAGGGCCTCTATGATCGTCTGGTCGGTCGCTACGCGGCGGAGGATGTATTCCACCCCGAGACGGGCGAGGTCCTCGCCGAGGCTGATCATGAGATTGACGAACTGGCCGCGGAAGCGATCGTTGAGGCGGGGCTGAAGGAAGTCAAGGTTCGGTCACCGCTTACGTGCGAACTCAAGGACGGCATCTGCTCGCTGTGCTACGGACGCGACCTGGCAACTCAGAGGCGGGTGGAGAAGGGCACTGCGGTGGGTGTCATCGCCGCACAGTCGATCGGAGAGCCCGGCACGCAGTTGACCATGCGCACCTTCCACACCGGTGGCGTAGCCGGTGAATACATCACCGGCGTTGCGGATGTGAAGAAGCGCAAGCAGCAGGCGTTGCGCAGCCTGCAGGAGGACATTGACCAGGGCCGCGTGTCACTGGATATGGCCGGTGGCGGCCGCACGCGCCGCAAGGCGATCAAGGACATGCTGAAGGTGCTCGAGACCTCAGTGCACGGACTGCTGAGGATCGAGGAGCTGTTCGAGGCCCGCACACCGAAGGGCCAGGCCATCACCGCCGATGTGGACGGTGTCGTGGCGGAGGTCACCCAGCGGGGCATGCGCACCGTGGTCATTCACTCCGAGCATCCGCTGAGCGACACCGATGCCATTCGCGGTGAGCGCCTCGCCTGGGACGTCTACGGGAACAACTCCAAGGACGAGGGGCCGGTCGCCAAGGAGGGCGAGAAGCTCCTCAAGAAGGTTCGCGTGCGCCTGAAGAAGCACGACATCGAGACGGTGACCATCCGCACCGAGCACCTTGTGCCCTACCGCGGAGAGCTTTTGGTCTCCGAAGGCATGGAGGTCCGCGCGGGCGATCCGCTCACGACCGGCCCGGTGGACCCGGAGAAGCTGCTGGCTATGCAGGGCCGCGAGGGCGTGCAGGACTACCTGCTGCGCGAGATCCAGCGGGTGTACCGCGATGAGCACGGGATCGCCATCAATGACAAGCACATTGAGACGATCATCCGTCGGATGTTGCTCAAGGTCAAGGTCATCGATCACGGTGATACGAAGTTCCTGCCCGGTGAGGTCGTTGACCGCTTCGCGTTCATGGATGAGAACGAGCGCGTTGATGAACTGGGCGGCGAGCAGGCAACGGCGGAGCCGGTGCTGCTGGGTATCACCCAGGCGTCACTGGCGACGGAGAGCTTCCTGTCGGCGGCATCCTTCCAGCGGACAACCCGCGTTCTCACCGAAGCGGCATGTGAGAATAAGCATGATCCGCTCTTCGGTCTCAAGGAGAACGTAATAATCGGCCGGCTGATCCCGGCCGGCTCAGGGATGCCGCAGCACAGAGACCGCGAGATCGGCTTCTCCGGCGACGTGCTGGAGGATCTGGCGGCGCGTGGAGCCGAGGCCAAGTCCAAGGAAGCCGAGAACATGGAGAGACTGCCGGGCGACCTCGAGGGGCCCCCCGCCAAGCGCGAGGCGCAGCCCGAAGGCGAATAAGGTGGAAATGGGCCCGCCGAGCACCGGCGGCCCCGTCTTGCCTGCTCCGGAACGTATGCGAGGTCCCAGGCAGGGGCTGAGCGTGCGTGAGCCGGCGGCTGGGCCGCTTGAGGAGGGCGGCTGTCAGCCGGAATCGTCAGGCTCGGCAATTGATTCGAGAAAAATAGCGAATCGGCCGGAAGTTCCCTTGACATCAGGGCGAGGCTAGCCTATACTGACTCCTCGCTGCAGGGGCAAGCGGGTCGCACTTCGAGTAACCAGGGAACCGCGACACCGAACTGCCCGCTGCGGTCGTATTTTGTGGTGGGGCTGGAAAACTTGGGCTGGCTTGCGGCGCATTCCGTGACCAGTCATCGCACAAAGGGGCGCACGCCAAGAACGAGGATATCTCCGAACCAGGGATGCCTGCCACCGGCAGGTATCTGAACTCGGCGAGACTCTTTGCTGGCCCCTCCGGTGTGAGGGGCCTTTTTGGTCCCCCAGCCCGCTGACCGATACCAGAACGCCGCAAGATGCAAAGACGTGAAAGGACGGCAAACATGCCTACCATTAATCAGCTTGTGCGCAAGGGCCGGGAAAAGAAGCGCAAGAAGGTCAAGGCGCCTGCGCTGAAGTACAACTGGAATTCAATCAAGCGGAAGAGCACGCGAGTGGACGGCGCACCGCAGAAGCGTGGCGTAGTCACCCGCGTGTGGGCTCAGACGCCCAAGAAGCCGAACTCGGCGCTCCGCAAGGTCTGCCGCGTACGGCTCTTCAACCGCCAGGAGGTTACGGCTTACATCCCCGGCGAGGGTCACAACGTGGCGCCTCACAGCATCGTCCTGGTCCGGGGCGGCCGTGTGAAGGACCTCAACTCGGTGAAGTATCATGTGGTTCGCGGCACGCTCGACGTTGCCGGAGTCGAAGACCGGCGGCAGGCTCGCTCGAAGTACGGCACCAAGAAGCCCTGAAGTAGTGAATTGCGCCTGCCGGGGCGAGAATTCCCCGGCGCGCAGAACAGCCGCACATGACCCGAAAGAGGTGCATCTGATTGGCCAGAAAGGGCCCGGCCCCAAAGCGCGAACTGAAGCCGGATGAGATCTTCGGAAGCCGCCTCGTGACGCGCTTCATGAACAAGATTTTGCAGGGCGGCAATAAGGCAGCAGCAGAGAAGATCTTTTACGGCGCGATGCAGATCATCGGCGAGCGCATGGGCGAGAACCCGCTCGTAGTGCTGCGGAACGCCATGCGAAACGTCATGCCGAATCTGGAGGTCCGCCCCCGCCGCGTCGGTGGCGCAACCTACCAGGTGCCGGTGGAGGTTGACACCCGCCGGCAGTTGACCCTCGCAGTGCGGTGGATCATCACTGCGATGCGGGCGCGGCCCGAGCGCACGGCCGTTGAGCGCTTCGCCGGTGAGATTATGGACGCCGCCAACCGCGAAGGTGCAGCGGTGCGACGGCGCGAGGAGATGCACCGCATGGCGGAGGCGAACAAGGCCTACGCGCACTATCGCTGGTAGACGACCGATCGAATGCGGGCCCGGCGTCCGAAAGTCGGGCCCTTCTTAGGCCCTCCATGACGAGAAACGAGTGTATCCGGCAGGTGCACACAGCACTGCAGAATCGCTCAGTTCAGGACGGTTACCATAAAGCAACAAGCACCTGCGCAGGTGAAATCATTGGCGTTTGAAGATAGCCTCGAGAAAACTCGGAATATCGGCTTCGCCGCCCACATCGACGCGGGGAAGACCACCACCACCGAGCGCATCCTGTTCTACACGGGCAAGGTGCATCGGATGGGGGAGGTACATGACGGCGACGCGACGATGGACTGGATGCCCCAGGAGATGGAGCGGGGCATTACCATCACCTCGGCGGCCACAACGTGCAACTGGAAAGACCATCTGATCAACATCATCGATACGCCGGGGCACGTGGATTTCACCGTCGAGGTCGAACGATCGTTGCGCGTGCTGGACGGCGTCTGCATCATTTTCTGCGCGGTGGGCGGAGTCCAGCCCCAGTCCGAGACTGTGTGGCGGCAGGCGACGAAATACAACATTCCGCGAGTGGCCTTTGTAAACAAGATGGACCGTGTGGGCGCCGATTTCCACGACGTGGTCCACCAGATGCGCAAGCGGCTGGGAGCTGAGGCAGTTGCCGTGCAGCTTCCGCTGGGGAATGAGGAGAACCATCGGGGCGTTGTCGATCTGGTCGAGCAGAAAGCGTGGGAGTTCGAAGAAGACGAGATGGCGCCCCCCATCGAGGTCGAGATCCCCGAGAAGATGCAGGACCTGGTGGACGCCTTTCGTGAGCATCTCGTGGTGAGCCTGGCGGATATCAACCCGGACCTTGAGGAGAAGTTCTTCGCCGGAGAGGACCCCACTCCCGAAGAGATGTGGGGCACGATCCGGCGGGCGACGATCGCGGGTAAGCTGGTGCCGGTGCTGTGTGGCGCGGCGTTCAAGAACAAGGGCGTGCAGCCGCTTTTGGATGCGATCGTGCGCTACCTTCCGTCACCGATTGATGTGCCGCCGGTCGTGGGCGAGAACCCTGACACCGGAGAGGAAGAGGAGCGGGCCCCGGACCCGGACGAGCCGTTCAGCGCGCTTGCGTTCAAGGTTGCGGTGGACCCGTACGTCGGGCACATCACCTACATTCGCTGCTATTCGGGATCGGTTAGTGTCGGCGACCGGGTGCTTAACGCGGACAAAGGCAAGAAACAGAGGATTCAGCGCCTGTTGCGGATGCATGCGAACCGGCGCGAAGAGATGGAAACGATGGGCCCGGGCGATATCGTAGCCGCGGTCGGTCTCGACGAGACGACGACCGGCGACACGGTTTGTGACCAGGACGCACCGCTCATTCTCGAGCGGATGACATTCCCCGAACCGGTCATCAAAATGGTTATCGAGCCGCGGTCGCAGGCGGATGAGGACAAGTTGGGCGCCGCACTCGCGCGGCTGACCATGGAGGATCCGACGCTGCGCCTTGAGACAGACCAGGAGACCGGACAACAGCTTTTGTCAGGGATGGGCGAGTTGCACCTCGAAGTCATCGTTGATCGACTTGAGCGCGAATTCGACGTTGGCGCCAACATCGGCCGTCCGCGCGTGGCCTATCGGGAGACGATCCGGAAGCCGGCCTACGGTGAGGCGCGCTTCATCAAGCAGACCGGTGGGCGCGGACAGTACGGACACGTTCAGCTCGAACTGGAGCCGATGAGCACGGACGAGCGCCTGGAGTACGAGGACGAGAGTAAAGGCGACGAGATCCCGCTGGACTTCAAGGGCGCAGTGGAGGACGGGATCGAGGAGGCCATGGGCTCAGGGACGCTCGGGGGGTATCCGGCGGTCGGTATCAGATGCACGGTCACCGGCGGATCCTTTCACGAGGTGGACTCGAGCGACGTGGCGTTCAAGGTCGCGGCAGGGAAGGCTTTTCAGGATGCTTTCAGTCGGGGGAAGCCGGTTTTGCTCGAGCCGGTTATGGCGGCAGAGGTTGTCACGCCGGAGGACTACTTCGGTGACGTGGTAAATGACCTCACGACCCGCCGGGCGCAGATCATCGAGGTGAAGGCCTCGGCCGGTGACACGAAGACGATCGATTTACGGGTGCCGCTGGCAAACATGTTTGGCTACGCGACCGCCGTGCGTTCACTCACTCAGGGCCGCGCGACCTACAGCATGGAGCCGCACTCGTACGAGCCGGTGCCGACGGATCAACAGGAAGAGCTGTTGGGCTGACGCTCTGAGGAACAGTCGAAGGGGCCGGAGGGCCCGGAGGTACCAGACAGATGGCCAATGCGAACAAGATCCGGATCAGACTGAAGGCGTTCGACCACAAGCTGCTCGATCGGTCCGCCGAGAAGATCGTCGAGACCGCCGAGCGGACCGGCGCGCGGGTGTCCGGCCCGATTCCGCTGCCGACAAAGAAGCACGTTCACTGCGTGGTCAAGCCGACCGCCCTCGGTCGCGCAACCCGGACAATGGAGCATTTCGAAATGCGGGTCCACAAGCGGCTCATCGACATCCTCGACTCGACGACGCGGACCGTCGATGCGCTGATGAAGCTGGACCTGCCCGGCGGCGTAGACGTCGCCATCAAGACCTACACATCGTGATGGAAGATAAGACGCCCGGTTGGTGACAGCGATGCCGACAGGACTATTGGGAAAAAAGGTAGGGATGACGCGTGTCTACGACGACGTTACCGGTGACGCGATCCCGGTGACGGTGGTAGAGGCCGGTCCCTGCGTGGTCGTACAGGTAAAAACCGACGAGACTGACGGCTATCAGGCCGTGCAGCTCGGGTTTGAAAAGGTGCCGCACAGCAAGCTCAGCGAGCCGATGCTGGGACACTTCCTGTCCCGTCAGGTGGACCCCCACCGGCATCTGCGCGAGTTCGGGCTGCTCGAGGACGATGAGGGACTCGAGCCTGGCAGCGCGGTGACGGTGGAGATGTTCGAGGAGGGCCAACTGGTCGAGGTGACCGGTACCAGCAAGGGCCGGGGCTTCGCAGGCGCAATGCGCCGCCACGGCTTCAAGGGCGGTCCGGCCAGTCATGGCTCGAAAGTCCACCGCACACCGCAATCCGCCGGCGCCACTGACGCGCAGCGGGTCTTCCCCGGTAAGCGCAGCCCCGGGCACATGGGTGCTGAGCGAAGCACCACGCCGGGCCTGACCGTCGTGCGCGTGGATCCCGAGCGGAACGTATTGCTGATCAAAGGGTCGATTCCCGGCCCGCGCGGCGGCCTGCTGGAGATCAAACACCAGGGCGCAGCCAGGGGAGGTAACGAGTAATGCCCGAGGTAGCGCTCCGCGATAAGCAGGGCGAGAAGGTCGGCCAGATCGACCTTGATGACGAGATGTTCGCCACCGACATCAACATGGACCTGATCCACCAGGCCGTGGTAGCGGTCGAGCGCGCAATGCAGCAGGATTCGGCGCGGACGAAGCGACGCTCCGAGGTCCGGATGACCGGCGCGAAATGGTATCGGCAGAAGGGCACAGGCCGCGCGCGACACGGAGCCCAGTCGGCGCCGATATTCGTCGGCGGCGGTGTTGCGCACGGTCCGGACGGCCCTCGGCGTAAGCCGAAGCTGACCCGGAAGATGCGCCAGAAGGCGCTGTGTTCGGCCCTCTCGGCGAAGATGGAGGAGAGCGCGGTGGTGGTCATCGATGAGATTTCGATGGATGACTTCTCCACCAAGCGTTTCATCGAGATGCTCGAAGGGCTGGGCGCGGACGGCCGCATTTTGATGGTGCTCGGTCGCGACGAAGCCCATGACGAAAAGGTCTACCGCAGCGGGCGCAACGTCCCGAACGTGATTATGCGCGAGTCACCGCATATCAACGCCCGTGACGCGATCTGGGCGGAGACCATTATCATCAGCCAGGCCGGTCTCGCGGCGCTGAGCGAGGGAGTGTAAGCGAATGCTTAGCACCGAACAGCTCAACTACTACCGGACGATTATCCGCCGGCCGGTTGTGACCGAGAAGAGCATGCGCGACTCGGAGCTGAAGAATACCTATACGTTCGAGGTCGATCCAGGCGCAAATAAGGTGGAAATCAGGCGCGCGGTCGAGGCGCTGTTCGACGTGAACGTCACGAACGTCAATACCCTACGCGTTGCGGGGAAGGCCCGGCAACGAAGCTACAGGCACGGGACCGGCCGCACCGCCGAACGCAAGAAGGCCATGGTTACGCTTGCTGACGGCGACAGCATCGACGTTGTGGAGATGGGCGGCTGACGCGCGAGGAAGCATACGCGCACCGAGTGACGGGAGAGTGCAATTGATGCCTTTGAAGCGACACAATCCGACAACTCCAGGGCGGCGGCAGTTGATACGGCCGGACCGCTCTGAGGTCTCAAAGAAGAAGCCCGAGCGAAACCTGACCACGGGCCGCCGGAACAAGTCCGGTGGGCGCAATGCCCACGGTAAGGTGACCGTGCGTCACCAGGGCGGCGGACACAAGCGGCGCCTGCGCGAAGTGGATTTCAAGCGCGACAAGGACGATATTCCGGCGACGGTTGCGGCGATCGAGTACGACCCGAATCGGTCAGCGCATATTGCGCTGCTCCACTACGCAGATGGGGAGAAGCGCTACATTATCGCCCCGGACGGCGTCAGTGAGGGCGCGAAGATCATCTCCGGGCCCGAGGCGCCGATCCGCGTTGGGAACTGCCTGCCGCTCGAGAACATTCCCGTGGGGACCGTGGTGCACTGTGTGGAGCTTACCCCGGGGCGGGGCGGCCAGCTCGCTCGCAGCGCCGGCGCTGAGGCGCAATTTGTCGCCCGCGAGAGCAAGTACGCGTTGCTGAAGCTGCCGTCTGGCGAGATGCGCATGGTTGACGTGCGCTGTCGGGCGACGATCGGGCGGGTCGGTAACGTCGATCATGACAATCTCTCGATGGGGAAGGCCGGTCGCAAGCGCTGGACGGGCAAGCGGCCGACAGTGCGCGGTTCGGCGATGAACCCGGTGGACCACCCGCACGGTGGTGGCGAGGGTCGGGCGCCGATCGGAATGGACGCGCCGCGCAGCCCATGGGGCAAGCGCACGCTGGGGACTCACACACGGAAGCGCAGCAAGCAGTCAGATCGTTTCATCGTTCGCCGGCGCTACGGCCGGTAAAGACGTAAAAACGCCTTCGCACCGAAGCGAGGCCTGACATAATGGCAAGGTCAATGAAGAAGGGGCCCTTCGCGGACGCGCATCTGCTGGACAAGGTGCGTGAGATGAACCGCCAGGGCGACAAGAAAATTATCCGCACGTGGTCGCGGCGTTCAACGATCTTCCCGGACATGGTTGGCCACACCATCGCCGTCTACGACGGCCGGAAGCATGTCCCGGTGTACATCACCGAGAACATGGTTGGCCACAAGCTGGGTGAGTTTGCACCGACACGCACCTACCGCGGGATGCGGCCTGGTCGTGCGGCGGGCGAACGCATGACGAGCGTGTCTGAGGACGAGGAGTAGACACCCAATGGAAGTCAAGGCACAGGCAAAGTATCTCAGGCGCGGGCCCCGGAAACTGCGGCGCTACGCCCGACTGCTCGTCGGCAAAAGGATCGGGGAGGCACGTGCGATCCTGGCGCTCCAGTCAAGTCCCGCATGTGGCGAGTTGGAGAAGGTGCTCGAGTCTGCGATCGCCAACGCGGAGAACAACTACGGGCTCGACCCGGCGGATCTGAAGGTTGAACGGGCATTCGTGGACCAGGGGATGACCATCCCGCGCATCAAGCCGCGGGCGCGAGGCCGAGCGGATCGGATCCGCAAGCGGACCTCGCATGTGACGATCATCCTCAGTGACGGAACGGACGAAGAAGTGGAAAACATCGAGCAGACCGGCCAGTAACAGCGCCGCACCTCGGGCGGCGACGAACTGTCAGGGAGCTGAACACCGGATGGGTCAGAAAGTACATCCTTACGGATTCCGGCTCGGAATCATCCGTGACACTCGAAGCAAGTGGTTTGCGGAGGGCCGAGAGTATCGGGATCAGTTGGTAGAGGACCTGCAGGCGCGGAAGGTGATCCATGAGCGGCATCACCACGCGGGTATCTCAAATATCCTGATCGAGCGTGCGGCCGACACCACGACCGTCACCATCGAGAGCGCCAAGCCCGGGATCATTATCGGGCGGGGCGGGTCCGATGTTGACCGGCTGCGCCGGGACCTGGCGAGCTTCATGTCCGGCCGGGTGCGGGTCAACGTGGAAGAAACCAAGGACGCCGAGCGCAATGCACAGTTGATCGCTGAGGAGATTGCGAGCCAGATCGAGCGCCGAGCGTCGATCCGGCGTGCTATGAGCCAGGCGATGGACCGGGCAATGCGTGTGGGGTGCGACGGGATCCGCGTGGCCGTGAGCGGGCGTCTGATGGGCGCGGAGATCGCGCGCACCGAGCGCATGGGGCCCGAGGGCAGTGTGCCGCTCCACACGCTGAGGGCCGATGTTGAGAAGGGCTTCTCTGAGGCAGTGACCGGCTACGGACATATCGGCGTGCAGGTCTACGTGTGCAACGGTGAGATTCTGCCGCCGCCTCCCAGTCCGCCCGAGGGACAGCTGGAGGCACAGGAGGCGGAGGAAGCCGAGCAGGAGCCCGAGGCCGTAGAGGCTGTTGACGCCGAGGACGTCGTAACCGGTGAGGTCGAGCAGGTGGCAGAAGGCGAAGAGCCGGCACACGAGGCGGGAGCCGAGCGACCCGTCGAAGAGGCGACCGAGGAGGCGGCGGAGCAGAGCGAAGAGACCGCCGAGACCGAGGAAGAGCAGCCGGAAGAAGCCGCAGAGGCGACCGAAGAGACCGAGGGAGCCGGTGCGGACGCCGCCGAGATCGACGAACTGCTCGCCGAGTCAGACAGCGAAGAAGCTGCAACCGTGTCGGCCTCGACGAAGCAGGCCGAGGCGCCGGTAGAGACCGAAGCGGCTACGGAGCCGCCGGAGTCCGAACCGGCCGATGACAGTGAGACCAGCGCCGAGGAGGACACCGGCGATGTTGATGCCTAAGCGAACAAAGCACCGCAAGCACCACCGCGGGCGCATGAGGGGTAAGGCGCATCGCGGCTGTAATGTGGATTTCGGAGACTTCGGGTTGATGGCGCTTGAGCCAGCGTGGATCACCTCGCGCCAGATTGAGGCGGCGCGAGTGGCGATGACGCGTCGCGCACAGCGCGGTGGCAAGGTGTGGATCCGAATCTTCCCGGACAAGCCCGTCACCAAACGCGGCCAGGAAATGCCGATGGGGAAGGGCAAGGGCGCGCCGGAGTACTACGTGGCCGTGGTGAAGCCCGGACGAGTGCTGTTTGAGATGGCCGGGGTAGAGCCTGAGGTCGCGCGAGAGGCCATGCGCCTCGCCTCACACAAGCTGCCGATCAAGACGCAGTTTGTGTCCCGGGAGGGAATTGAGTAATGCTGATGCCCGACGATGCAGAGACGACCCGTGAGTTTTTGGAGGCCTGCCGGGAGGCGACGGACTCGGAGCTTGTCGAGTTGCGCGCGCAGGTCACAGAGAGTCTGCAGAATCTGCGCTTCCGGACCGCATCCGGGCAGATCGACGATCCCAAACGAATTCGCAAGTACCGTAAGGCGATCGCGCGGATTAACACCATTCTGCATGAGCGCGAACTGGGCATCGCCCAAAGTCGCTGAGCTGGAGAGAGGCAACTGTCATGAGCGAGCGCGCGGAAACCAAGCCAGTACGTGAAGGCTTTGTCGTCAGCGACAAGATGGACAAGACGGTGGTCGTGGAAGTCGAGCGTACCACCAGGCACCCCCTCTACAGGAAGGTGCTGCGACGGAGCACAAAGTTCAAGGCCCACGATGAGGATAACGAGTGCCGGACCGGGGATCAGGTGCGGATCATGGAGTGCCGGCCGCTGAGCAAGGACAAGTCATGGCGCGTGGTCGAGGTTCTGCGCCGGGCGAAGTGACGCCGAGTACTCAGAGTCCGACCGGGCGCATTGTCCGCACACTGGGAGGAACGAAACGTGAGTTGGGAACCACAGAATTTGCGTAATCTGGCCCTCGTCGGACACAGGGGCGTGGGGAAGACCTCGCTCAATGAGGCTCTGCTCTTCCAGGCCGGGGCCATCGAGCAGTTCGGCTCAGTGGACGACGGGACCGCGACAGCCGACTACGAAGAGCAGGAGCGCGAGCGACAGATATCGATCTCGCCTGCGCTGTGCCACTTCGAGCACGACAGCGCGAAGGTCAATATTGTGGACTGTCCGGGGTATGCCGAGTTTTACGTGGACGCTCTTTACGGTCTGTGGGCAGTCGAGAACGCGCTGTTGACTGTGGGCGCCGTCGCCGGCGTTGAAGTGCACACCATCAAGATGTATGAAGCGGCGCGCGACATGGGCGTGAGGCTCATCGGCGTCGTGAACAAGATGGATGTCGAGCGCGCGGATTTCGCAGGCGCCCTGGAGAGCATGAACGAGAGCCTTCCGGACTGCGAGGCAGTCGCCGTTCAGCTTCCCATCGGTGCCGGCGAGGAGTTTGAAGGCGTCGTGGACCTGCTGTCCGAGACTGCATGGATCGGCGGAGAGCAGGCCGATGTGCCCGCTGACATGGCGGATGCCGTCGAAGAGGCGCGAATTGAACTGATCGACGCGGTTGCAGCATCTGACGATGAGCTGATGATGAAGTACTTTGAGGAGGACACGCTTTCCGAGGAGGACCTCGTCCAAGGGCTGAAGACCGCGGTCCGCGAGGGCACCCTCGTTCCGGTGCTCGCGACAAGTGCTACGAAGCAGATTGGTATCACGCCGTTGATGGATTTCGTCGTTGACGCAGCAGTCTCTCCGGCGGACGCAGAGCCGCGGGTGGGGATGGAGGACGACGAAGAGGTTGAGCTTGAGGCAGACCCGGACGGCGAGCCGGCCGTGATCTGTTTCAAGACGCTCAGCGATCCATACGTTGGTCAGGTCAGCCTGTTGCGGGTCGTGCGGGGGACCGTGAAGGCCGATGAGGACATTTATAACACGCGCAACGGCGAGCGCGAGCGGCTCTCCAGCCTGGGCGTGAACGAGGCCCAGGAGAGCGAGGACGTGGAGCAACTGTGCGCCGGAGACATGGGGTCAGCGGTCCGGCTCGATGAGACCGCGACCGGGGACACGCTGGCTCCGGAGAAGAGTACGCTCAGCGTGCCGCGCCCGGAGACGCCCGAAGCGATGTATGCGGTCGCGATCACCGCTGCCACGCGCGCGGATGCGGACAAGATGTCGGACGCGTTGTCGCGACTTACCGCAGAGGACATGGGCCTTGCCTTCGAGCGCAACGACGAGACAGGCGAGCTTTTGCTCAAGGGCCTGGGACCGATGCATCTGGATGTTGCGGTTGCGAAGATGCGCAACCAGGACGATGTGGATGTCGAACGGAGCGAGCCGCGGGTCGCATACCGCGAGACGATCCGTCGCGCCGTGCGGGTCCAGGGCCGACACAAGAAACAGACCGGCGGGCGTGGCCAGTTCGGTGATGTCTGGATACGGGTCGAGCCGCTGGAGCGGGGAGAGGGCTTCGAGTTCGTCAACGAGGTCAAGGGTGGATCGGTACCCACCAACTTCATTCCGGCGGTGGAAAAGGGCATCGTTCAGGGCATGGAAAAGGGGCACGTTGCTGGCTATCCGATCGTCGATATCCGCGTGACACTCGATGACGGCAGCTCGCACCCGGTTGACAGCTCAGATATGGCGTTTCAGACCGCGGCCGGAATCGCGCTGCGCAATGCCATGGAGCAGGCCCAACCGGTGCTGCTGGAGCCGATCATGACGGTGACGGTTACGGGTCCAGAGGACATCATGGGCGACATCATGAGTGATCTGAACGCAAAGCGCGGGCGGATCCTCGGGACCGAGCAGGTGGGCTCGATGCAGGCAATCAAGGCCCAGGTTCCGCGGAGCGAGATGATGCGCTATGCGGCGGACCTGCGCTCGATATCGCAGGGCCGCGCGAGCTACGAGATGGAGTTTTCGCACTACGATCAGCTGCCCTCGCATATGACCGAACAGGTCGTTGCGCAGGCGAAGCAGGCCGAGAAGTCTGACGAGGAATAAGTGATCTGGACCGTGCACGTGAGTGCGTGACCGACTGCGCGGCAGATTGAGATGTGAGGTAGGCACGATGATTCAAACGACAACCCGGCTGAGGGTCGCGGACAATTCAGGTGTCAGGGAACTCTACTGCATCCGCGTGATGGGCAAAAGCGGAGCGACGGTGGCGACCCTTGGCGATGAAATCATCTGCTCGACCAAGGCGGTGACGCCACAGAGCCCGATTCCGAAGGGGGAGGTCGTCAGGGCCGTCGTGGTGCGCTGCCGGGACAAGGTGCAGCGCCAGGATGGCACTGTCATCAACTTCGATGACAACGCGGCCGTGATCGTGGATGAGAATAAGAACCCGCAGTGCACCCGCGTGTTCGGTCCGGTGGCGAGGGAGCTGCGAGACAAAGAATACATGAGGATCGTGTCTCTGGCCCCCGAGGTCATTTGAGACGCGGTGGGAGTGTTAACTCAATGAGTAGAAATAAGATGCGAATCAAGGTAGGCGACACCGTCGAGGTGATCGCCGGAAAGGATCGCTCCACGCCGCAGCGTGTGCGGCGCGGCGAGGTCATCAACGTGGATCCGGATGACAACCGGGTCACCGTTGACGGGATGAACATCGTGCATAAGGCCGTCCGGCAAACGCAGCAGATGCAGCAGGGCGGTATCGTGGAAACGCCGGCGCCGATGGACGCGTCGAACGTGATGCTCGTCTGCCTCGAGTGCGACCAGCGAACGCGAGTGGGCAAGCGGGTGCGGGCCGACGGAACCAAGGTCCGAGTGTGCAAAAAGTGCGGCGCGGACATCGAACAGGAGTAAGCTTTTCGAACAGGCGGCACAGCCGCCGGGATCGGTGAGAGCGCAATGGCAGACACAGAAGTCAAGGAGACAGAAGCGGCGCCGACGCCGCGAATGAAGGAGCGCTTTGACACTGAGCTGGTGGACCAGCTCATCGAGCGTTTTGATTATGATAACGTCTGGCAGGTTCCCCGCCCTCGTAAGGTGAGCCTGAACATGGCGGTGCCCGAGGCGGATACCGACATCGAGGCGCTGGACCGTGCGCGTGAGGAATTGTCGCTCATCGCAGGACAGATGCCTGCAGTCACGCGCGCCAAGAAAGCGATCTCGAACTTCGGGATTCAACGCGGGCAGCCCATCGGGCTGCGGGTGACGCTGCGTGGAACTCGCATGTGGGAGTTCTTGGATCGGCTGTTGAATGTCGTGCTCCCGCGCATTCGGGACTTCCGGGGACTGTCGCCGGACGCGTTCGACGGCCGGGGGAACTACAGCATGGGCATCGAGGACGAGTTGATCTTCCCCGAACTGAGCTACGACGACGTGGAGACTTCCCGGGGACTGGATATTGCGATCGTCACGACGGCCGAGACTGACGAGGAGGCCCGGGAGCTGCTCGTGGAGCTGGGATTGCCCCTGGCACGCGAGTAGTCTGAGGCGTAAGGAGGTTGTACCGATGGCAAAGAAGTCATGGATAGCTGACGCAGAGCGCGAGCACAAGTTCAGCACACGGGACTACAACCGGTGCCAGTTGTGCGGCAGGCGGCGCGGCTACATGAGGAAGTTTGGCATCTGCCGCATCTGCTTCAGGGAGAACGCTCTGGCGGGGAATATCCCGGGCGTCCGTAAAGCAAGTTGGTAGACGACCGGAGGCGAGGAGCCCTGAACCAGACAGAACCTGAAAGTACGCTCCCCAGACACATGGCGGCTGCAGCCATGGCGGCCGCGGGAGGAAAGTGATGGCAGTCTTGACAGATCCAATCGCAGATATGCTCACGCGTGTGCGCAACGCCGCGATCGCTAAGCATCTCGATGTCGATGTTCCGGTGTCGAAGATGCATCTCGAGATCGCCAAGATACTTCATCGTGAGGGGTATATCCGCGGCTATCAGCTCATCAACCGAGGTCGGACCGTTCGGATTCGTCTGCGCTACGACGAACACCGCGAGCCGGTCGTCCAGGGTCTTAAGCGCGTAAGCAAGCCCGGACGGCGCGTCTATCGTGGCAAGGACGACCTGCCGAAGGTGCTTGGAGGCCTGGGTGTGGCAATTATAAGCACCAGCCAGGGCGTTATGACCGACCGCGAAGCGCGCAAGCGTGGAATTGGCGGCGAGGTCGTCGGCGAGATCTGGTAGTCCGGCCCAACAGGGAGAATCACCATGTCGAGAATCGGCAATATGATAATTGAGGTGCCCGACGAGGTCGATGTCACGATCGGTGACAACAACGAAGTCACCGTTCGCGGCCCCAGGGGCGAGTTGGTTGAGACCTTCAGTCCGCGGATGACGATCGAGCGCGAGGACGACATAATTACCATCTCGCGCCCCAGCGACGAGCAGGAGGATCGGTCGATCCATGGATTGACACGATCGCTTTTTGCCAACATGATCACAGGCGTGACCGAAGGGTTCGAAAAACGCCTGGAAATTCAGGGGGTCGGCTACCGCGCCGAGATCGAAGGCAAGCGACTGGTCATGCGCCTGGGTTATTCCCATGACGTCATCTTCGACCCGCCCGAGGGAATCGACATCGAGGTCGAGGATAACACGAAGGTCATCGTACGCGGGCCCGACAAGCAGAAGGTTGGACAGCTCGCGGCGGAGATTCGTATGTCTCGACCTGCCGAGCCCTACAAGGGCAAAGGGGTCCGGTACGAAGGCGAGCATATCCGGCGCAAGGCCGGTAAAGCGGCCAAGGTCGGAGCTGAGATGTAACGAACGTGCCTGCAAAGATACGTACCCAGTGCTGTGGGTCGAGGTGCTATCAGTGAAAGCGGAAGTTGATCGGAAAAAACAACGGAAAAAGCGCCATATGCGCTCCCGACGGAACTTGGTGGGTACGCCGGAGCGGCCGCGATTGAGCGTCTACATAAGCCTCAATCATGTCTACTCCCAGGTCGTCGATGACTGGGGAGAGGAGACACTGGTGTCGGCAGCGACGGTCGAGGATGAGGTCGCGGCAGAGTGCAATGGTTCAACAAGCAACACCGAGGCGGCGAAAGTCGTCGGTCGGGTTGTTGCCGAGCGCGCGCTGGAGCAGGGGATCGAAAAGATCTGCTTCGACACCGGCGGGCGGAAGTATCACGGACGCGTAGCGGCCCTCGCGGACGCGGCGCGCGAAGCCGGCCTGGATTTCTAAGGCAAGGTTCGCCGGTGCACTGGCAGCGAACATGTCGGGAGCAAGCGGACATGATGCTGCCGAAGACACAGCGGATCTGACGGATAAGGTGGCGACGACGATGGCGGAGATGCTCGAGGTAACACAGAAGCGCAGTATGATTGGCGTGCAGCCCAGGCTTCGGGCGACGGTCGAGGCGCTGGGCCTGCGCGGGATCGGTACCACCAACACCGTGCCAGACAACGAGGCGATGCGCGGGATGATACGCGCTGTCTCGCACCTTGTAGATTTTGAGCCCGCCGAAGGGCAGTAGGAGCAATAGACGATGGATCTGAGTGATCTGAAGCCAAACGAGGGTGCTCGGAGGTCGAAGACGCGCGTGGGGCGCGGCATCGCGGCAGGCCAGGGAAAGACGGCCGGTCGGGGTGAGAAGGGACAGAAGCATCGCTCCACGATTCCGCCGGGCTTTGAGGGCGGCCAGACACCGCTGTACCGCCGCCTTCCGAAGCTGCGCGGCAAGTCCAGCGCGGCCCACAATATCGGGATCTTTCGTAAGGAGATAGCTATTGTCAATGTGGGCTCTCTCGCTGAGCGCTTTGACGCTGACGAGGAAGTCACCCCCGAAACTCTGCTCGAATCAGGCCTGATTACGAAGCTGCTTGACGGGGTCAAGATCCTTGGGGACGGCGAAATCGATCACCCGCTCACCGTTCGGGCGCATGCATTCAGCGCCTCGGCGCGGGAGAAGATCGAAGCGGCCAATGGCACAGTCGAGGTGATCGACGAATGAGAGAGCGGCTGGCGGCTCTCGCCCAGGCGATGCGCGTGCCCGACATCCGCAAGCGGATCCTGTTTCTGATGGCGATGTTCGCCGTCTACGTGGGCGCTGCGCACGTGCCGCTGCCGGGTATCGATAAGGCGGCTCTGGAGCGGATGTTCCAGGCGACCGGCGGTATCGGTGAGCTTTTGGATGCGTTTGCCGGCGGGTCCATCAAGCGATTCTCGATTATGGCCCTGGGCATCATGCCATATATTTCAGCCTCGATTATCATGCAGCTTCTGGCCATGGCCATTCCCGCGCTGGAAGAGCTGCAAAAAGAGGGTGAATACGGGCGCCGGAAGATCAATGCCTGGACGAAGTATCTGACAATCGCCGTGGCGACCCTGCAGGCACTGGGTATGCTGGCGTTCTTCCGCAGCGGTCAGGCGTTCATCGGTGGGCCGTTCCTGATGGTCTACGTTGTGGTGATGATGGTCGGTGGCACTGCCTTCCTGATGTGGATTGCCGATCTGATCACCGAGCACGGCATCGGGCAGGGCGTCTCAATTATCATTTTCGCCGGTATCATCACCCGCATGCCGCAGGATATCGCCCAGACGATCCGGCTGTGGCAGGGCGGTGAGATTGCGTTCGCGAACATCGCCTTCCTGGCCGCGATCATGCTGGTGACGGTCTACCTGATTGTGAAGTTCCAGCAGGCAGAGCGGAAGATCCCCGTGCAGTATGCGCGGCGGGTCCGGGGACACAGAGTCTACGGTGGGCAGAGCAGCTACCTCCCGCTGAAGGTCAACCAGGCGGGCGTGATGCCGATTATCTTCGCGATCTCCGTGGCAATGTTCCCGGCGCAGATCGCACAGGCGCTGACCAGTCAGGGCGCCATTGAGAAGATATCGGGCCTGTTCAACGTGAGCCAGGAGGCAGTCAGCCGCGCGATGTTCTCGCTGGTGCAGTTCACGTCGCCGGGCCAGAACCATTTCGCGTCATTCCTGTACTTCCTGCTGGTCATTCTGTTCACGTACTTCTACACGGCGGTCACGTTCAACCCGGAGCAGATCGCCGAGAACCTGCAAAAGAACGGTGGGGCGATCCCCGGCATCCGACCGGGTGAGAGCACCCGCGACTACCTTGACAAGATACTCTATCGCATTACGCTGGCAGGCGCGTTGTTCCTCGGCGTAATCGCGCTGATGCAGTACTACGTGGGCGACATCACCGGTGTGACGACATTCACGCTGGTCGGTGGCACATCGCTGCTGATCGTCGTCGGTGTAACGCTGCATACAATGCAGCAGATCGAAGCGCAACTGCTGATGCGGCACTACAAGGGCTTCCTGAAGTAGAAAGGCAATCAACAATGGCGGATCGAGAGTATAACGTGGTCCTGCTGGGCGCGCCGGGTGCCGGGAAAGGCACTCAGGCGAAGATGCTGTCGGCGGAGCTTGACGTACCACACATCTCCACCGGCGACATCCTGCGCGAGGCCGTCGCCCAGGGAACAGAGCTTGGCCAGGAGGCCAGGGGATACATGGACCGGGGTGAACTTGTGCCCGACGAACTCGTCATAGCAATTGCCTGGGAACGCCTGGCACAGCCCGACTGCAATACGGGCTTTGTTCTGGATGGCTTCCCGCGGACCGTCGAGCAGGCCGAAGCACTCGGCGAGATGCTCGATGACCTCGGTCGGGAGCCCCTTACAGTCGTAAATCTGACCGTTGACGAAGACGAGATCATTCGCCGACTGTCGGGCCGGAGGCTCTGCAGCGGCGATTGTGGCGGCATATATCACGTGGACGAGGAAGGCGTCGAGGCCGGCGCGGCCTGTCCGGCCGAGGACTGTGAGGGCGAGCTTTACCAGCGCAGCGATGACCAGCCGGAGGCGATCCGAGAGCGCCTGGACGTTTACAGGGAACAGACCCGGCCGCTCATCGAGTACTACGACGAGCGCGGTGTGCTGGTAAACGTGTCAGGCGAAGGTGACCCAGAGGCCATCGCCGAGCGCGTTTTTCAGGCAGTCGAGGGCTGACAGCGATGTCAGGGCCCCGGATTCACGGTGCGCGGATCACGCGGAAGACGCGCGAGCAGCTTGAGCTGATGCGCGAGTCAGGGCGCGTGCATGCGCGAACCATCGAGCGATTGCGAGAGGCGATTGAGCCGGGCGTTAATACCGCCGAACTGGACGCGATCGCCGAAGAGGTCATTCACGAGGCTGGAGCCGAGCCCTCGTTTAAGGGCTATCAGGGCTTCCCGGCCACAATCTGCTCGCAGGTGAACGATACGGTCGTCCACGGGATCCCGTCTGAGGACGAAGTCCTGCAAGAGGGCGACATCTTCGGAGCCGATCTTGGCGTGATTTTGGACGGCTGGCACTCCGACGGCGCCTTCACAGTCGCCGTGGGCGAAGTGGATGACGAGTCGAGTCGGCTCATGCGGGTGACGCGCGAATCGCTGGACCTGGCTCTGGAGCAGGTTCAGCCGGGAAACACGCTCCGGGACATCGCGGAGGCGGTGCAGACTCACGTGGAGGCGGCCGGCTTCTCGGTTGTGCGCGATCTGGTCGGACACGGAATCGGGCAAGAGATGCACGAGCCGCCGCAGGTACCGAACTTTGTGAACGACAGCCGCGAGGGAACCTATGATATTCGGCTCGAGCCGGGAATGACGCTGGCGATCGAGCCGATGGTAAATGCGGGAGGCCACGAGGTCTACCAGGACGCCGACGGCTGGAAAGTACGGACGCGTGATGGCAGCCGGTCGGCACACTTTGAGCACACGGTGGCCGTCATGAAAGATGGTCACTGGATATTGACCGCGTCGTAGCAGGTTGAGCGGCGCGAGAGAAGCGATTGGGGCGCGATACGCCTATGGCGAATAAGCAGACGAAACAGAAGAAGGAGCCCAAGATGATCCGCTGCCTTGGGACCGTGGTGGAGAAGCTGCCAGACGCGGTCTTCAAGGTCGAGTTGGAGAACGGGCACGAGCTTCTGGCACATGTCTGCGGGAAGATCCGCATGAAGTACATCCGGATCATGCCCGGCGACGAGGTGACGGTGGAGATCTCTCCGTACGACCTCAGTCGCGGGCGGATCGTCTGGCTGCATAAGTAGGCGGCCCGCGGCGGTCCGGTGTGTGGATGAGGCCGTTCGCCGCCGCCCCGTGGCTCACGAACGTAGTCGGCAGTGTGCAACGTGTACACGGCCGTCAGGCCAGCGAGCAATATTCGTTGGAATTCAGGATGAGTGATTCAGATGAAAGTCAAAGCGTCAGTGAAGAAGCGTTGCGACAAGTGTAAGATCATTCGACGCAAGGGCGTAGTGCGTGTGGTTTGCTCAAACCCGCGGCACAAGCAGCGGCAGGGCTGACGGGCTCGCCCAGCAGAGAGCATACCTGAGGAGGATTTCCAGTGCCGAGAATAGCCGGCGTAGATCTGCCTGCCAACAAGCGCGTGGAAATAGCGCTGACCTACATTTACGGAATCGGGCGCTCGACCGCCACGAAGATACGCGAGCAGGCGCAGATCGATTCGTCAACGAAGATGCAGGATCTGACCGAGGATGAGGCCGCGCGATTGCGTGAGATCATCGATCGTGATTACACGATCGAGGGTGACAAGCGACGCGAGGTTGCGGCGAACATCCAGCGGCTGATAGAGATCGGCACCTACCGCGGTCAGCGACACCGCCGCGGGCTGCCGGTCCGTGGACAGCGCACCCGCACGAATGCGCGCACCCGGAAGGGTAAGCGGAAAACTGTCGCCGGCAGGAAGGCCCCGGCGGCCAAGAAGTAGCACCAGTCGCGCGCGCACGGTTGCGAATACATCAGGAGGCACGACGATGGCAGAAGAGCGTGAGCAGGACGAAGCGCAGGACCAGGAGTCCGCGCAGGGAAGCGAGCAGGGCCAGTCCGGAGGCGGAGAAGGTGAGCAGCGCCGCCGCCGACCGCAACAGGGCCGCCGTGCGCCCCGCGGCGCACAGGGACGGGCGTACATCAAGTCCACGTTCAACAACACGATCATTACGATCACAGACCAGCGTGGCAATACTGTCACGTGGCAGAGCGGTGGTACCGTGGGCTTTGAGGGAACCCGCAAGGGAACTCCCTTCGCAGCCCAGCTCGCGGCCGAGAATGCTGCGCGCCGTGCGATCGACGCCGGCATCCGCCGGCTTGAGGTGTTCACCAAAGGGCCCGGCTCCGGCCGGGAGACAGCAGTGCGCGCGATGCAGTCAGTGGGGATGGATGTCGGCGAGATCAAGGACGTCACACCGACCCCGCACAATGGCTGCCGACCGAAGAAGAGGCGACGGATGTAACGGCAGGCAGGGCGCAGGCTTTTCAGCCTCACGCCCACCTGCGGAGGTGAAAGATATATGGCGCGATACACCGGACCGGTCTGCCGGCTCTGCCGGCGTGAAGGACAGAAACTGTATCTGAAGGGCGAACGTTGCCACGGCCCCAAGTGCGCTTTCGAGCGCAAGAATTATCCGCCTGGCGAACATGGAAACTCGCGGCGGGGTCGGCGACGCCCCTCCGACTATGCACTGCAGCTTCGTGAGAAGCAGAAACTGCGGGCTATCTACGGACTGCTGGAAAAGCAGTTCCAGCGCTACGTGGAGCGGGCGCTGCAGTCCAAGGGCGTCACGGGCTTCGTGCTCATGTCGCTGCTTGAGCGGCGCCTCGACAGCGTGCTGCGCCGTGCGGGCTTCGCTTCGAGCCAGAAGCAGGCGCGCCAGATCGTGCGCCACCGCCACGTAATGGTGAACGGCACGATCTGCGACATTCCGTCGCGGCTGGTTAAGGAAGGCGACGAAATCGAGATCCGCGAGGCGTCGAAAGACCTCCAGCCGGTCGTGGAATCGATCTCGCGCGGCTACGACGTCCCACAGTGGCTGAGCGCTGACCCTGAAAGCCGGATCATCGGCGTTTCACGGCTGCCTGAGTCGGATGACATCCAGGTGGACGTGGACGAGCAGCAGGTTGTTGAGTTCTACTCCCGCTGAACAGATCCGGTCGCCGGCGACGGCCCACAAAGGAGAGTATTCAATGATAGAAGAGTTGTCCCCCGGCATGGTGGCACTGGAGCTTTCCGAAAAGTACGGCAAGTTTGCCATCGAGCCGCTGGAGCGGGGTTTTGGACATACGCTGGGGAACGCCTTCAGGCGCGTTCTTTTGGCGCATATCCCCGGTGCCGCGGTGACGGACGTGCGCATCGAAGACGTTCCGCACGAGTTCACGACAATCGAAGGCGTCTATGAGGACGCTACTGAGATCTGCCTGAACGTCAAGGAGCTTGCGATCAAGTTCCACGATGAGGCCGACCTCGAGGGCGAGAACGTGGCCCATATCGAGGCCGAAGGGAAGGGCGAGGTCGTGGGCAGCGACATCAAGTGCCCGCCCGGGATCGAGATCATCAACCCGGAGATCCATATCGCGGAGTTGACCGAGGACGATGTGAGCCTCTACATGGACCTGTGGATCGAGTCCGGCACGGGCTACCATCCGGTCGAGGAGCCCGGCCGCGAGAAGCGGCCCGGCGATGTGATCGCGCTCGACGCGCTGTTCTCGCCAATCGCCCGATCAACCTACCGCGTGGAACCGACGCGTATGGGCCATCGGACCGACCTCGACCGGCTCACGCTCGAAGTCTGGGGCGATGGCACGATCATGCCCGACGACGCGGTGCGCAAGGCCGCGGAAATACTGGTTCGGTACATCACGGTCTTTTCGGAGATCGAGATGCCCGAAGAGGAAGAGGAGGAGGAAGTGCCTGAGGAGGAGGAAGCCAAGAACAAGATTCTCAGCTTCCCCATCGAAGAGATGGAATTCTCAGTGCGCACCTTCAACTGCCTCAAGAAGGAAAACATCGACACCGTCGGCGAGTTGGTTGAGAGGACCGAGGACGATCTGCTCGATATCCGCAACTTCGGTAAGCGCTCACTTGAAGAGGTTATCGAGACGCTGGCCGCCGTTGACCTGGAGCTTGCCGAACCGGCCTCAGCCGAAGAACTGGTCGAAGAAGAGGATGGATAGGAAGTCGAATGTGCCGCAGCGGTTCGAGCGCGAGTGAACCTTCGGCATGATTGACTACACGCATCAGAAGACCACCGGCGCCTGACTTTGCGCCGTGCGAAGGAAAGAGATAGATGCGACATCGCAAGGACCACCGAAAACTGGGGCGGCCCACCGACCAGCGCATGGCGCTGTTGCGCAGCCAGGTGGACTCGCTATTCAGACACGAGAAGATCAAGACGACAGTTCAGAAAGCGAAAGAGACCCAGCGGATGGCGGAGAAGCTTATAACCACCGCCAAGCAGGGAGACGTTCACGCGAGGCGCCAGGTGCTGAAGAAGGTCCGTGACAAGGACCTTGTCGCCCACCTGTTCGAGGAGATCGCGCCGCGATATGCGGACCGGCCCGGCGGTTACACGCGGGTCATCCGCGCCGGCCGGCGCAACGGCGACAATGCCGAAATGGCCATCCTGGAGTTAACCGACTGAGCCGGGGCTCCGGTGAAAGGCAGATGCGAAAGCTGCTGCTGGTGGTCCAGTACGATGGCACCGATTACTGCGGTTTCCAGCGGCAGCCCGACCTCCCGACGATCCAGGGCAAACTGGAGGACGCGCTGGGGCAGCTTTTTGGCAGCGATACGCCCGTTACGGCGGCAGGACGCACGGACGCAGGAGTTCACGCCGTCGGTCAGACAGTGACCTTTGAGATGGACAGCCCGATACCGACCAGACGCGTGGCGGCGGCAACCAATGCCCTCCTGCCTGATGATATCGTGGTGATCGAAGCCCGGGATGTATCCGGCGACTTCCACCCGCGATATGACGCAACGGGGAAGGTGTACCGGTACCGTATCCTCAACCGCAAAGCCCCGTCGCCTTTCATCGGCCGCTATGCGTGGCATGTGTGCTGGGGCCTCGACGTGGGATTGATGCGACAGGCGGCTGAGGGGTTGGTCGGTGAGCACGATTTCGAAGCATTCAGCTCATCGGGAAGTTCGGTAGAGAGTACTGTTCGGGAGCTTCGGCGACTGGATATTCAACGTCAGGGAGACCTGATTGAGATCTCCGCCGAGGCCGACGGCTTTCTCTACATGATGGTGCGGCGGATCGTGGGGGCGCTTACGGATGCGGGGCGCGAGTTGATCTCGATCGCTGAGGTCACTGAGCTGCTGGAGAGTCGTGATCGGAACCGAATCCGCACGATCGCTCCACCGCAGGGTCTGTCGCTGATCAAGGTAATCTATTGAGGAGAAATCATGATGCATAACAAGACAGTGTCGGTCAATCCGGCGGACGTGGAGCGCAACTGGTACGTCGTGAGCGCTCGCGGGAAGGTGCTGGGGCGGCTTGCCAGTGAGATCGCGACGATTCTGCGCGGCAAGCACCGACCGGACTACACCCCGAACGTTGACTGCGGGGATTTTGTGATCGTGACGGACGCCGAGCAGATTCAGTTGACCGGGAACAAGGCCCGCGACAAGAAGCGCTACTGGCATACCGGGTACGTCGGGCATTTGCGGTCAAAGACCTACGAGGAATTGCTCGAAACTGAGCCGGAGGACGTCATCAAGCGGGCGGTCAAGGGCATGCTCCCGCACAGCCGCCTGGGGACGAAGATGCTGAAGAAGTTGAAGGTCTACGCCGGCTCGGAACACCCGCATGATGCTCAGCAGCCGGAGCCGCTGGAACTGTAGCGAAACCGAGCAGACTGGTACGGCGCGCGGCGATGCGCGACTGCGGGCGCCGGAAAAGTCGTAACGTGAAGTTTTGAAGCGCGCGAGACGTTTTTCAGGAGGCGACCATGCCGAATTACGCAGGGTACGGAACGGGGCGGCGGAAGTCAGCCGTCGCCAAAGTGTGGCTGATCCCGAATGGGTCCGGTCAGATTACGATTAACGAGCAGACGCCAAAGGAATACCTCAAGCGCGAGCGACTCGCTGTCGTTGTGACTGAGCCGTTCCAGGAGACGGAGACGTCCGGCCAGTACGACGCGAAGTGCATCGTGCTGGGCGGCGGCCTGTCCGGTCAGGCAGGGGCGATCCGTCACGGGATCGCAAACGCACTGGTCGATGCCAATCCGGATCACCGCCTGGTCCTGGGGCCCGCCGGTCTGCTCACACGTGACCCGCGTGTGAAGGAGCGCAAGCACGCCGGCAAGCGCAAGGCGCGCCGCTCCAAGCAGTTCTCGAAGCGCTGAGCGTCGGACCGCTTGCGACGAACAATATGCCGCCATGTGCGGCTCTGTCGTGGGCGGAACCGTACCATCGTAACTGATGCGCCTCCGCGCGCTACCGACCTTTGGGCCGCCACCTGCGATGTGGCGGCCCTTTTCATGCCCCTCATGTGAAACTCCGAGGGCACGGGAAGGGTCTATTTACCAAACACCGCGATAAGGAGCCTGATTGACCATGCGTGCGCCTCGATATCTCGTGCCCGTGCTCCTGGGCGTGCTTGCGCTGCAGACAGCATGCGCGTCCGTCAACGGAGAGCACCTCGCACTTGTGGCCGCCCGTACCGGGCTGGAGCGGTGGGAGAGCGCGCGAGAGAATGCAGACACTCCCCCGGACAGTCCTCTGCTTGCCGACAACGCCGGGCGTCGGAATCTCGCGGAGACGAATCTCAATTGGGCTGCAGCTCTGGTAGAGAGCGACCTGCGCCCGGACCTCGCCGGGCGGGTCATCGACGCCGTCCTCGCGCACCAGGACACCGGCGCGGAGTCGTCCACTCGCGGCCTGTTTCGCTGGTATGCGGATCCGGCCGAGCCACACACGGTCGATGCCACGATCTATCTCGCTCCCGCACTGGCGTATCTCGTCGGTGAGACAGAGGCCGGGCGGGCTGAGATGGTGCGCGCACGGGCTCAACTTGCACTGGACGGTCTGCTGAATTCGGACAAGCCCGAAGATGGGTTTGGTGCCGCAATGTGGGCTGGCGCTGTCGCCAGCCTCGCCCAGGCGGTCGGTGAGCCGGAAAAGAAGCAGGCGGCTGCGAGCGCCGTTGATACACTCCTGAGACGGCTGCGCGAAAAGGGCTTCGGAACCGTGCACAGTCCCACGTTCGATGCCCTGCGGATCGGTGGCCTCCGCTGGGTATGGCAACACGCGGACAGTGACGAGGCCAGGGCACAGGCTCGGACGGCCCTGGAGCTGTGTTACGCGGATCTTTTGCAGCGCTACGCCCCCTCCACGGGGATCGTCGCAGGTGCCATCGGACGAGCCTACCCCGCCGAGTACCTCGGTCAGACGGGTGTGGCACAGTATCTGCTCTCATGCGATCTCACCTCGACCCTTGCGCTCGTGAGAAGCCCCGATCCCCTCGTGATGTACTTCGCTCTTTCTGAGTATCGGTTGCCCGATGGTCTGCTCGAGCATGCGACCGAGCGAGAGTCCCCGGTCGAACTGCGCACTCGGACCCCCGCACCGGGCACAGAAGCGATCGAAGCCACAAGCACCTGCACGTGGGTGGGCGACGGTCTCAGTCTCGGGACGATGAGCGGGATCGTGACCGCGTCGTGCGTGCCGCTTCTGGCAACGTGCGATCTGCCAGACCGTCCCACAAGCTACGTGTATCCATTCGGCGGGCCGGCGTCAGTCAGCAGCGTTCAGAGCGGGGGGCTGGCGCTTTGCAGCTTCAACTTTGACGGGGTGGGCATGGGCCCGCGGGTGAGCGTCGGCGTCTCCTGCGTACTGGGGACCCGTGCGCAGATCAAGCGGGTGCTGATCGGCAGCCATGAGTGGATTGGTGAACCCGAGGCCGTCAGCCAGCGGGTCGTGGTTGCAGTCAAGAGGGGCAATTCTTACCTGGGTTTGAAGATCCTGGATGCCGGGCCCACGGAGGGGACGCGAGTGCCCGTGAAGCCCGCGGGCATCGAGTGGTTCGCCGAGGGGAACATGGATTCGTTGCACCTGAAGGTGTATGGCAGGCGAGCGGACTATCCGCTGGATGAGCCCATGCATGATGTAAAGGTGGGGCTGCTGGTGGAGGTGGCGCCCGCCTCGCAGTTCGAGGGCCTTGAACAGTTCGCTGAGCATGTCGGCAAACGCAGGGTCGAGCAGTCAAGCTCGGAGAAGACGGTGCGTGCAGATGAGGACATTGAGCGGCAGGTACCCGGGCGCGATGAACTGAAGTCGCTGGCGGAGATGCGGTTCGTCAAATACATCTACCATACGCTCGGGCTGAAGAGCCAGGCGCTACCCCTGGGGTTGACGGAGGAGTTGCTTCGTAACCACGTGACGTCGCGGACGCTCCCGACGGCGCTGCCCGCCGATTACCTCTGGGCCTCGCGGGGCCTGGTGCTGCAACGCGGCGGTGAGCCGATGATCGGTGCCGAGGCCGCGAAGGCCATGGCCGCCGCAGAGGAAGCCGCAGCTCAGGCAGAGAGAGCCGCTGATGCTGAGACTGGCACGGAGGCGGAGGACGGTGCTGGGGAGGGACAGACTGACACGCCCGAGGAGGACCGCGCTGCCGAAGACGGTGAGGGGTAGTGTCAGATCGGTCGAATTAAGCAGCCACCGGGGAATGCGTCCGCAGGTCGGGCGCATTCCCCGGTAGTGTGTTGAGGCTCACGGCAAAATAGGCGGGGCCGGAGGCTGAAGCCCGTCGTCTCCGCCATTAGTGGGCGGCGGGGGTGGCTGAGTTCCACCATCATCGGGCACATCCGGCACACCGTCATCAATGGGCTGGTCGGTGCCGTCTTCTATCGGGCCGGTGTAGGGCAGATTGCTATCCCCACCATCGCACCCGGGCAGGATGATCACAAGCGCGACGATGAGAGCAAGCACAAGGCTGATCTTTTTCACTGCCTGATTCTCCTTACTGTGGCCGGTTGATACATCAGGCGGTAGTGCGCACAGTACGATCCGATATCCTGTACCTGCTCATGGTATCAGTCTGCCGGCTTCGTGTCCAGTGGCTCTGCATTCTCATCGCACGGTTCTCGCCACACATAAAGCAGTAACAGCGCCAGACACAGCGCCATGTCAATCCCGTTGATGTGTTCCATCAGGTGTTCCATTGGTGTCTCCTTTCTCGAACGACAGTTCGCATGATAGTATTTTCGAACAGATGTGTCAAGTGCTCACCCCGGATAGAGTCTGTCCGGATTCGGGAGGTAGATGTCAACGATCCTCTTTCGCCTGGGAGGCACCCTCTGCCGAGCCAGGGAGAGGGCCCAGCCCCCAGGGGGTCGGTGAGGTCGTCGTGAGCCGTCAGTCTGAGCAATTCACAAAAGGCGGTCGCACTCTTTTCTGCCCGTGCGCTTGACGACACTCTTATTGTAGTGTAGAATTGCGGCATGCGACACTCTCATAACACCCTCGCTGCGTCGGGCCCTGGGCCGCCGGCGGGAAGGAGCACACGATGATCGAAGCACATGGTGGAAAGCTGGTTGACAGGATTCTCACCGCAGATGCCCTCGACGACGCATTGCAGAGGGCGCAGGAGCTGCCGAAGCTGGCGGTGCCCGAGGAAATCGCCGGCGATGCGCGCAATCTGGCACGCGGCGTATTCAGTCCGCTGGACGGATTCGTCGGCCGGGATCAGTTCGAGGGCATCGTCACCGACGAGCGCCTGCCGGATGGCACGATCTACACCATTCCGATTTTCCTTACCGTCGATGACCCCGACACCGCCCCCGAGGGTGAGGATGTCGTCATCTACGACGAGAACGATCCGGAGACGCCGGTCGCGCTGATGACCGTCGAGGAGGTCTTCGAGTGGGATAAGTCCGCTGCCGCCGAGGCCGTATTCGGCACCGGGGAGATGGACCATCCCGGCGTCGCCGGGTATCACGCCCGGGGGGACTACGTAGTCGGCGGCCCACTCCAACTGCTGGACAATGACCGCGGCCCCTACGGGAATGTCAACCTGTTCCCCGCGGAGACGCGAGAGGTCTTCGAGGATCGGGGCTGGCGCACGGTCTGTGCCTTCCAGACGCGGAATGTGCCGCACGCGGGACACGAGGACCTGCAGAAGACCGTGCTCGGGCTGTGCGACGGGCTGATGATTCAGCCGATCATCGGCAAGAAGAAGTCCGGCGACTACCGAGACGAAGTCATTCTCGCCGCTTACGAGGCGCTGATTGGAAGCTACTTCAACCCGAACCGCGTGTTCCTGAACATCCTCCCCACTGAAATGCGCTATGCCGGTCCCAGGGAAGCGATTATGCACGGGATCATGCGTAAGAACTACGGCTGCACCCACATCATCATCGGGCGGGATCACGCCGGCGTCGGCGACTACTACGGCCAGGAGGAGGCCATCGAAAAGTTCGAATCGATGGCCGATGAACTGGAGATCGAGCCGATCACCATCCGCGGCGATTTCTGGTATTGCTGCACCTGCGGTCAGGTCGCCAGTGACCGGACCTGCCCCCACGAAGGCGAGGTCTGTCTGTCGTTCTCGGGGACGGAGATCCGCGCGATGATCCGCGAGGGGACACCGCCTCGCCCGGAGATCATGCGCACCGAGGTCTTCGAAGTAATTCAGCAGTTCGAGGAGCCCTTCGTCCGATAGCCCAGCCGCCCGTAAGAGATTCTGACGCATCAAGAGGAGAGCGCCATGGAGCACGGAGTCGTCATCTGGTTCACCGGAATACCCGCGTCGGGGAAATCGACGCTTGCAACGGAGATTCAAAATCGCCTTGAGGCGATGGAGCTGCCGGTCGAGAATCTCGACGCGGACGAGGTGCGGGCCAACCTGAGCCCGAACCTTGGCTACACCGAAGAGGCGCGGGATGAGAACACCAAGCGGCTCGCGTGGTTCGCCAACAAGCTGGCGGGCTACCAGGCGAACGTGATGATCGCCGCGGTGTCGTCGCTGCGACGCTATCGCGACCGGGCGCGCGAGTGGTGCGAGAAGTTCGTCGAGGTCTACGTGGACACGCCCCTGGAAGTCTGCCAGGAGCGCGATCCGAAGGGACTCTACGCCCGCGCGGAGAAGGGCGAAGTCAACGACATCGCCGGGATGCATCAGCCATATGAACCACCGCTGAATCCCGAGGTCCACGTAACAACCGCCGACAGCACGGTCGAAGAGTGTGCAGACGCCGTCATGGAGAAGCTTTTCGAACTGGGCTATCTGACCGCATCGGCACAGGAGGCCGCTGAGTAAACATGCTGAACTGGTTCCGTCGGACACCCGATCGTCAGGCGCTTGTGATCGGACTTGTCGGAGTACCGCATTCATTGCTGACGGAGCTTATCGATGGTGGCGAGGTCCCGAACCTCGCCGCCATCGCCGATTCTGGTGACCTCCGGCGTGCAGAGTCCACTTATCCAACGGTATCGTGTGCGGCCTGGACGTCATTTGTGACCGGGATGAACCCCGGCGCACATGGCGTCTATGGCTTCGTCGACCGCAGAGCGGCGAGCTATCAGCAGTACATCACCGGCAGCGATCACGTGCGCTCCCCGCAGGTGTGGGAGACGCTGGGTGAGCGCGACCGCCGTGTGATCATCATGAACGTGCCGGTGACCGCCCCGCCTCCGGAGGTTAACGGATTGCTTGTCAGCGGCTTTCTGGCACCCTCGCTTGACGGGGCCACCCATCCTCCCGAACTGCAGCAGCGCCTCAGACAGCACGGATACCGAATCGACATCGACCCGTGGAAGGCGCGCGAGTCGCTGGATCTGCTGTTCGAGGACCTCGAGGCCACGCTCAGCGGACGCGTGGCGGGCGCGAAGGATCTGCTCAAGAACGAGCAGTGGGCATATGCGATGGTCCATATCATGGGCACCGACCGCATCAACCACTTTGTGTGGGAGAAATGGGCCGACGACGATGCGGACTTCGCGCCACGATTCGTTGACTACTACCGGCGGGTTGATGCAGCGGTGGGAGAGATCGTCGAGGTCGCGGGTGATGACACCGAGGTGCTGATCCTCAGCGACCATGGGTTCACACGCACCCTCCACGAGATCAATATCGATGCCTGGCTTCGCGAGCACCGCTACCTCCACGCGCCCATGGCCGAGGACGCGAAGATCAGCGACATCAGCGAGAACACGCGCGTGTTCTCGATGACCCCCGGGCGGATCTACATCAACCTGAAGGGCCGGGAGCCGCAGGGCAGTGTCGAGCCCGGCAAGCCCTACGAGGCCCTCCGCGATGAAGTGGCGCAGGGGTTGATGGAGCTGACCGCGCCGGATGGTGAGCAGATTATGGAGCGGGTGGCCAGGCGCGAGGATCTGTGGCACGGCGATGCCCTGGGCGCCGCCCCGGACCTGCTGGCGATCCCGCGCGATGGATATGATCTCAAGAGCAGCCTCGACAGCGATGAGATCTTCGGCTCAAGCCCGATCACGGGCATGCACACCTTCGACGACGCGTTCTGGCTCGTCCGCGGGCGCGAGTTTGCGGAGGGGACGCCGGAAGTCATGGACGGAGCGCCCACCGTGCTGAGCCTGATGGAAGAAGAGGTGCCCGGACACTACGACGGGCGCAGCATGGTCTGACGGACGAGCATAGCACGTCCGGACGACCGCCCGGATTGCATTGCGGTTGAGAGCTACAGCGCGGAGAGTTGAATGACCACCGAACACGATGTCGCCGTCATCGGCGGAGGGGTCGCGGGTGTTGCCGCCGCCGTCGCCTCGGCACAAACGGGCGCCCGCACGCTTCTCGTCGAGCGCGACCACTTCCTCGGCGGCGATCTCGTCAGCGGTCTGCCGATCCTTGGTTGCTGCAACTCTCTGGGCGAGTGGATCGTCGGCGGGGTCCTCGACGAAGTCCTCCAGCGGTGCAGAGACCTCGGCGGGTATGAGGGACGCATCTTCGACGGACGAACCCTCTGGGGCGTGTGTGTCGATCCCGATGTCATGCGGCTTGCCGTGGTGGACCTGCTGCAGCGGCACGACGTTGAGCTTCTGCTCGGAGCCAGCGTGTGCGCCGCCCGGACCCACGGGGGGAACGTCACCGGTCTCAGTGTGTCCGGCAATGCCTGCGATGAGCCAATCGATGCCCTCCCGTTCGTGATCGACTGCACCGGCGATGCAGCCGTCGCCTCCCTCGCCGGAGCAGAGTGCGTGAAGGGCGGACCGGACGGGCAACTTCAGCCGGTGAGCCTGGTCTTCCAGATGGGGCCAATCGACGCCAGCGCTTTGCTTGCGTTCATCCGCGACAATCCCGAGGAGGCGATCCTCGCGGATAATCCGGCCATCGACAGGTCCGCCGAGGGTTGTGCGCGCGATCTCTACGAGGTCGGATTGCCGTATGTGGCACTGAGTGCGGATGGGGACGTGCTGGGCGCGGCCATCGAGGCGGGGGAGATGTACCCGTGCACAGCTATCTTCATGTCCCCGACATCGCTGAGTCGCGGCGAAGTCACGCTCAACTCCACGCGCCTCCCCGGAGTCGATGCCACCGACCCGCGCCAACTGAGCAGCGCGCTGCCGATGCTTGTCGAACAGGTGGAGACCTGCGTTGAGTTCGCGCGGCGACGCGTGCCGGGCTTCGCGGATGCTACTCTCACCCGCCTTGCGCCGCGTATCGGAGTGCGCGAGACCAGGCGAATCATCGGTGACCATGTGCTAAGGGCGGACGAGGTGATCGAGGCAGGCAGATCCGGAGAAGTTATCGCGAGGGGTGGCCATCACGTGGACATCCACGGGGCCGGGACCTGTCAGAAACGCATCCCCGTGCAGGGAGGCGGCTCGTATGACATTCCGTGGGGGTGCCTCATCCCCCGCGAATTCGAGAACGTCCTCGTGGCCGGCCGCTGCCTCTCCTCGACGCGCGAGGCGAACGGATCGGCTCGGGTTATGGGCACATGCCTGGCGACCGGCCAGGCGGCCGGGACCGCGGCGGCCCTGTGCGCGGCGCGTGAGATGTCGAATGTTCGCGACCTCCCCGTCGGCCTGCTCCAGCAGGTGCTGCGCGATGACGGCGCGATACTCGAAGGCCCGAAATAGCGCAGTAACCGGCGGGGCAACGGCAGTGGCAAGGACGGCAGCGGCAGTGGCAAGTGTACGGGAACGACAGTGCGCGAGTATGGGTAATCCACAACGCGTGCGGCATCGCCCTGCGAAACGAGAGCGGTGCCATTTGTGACCTCCAAACATTTCGCAACCCCCCGCGACTTGACAGCCCCATTTGCTTATGCTACCTTTTCGCAAACCGTGCTACGGAGGTGCTCTGATGCCGCTGGAACGCTTCGGTGTCTCGATGCCCCGGGAGTTGCTGCAGGATTTCGACCGCGCCATCGGGGAAGCCGGCTACGCGAACCGGTCCGAGGCTCTGCGCGATATCGCCCGTGATTACCTGGTGCGGCGCAGATGGGAGATGCCCGACGAGGAAGTCGTGGGGACCATCACGCTCATCTACGACCACCATGTGTCAGGAGTGGAGCAGAAGCTGACCGAGGTCCAGCACGATGCGCAGGCCACCGTGGTCTGCAACACGCACGTGCACCTCGACCACCACAATTGCATCGAGGTCATCGTGGTCCGTGGCGACGGCGCTGAGATCCGCAGACTGGCAGACACGATGATCAGCCTGCGCGGGGTCAAGCACGGGGAACTGAGTTGCACGGCCGCGCAGTCGTGACAGGCTGCTGATTGCATCGCGCGGGGCGATGTGTCCCTCGCGACCGTTCATTTTGCCTGGTGGTAGCACGTTTTTCCAAATCGTAGCACACATGGAGGTTCTTCATGTCACGGACCGGTGGCTTTACGCTTATCGAGCTGCTCGTAGTGATCGCAATCATTGCGATCCTGGCAGCGATCCTGTTCCCGGTTTTCGCCAGGGCGCGGGAGAAGGCGCGGTCCATCCAGTGCCTCAGCAACATGAAGCAGCAGGGCCTGGCGTTCGAGATGTACACGTCGGATTACGATGAGATCTACCCACCGACCTATCAATGGAAGACGAAGCTGGACCCGTACATGAAGAACCGAGAGCTTTTCAAGTGCCCCAGCAGGCCCCAGCTTCTGTGGTATTACGGGCACGGGTACAACGGCGGCCTGTTCGACAGCGAGACAAGCACTGGCAGCGCAGTGCCGGGCTTCCAGTTGCGCTCGCGCGCGCAGATTGCCAGCCCAGGCAAGAAGATACTGTCGGTCGAGTGGGACCGGTGTGTCTCCGGGCCGCCCAACGGAGATAAGGGCGTTCACCGCGGCGGCTCGCTGCATTCGTGGGCAGTCTGCCGCATCCACAATGACGGCTCCAACGTGCTCTTCGGGGACGCTCACTGCAAGTGGCTCAAGCCCGAGCAGTATCACTCGAACACGGAGCGGGAAGAAGACGGTACGGTGGTCCCCGCGGATGCACAGCCGGTTGCGGAGGACGTCTGGCGCACGTATTGGGATACCTCGTACGAGGGATGAGTTGCCGGAGGCTATCTGATCTGATGGACGTGTCCACTGTCGAAAAGACACAACCGACGGTCACAGAGGAGGTCGCACAGGCGCGCCAGTTGAGCCTGGGCGGGCTGTTCATCGCGCTGGGCGTGGTGATCCCCATGGTCTTCCACGCCCTGGGGGGAGGCAAGCTCGGATCGACACTACTGCCGATGTATCTCCCGGTGCTGGCCTGCGCGATGCTGGTATCGGCTCCCATCGCTGCCGCGGTCGGGCTGCTGACGCCCGCACTGTCATCGGCGCTGACGGGCATGCCGCCGATTCTGCCGTACCTGCCGGTGATGGCCGCCGAGTTGGTCGTGATGGCGACACTCGCGAGCGTGCTGCACCGGAAGTTGGGACTGCACGCGCTGCCGACGGTCATCCTCGCGCTGCTGAGCGGCAGGGCGGTGCTGGGACTGATGGCTGCGCTGCTGGTGGCGGCCCTGCCGCCGGGGTTGCAGGACGCACTGCCGGATTTGATGCGCCAGCCACTGACCTGCGTGATAGCCGGCACGATGACCGCGCTTCCAGGGCTGATGCTTCAGATCGTGGCGGTGCCCGCGGTTGTTGCACTGGTCGAGCGCCGAAAGAATTCCCAGCCTGTGGACTGAGAATGCTTTCACACGATCTGATCGATGCCTGGACGGATATCGACTCACCGGTGCATCGGCTTGATGCTCGGGTCAAGCTGGTGTGCGCGACGATTCTGATCGGGGCCGTCCTGCTGGTTCCCGTGGGGCGAAGTGAGATACTGCTGTCGTATGCAGCCATCCTGGCGGCAGTTGCGGCCGCATCCCGGCTGCCCGCGGGGTGGCTTGTGAAACGTATGGCGATCCTCGCACCGTTCCTTGTCCTGGGGACGATCGGGGTTCTGCTTCTGCCGCCGGCGGAGGCAGCCGATGCGTGGCAACTGGGGGGGAGAGAGTTGTCACGACAGGCAGTCTCGGTCTGGCTCTCCGTCGGCGGCAAATGTATTCTTTCGCTTCTGACCGCCCTGATCCTTGTCGGTGCGACGACCTCCGCCGATCTGCTCCGAGCGGCGCAGGGGTTGCACGTCCCGCGTACCCTGACCTCGCTGCTTGGCTTCGCGATCACATACATCGAAGTGCTGGCCGATGAGGCCGGCCGGATGCTCACCGCGATGCGCAGCCGCGGGCAGATACGCGGTGTGCTCAGAAAGCTGCGCGTGTCGGCCGCGATGCTCGCCACGCTCATGGCGCGAACTGTCGAGCGCGCTGATCGCATCGCGCTGGCGATGGTCTCTCGCGGCTATCACGGGCGGATGCCGACAGCAGCCGAGGAGCCTGCTCCGGCGCGTCAATGGGCAGTCGCGGGCATTGTCTTCGCAGTGGCAGTCGGATTGACCTCTCAGTGCCTGATACAGTGGGTCTGCTTGCGATTGAGGTGCTCCGCTACTGCTGGCCAAGGGGCGTGACCGCCCTTCGCGGGGGTTC
>CAZAHB010000011.1:32095-49465 GCA_964484945.1 uncultured Armatimonadia bacterium | reverse complement strand
GGAAAGGCCAGGGCGGGGGGGGGGCCCCGGTTTCTAAAAAGAGAAACGCCAACGCCGCCCGCGATGCCCGGGCCGCCCGTTGTGTCGTTCTCGTTTCCCGGTCCGCGATTCCCGGTTCCCGTCTCACTCATTCTCGAGGAACGGGATGCCGCGCTTGCTCGCGATCTTGTACTGCATCGCGTGGATCTTCGTCGCAGGGCCCGAATCGGGCTGCTGGAAGCCGGAGGTTGCCAGCGAGCGCAGTTCGGGGGCGAACAGGCCGCTGTCGGTCTCGCGGCTGAGGATGTCGATGTTGCCCTTGTAAAGCTCAACGACGTACGTGCCGTTGACCACGGACTGCGAGTTCTCGAGGAACGCCGCGCAGTCATCGGTGAAGGGGTGGAACCAGCCGCCGTGGTAGACCTGGTAGGCCCACAGGCGCTCGATGTTGGGCTTGTTCTGGACCTGCTCCTTGGTCAGGCAGAGCTGCTCGAGGTCGCGGTGCAGCTTGAGGATCACCGTGGCCGCCGGGGCTTCGTAGACCTCGCGCGACTTCAGCGCGATGAGCCCGTCCTCGAACATGTCGATCTTGCCGATTGCGTGCTCGCCGGCGAGATCGTTGAGGTAGTGGATGATGTCCGCCAGGCCCGTGACGTCGTCGCAGCGAACCGGCAGGCCCTCCTCGAACTCGATCTCGACCTCGACGCCCTCGTCAGGAGCGTTCGCCGGCAGGTTGTACCAGACGAAGTCGTCCTGCGGGATCCGCATCTTAAGGTTATCGACCTCGCCCGAGCCGATCGAGCGGCACCACATCGTCAGGTCATCGCCGATACCGGCCCTGTAAGGAAGGCCGTAGTAATCGCAGAGGTCTTTCTCATCCTGGCGCGTGAAGTCGAACTCGCGAACCGGGACGATGACCTCCAGATCCGGGGCGAAGATACCGAACACGTTCGCCATCCGGTACTGGTCATTGCCCTTGCCGGTCGAGCCCTCACAGATGGCATCACAGCCCTGCTCGACGGCGTATTCGGCCACCTTGCGGGCGATAAGCTGCCGGGTCATCGACGTGGCGACCGGGTAGCCCTCGTAGTCGGAGTTCGCGCGGATCGCCCGGGCGACCCACTTGTTCGCGAACTCGTCGGTGGCTTCCATCATTTCCCACGGCACACCAAGCTGCTCGGCCTTGGACTTGCAGCCCTCGATCTCCTCGTCGGTCAGGCCGACATTGACGGTGACCGCGAGAACCTCGTCGGCGCCGTAGTACTCCTGCAGCAGCTTGATTGCGAGTGTCGAGTCGAGGCCGCCTGAGAACGCCAGCGCAACCTTGTTCACCTGCGGGATGTCAACTTTCGGCTGATAGTCAGGGTGCTGGTTCGGCATTGTACAGACCTCCTGTTGTATGCGTCTGCAAAGGTTGACCAGAAGGGGCCGGCCAACGGTTACTCTCGCTGTGCGTCTTCGACGGGCTCCTCGCAGTAGCCGCACTCCAGGCCGCCGTTCGGGCGGCGCTTGAAGAAGCCCGCGAGGAACCGCTCGTCGAGGCTGATGCAGTCCTTATTGCGACACGCCACATCTGCCGAGGCCGAGACGCTCTCCTGTTCAGCCGTGCCCTGTCCCGGCTCGGCCTCAGGCCTGGCGCGCCCCGGGCGGTCACTGTCCTCGGGCTGCGAAGCGTTCGCCGTCGTTGATTGACTGCGGAACCCCACTCGTTTGCCCTTCGCCTCATCCTCGATCAGGCCCAGCAGGTGGCTGATCAGCGCCATGCGCACAGGCACCCCGCCGTGGGCCTGGTCGAAATACGCTGCCCGCGGATCGTCGTCGATCTCGGGATCAATCTCATCGACCCGGGGGAGCGGATGCATCACAATCATGTCCTCGGGTGCGCGCTCCATCAGCGCCGCGTCCACCACGAAGTCCGCGGCGATCTCGCGCGCCGTCTCCTGCTCGGCCTCGGGGAAACGCTCCACCTGCACGCGCGTGGCGTAGAGAATGTCGAGTTCGTCAAGCGCCTCGTCGATGCCGGTCACCACCCGCGGGCGCTCCCCCGAGAGGTGCTGCATCTCATCGAGATAGCGCTCGGGCATCGCCAGCCGATCCGGCGCGATGCAGATGACCTCCGAGCCCATCCGTGTCATGACCGGGCCGAGCGAGTGAACGGTGCGACCGTACTTCAGATCTCCCATCAACCCAACGGTCAGACCGTCCAGCCCTCCCATTCTCTGCTTGATGCAAAACAGGTCGGTGAGGGTCTGTGTCGGGTGCGCGTGTGGCCCGTCGCCGGCGTTTATGACCGGCACGGAAGCCGCCTCGCCGGCGACCTTCGCCGCCCCCATCTTCGGATGACGGATCGCGATGATATCCGCGTACCCGCTGATCGTGCCCGCGGTGTCGGCCACCGACTCACCCTTTGCGATAGAGGCAGCTTTCGGGTCGGCGAATCCAAGCACGCTCCCGCCCAGGCGCAGCATGGCGCTCTCGAAGGAAAGCCGCGTGCGCGTGCTGGGCTCGAAGAAGCATGTCGCGAGGATGCGGTCGAGACGCTCCGCGGGCTGCCGCGTGGATGGATCCTCCAGACCGATGGCCTCAGCCATTGCCTCGGCGGTGTCCATCAGCGTCTGGATCTCCGCTTCCGACAGGTCGGACATCGTGATCAGATTGCGACCGGTCAAAGACACGTGGTGGCCTCCTCGGCCGGCGGTCAACGGCGAACAGCACCCTCCCCCGCCCACGCACACGTCGCGCGGACACCCCTCCCTGCGACCTGAACGACAGGTCCTGCGGGAGGGGGAACGCGTCACGCTCGATATTGTACAGACTATTCCGTATTGCCGCTAAGGGTTATGTCTTCCCCTCTCCCACCAGGGATGTCGTTTATCGCCAGGGAGAGGGGCCCAACCCCGGAGGGGTCAGTGAGGCATTCGTCCGAAAAGCCTACCGCCCCTCGATTGCCTCATTGATCTTCTTTTGCATGTCTTCGGCGGCGGCCGCGGCGGCCAGATCCCACTCGTCGGGCCCGAATCGGTCCGCGTAGGGATCCCGGTCGATGGCGTAGATTATCCCGCGCGAGGAGTTGACGATCGCGCCCAGACCGTCCTTATCGAAGGCGCCCATCACATCCTCCGCGCCACCACCCTGTGCTCCGTATCCGGGGACGAGGAAGGGGGTCTTCGGCATCGCGTGCCGCAGATCCACAAGCTCCCCGGGGAATGTCGCCCCGGCAACCGCCCCGACCGAGGACCAGCCGGACTCGCCGACGCGATCACTGCCCCAGTCCTTCACCAGTTCGGCCACATGCCGGTAAACCGGCCAGCCGCCGGCATCCAGGTCCTGCAGCTCCGCCGAAGACGGGTTGGAGGTCTTCACCAGCACGAAGATCCCGCCACCGGCATCATCGGCCTCGCCCAGAAACGGCAGCACACCGTCGCTGCCCAGCCACGGATTGACGGTCACCGCATCAGGCAGCGCGCCCTGATCGGCCGGATATCGACCGAAGACAGCCCGCGCGTAGGCCGCGGCAGTCGAGCCGATGTCGCTGCGTTTCGCGTCGATAATCGTGAGTAGATCCAGATCCGACGCCGTGGCCACCAGGCTGTCGAGCAGCCCCACTCCGAGTGGGCTGAGCGCCTCGAAAAAAGCGGAGTTGAATTTCACTATGGGCGCGTGGTCGGCCACCGCGCGGATGATACGAGAGCAGAACTCGTCGAATGCCTCCGAGATGGACTGCTCGGTCCACTGCCCGTCTGGTGGCAGCAGGATGTCCGGCAGCCGCTCGGGCACCGGATCGATACCCACGCAGACGCGACTGTCCTTCTCCTGTATTGCCGCCATCAGGCGATCGCCGAAGTGCCCTGCCATCGAATCACTCAAGGTTTGTGCGCCACCAGGATCAGCATGCGTTCCCAGCCTTCGAAATCGCGCCCGTCATATCCCCCGTGAACCGCATCGACCTCAAGACCGACGCGGTCGAAAAGTTCAAGCAGTTCGTCAAGCCCATACAGTCGAATTGACGCCTCATGCAGCACGGTGTCCGGGTCGTCCGGATCCGACCAGATGCTCGTGAGGCGCTGCCGGTCCTTGTCGTAACGGCAGCGGATTACCGCTTCGCTCCCGTCCGCGCGCTGGACCTCCTGATAGTAGGGGGCGTAGAGAATCTGATATTTGCGGTTTCGCGTCTCGAGCAGAAATCGGCCTCCGGGCTGAAGGCAGCGCACCGTCTCCTCCAGCACCGCCATGTCCTGCTGCTCATCCAGGAAGTAGCCGAAGCTGTTGAACAGGTTCAGCATCGCGCCGAAAGCCTCATCGCGAAATGGAAGCCTCGCGGCATCCCCGCGCACCAGATGGAGCGTCTCATCGCCCTCGGAAAGCTCGTCTGCAATCTGCAGCATCATGTCAGCGGCGTCCAGCGCGAAGACATCCATGCCGCGTCGGGCAAGCGGAATGGCGTGGCGTCCCATGCCACAGCATACATCCGCCACGACCTCCCCCGGCTGTAGATCCAGCAGGGAGATAATCCCATCGACCTGTTCGGCCGTCTCCGAGTCATCGGGGAAGAAAGACAGTGGGATCGAATCCGGGCTCTCGAAGAACTCCCGCCACCATCTCTCCGAGCAGATGTTCTCGTGCGTCATCCGCGCCTCCGGTTCGGCCTCCGACAGCAACGATCAGACCAGATCCGCCAGATCCACGAAATCATCCTCATCCGTGGACGCCGGCTGTTGCTCGGGCTCCTCGGGCATCGTCCCAACCACCCGCGCCGCCTGCGCAGCCAGCACCTGCACCAGATCCAGGCTCTCCTCCGAAAAGCCCCCCTCGGTCTGGTCGAACAGCGCCATGACGCCGTAGACCGTTCCGTCCCACGTGAGCGGATTGGCGAGCACCGACTGTATCCCCAGAAAGCCGAGATGTTCGTCATCGGCGATCGGCGCGGCCAGCATATCGTTCTCAATCTGCGGAGCGTTTGCGCTCGCGGCGCTGCCCAGAAGTCCGGAATTCAGCGGCAGTTCCACGCCGACGACGTCGCGGGTCGCCAGTCCGACCGTGCTCACACCGCGCAACACATCCGCATCCCGATCGATTCGATACGCCGCAGCGGCCCTCGCCCGCGTGAGTTGCAGGCCTGCCTTGAGGATCGACTGCAGCGTCTCCGAAAGGTCCGAAGTCTCACTGAGGCGTCGCCCCAGTTCGACGAATGCGGTGAGATCCTCGCTGGCAATGCGCATCTGCTCGCGCATGTGCTCCTGCTGAGCGACCAGGTTCTCATTCGTGGCCTGAAGCTCGCTCAGAAGCTCATCATTGCGCCCCTTCAGGCGCTGGCTTTCGAGGCCTCGCTCCACAATGTGCACCAGGTCAACCGTCCCGAACGGCTTGCGCACGTATTCATACGCGCCCAGGTGGACCGCTTCCATGGCCGTCTCGAGTGACGCGAAGCCGGTCACAAGCACCACAACGGCATCCGGGTTCTGCTCCTTGACCTCCTGCAGAAGCTGAAGGCCGTCGGTGTCGGGCAGATTGATATCCAGGATTGCCGCCGCGAAGTCGGTTTCCGCCAGCTCCCGGTGAGCGTCGGCGCCGTCCTTCGCGAGCGCGACCGTGTATCCGGCCCGCTTCAGCGCCCGGCCACAGACCTCCCGAATGTAAGGTTCATCGTCCACGACCAGCACGGACACGTCGTCAGCCATCGGTCGTCCCCCTCGCCCCGTACGGCCCGGTCACACAGTGAACTTGACTTCGAAGGAACCTCGCTCTCCCCTGGGCTCCCTCCATGAATGTTCTACTTTCTCGACCCAGGCCATAGGCGGTCCTTCGCGCATTGCATCGAGAAACGTCTGCAGATCGTCCCTGGTGCCTTCGGCAGCCAGTTCGACTTCACCCGAGCGCAGATTCCGTACCCATCCGCTCAGCCCGAGCTTCTGCCCCTGGCGCTGCGTGAAATAGCGGAAACCTACACCTTGAACACGCCCGTGAATCTTCGCTTCCAGGCGCGCTGTGTCATCCTGCCCCGTCACACTATCCACCTCACCCCTGAGAGCCTGCCCCTGGTGTTACGCGCGTTTGCCGCGGTGTGCGCCTGCCAGTTGAGCGCCTTTGGACGCCACCAGCGCCCCCAGCCAGCCAAGCACCAGCAGCCCGAGCATCTTCAGGCCGATGGTGATACCGACATCGGCGAATGTCGGCCCCGTGTTCGGCTTTGCAACGACAACCTGCCCCTGCTCCTCGACTGCCGCCTCTCCGGTTTCCGCGTCGCTGTCCGTTTCGGCCATCGCTGCCGTCTCGGCATCGGCAGCCGCGGCCTGAGCTTTCGCCGCACGAACCTGCTGGATCTGACCGTCCACGTCGTCAAAAACACCGTGGACCCAGGTGAAAACCAACACTATCATCCCGATGCCCGCCAGGAAGACGAGCAGGCCGATCACGCCGCCAACGATATCGAATGTCTTTGCCCCACCGTCCGAGGATTGCTGCTGCTCGGCTGACACTGCCTATCACTCCCCGATTGCCTCTTGTCGGGTCAGTATACCATACGACTCTGGCAACGGACAACTCTGCCGCGTGTTGCGACAATGACCGTGATGCCGCTGAAGAGATGGGCACGCGACCGCGTGCTACGACGTCGCGGCGTGATACCCGTAGAAACCGGCTGCAGACAGGATGGAAACGACCGCGCTGGCGATTATTACGCCCAGAGTAATGCACAGAACCGCGCGCTTCAGATCCATCTCGAACACCGAGGCGACCATCGCACCGGTCCACGCCCCGGTCACCGGCAGCGGGATCGCGACCAGAAGCGTCAGCGCCCAGATGCCATGCTTGTCCACAAGCGGCTTCTTCGACCGGGCCCGTGCCAGCAAGCGCTGTACGATTCCGGTCAGGACGCCGCGGTGGATCATCCAGTCGGCGACGGGATTGAACCACAGCAGAACGGGCAGAACTATCACGACGTTGGCCACGATGGCCACGGGCAGAAGCTCCGGCAGAGACAGGCCCTGAGCCATGCCGACCGGTATCCCCCCGCGGACCTCAAAGATCGGAAGCGCTGAGACGATCGCAACTTTCACCAGCGGATGCAGACCGCTCAGCGCGGCAAGTATGGCTTCTTTCATGGATACCTCCAGGCGAGTATTCTATATAGGAAGTTCGGCGCGCGAAAGGGGAAACCTTCTCTGTGAAGAAGGGGATGGGGGAGCGGGGAGAGGGCAGAGGGACCGACGGACGCTGAACGACAGGAGCGTAGAGACTTCCTCGAATGAATCGTCAACGCCAGGGGGGAGAAGCATTGACCGATAGACTGTCCGATCCCATTCAAGACTACAAGGACCTCAATGTGTGGCAGGTATCAATGCGTGTTGCGCGGGAGGTGTATCGGGCATCGGCCTGTATGTCTGATGATGAACGCTATGGCCTGTGTTCTCAGATGACCAGAGCAGCGGTTTCAGTGCCCTCCAACATTGCAGAAGGCTATGACCGTGGGTCCCGCTCAGAGTATTTGCATTTTGTCAAAATCGCGCGAGGCTCTGCTGCTGAGCTTGAAACGCAGATACTGCTCGCCACAGATCTGGAACTGCTTCCACCAGAGCCAGCGACCGAACTGTTGGAGTTGGTCGACAGAATGAGGAAGATGCTTTGGGGCCTGGCAGCGGCGCTCGAACGGAAGAAATCATGAGCGAGAATGGGAAGAAAGATATGGGATCGGCCGAAGCGGGACCGGACGACAGTCGGGTCGTCCCCTCTTCCCGCTCCCCTTTCCCCACTCCCCGGCGCGACGTCTGCGTCCTCGGTGGTGCCTGCTGGGACTACCTCGGCGTCGTCGAGCGGCTACCGGGCATCGACGAGAAGGCCCCGATCACGTCCTTTTCCACCCAGGGCGGAGGGCGGGCCGGCACTGCCGCCGCCACCGTCGGACGGCTCGGCGGCAGCGTCGCGATCTTCGCCCGGGTCGGTGACGACCACTTCGGCCGGCGCATCCGCGAGACGTTCGAGGACGACGGTGTGGACACCGCCTGGCTGATGGAGGTGCCCGGCACGCGCTCGCACTTCGCCTTCTGCGCCATCGACGAGGCTACCGGCAAGCGCACTATCTACTACGATCACGGCACCAAGGGGAAGTTCAGCGAAGATGAGATCGACCGCGAGGCGCTTCTGGACTGTCGCTGCCTGCTGACCGACAGCCACCACGAGTGGACGTCCGTCGCTGCCGCCCGCTGGGCGCAGCACGCCCGGGTACCCGTCGTGCTCGATCTCGAGCGACCCAAACCGTACAACCCGGACCTGCTGGCGGCCTCCGACTACCCGATCATTCCCATCGATTACGCACTGGCGCTCACGGAGACCGAATCGGTCGATGGCGCCGGGGCCGAGATGCTTCGCCGCGGGCCGGATGTCGCCGTCATCACGCTGGGCGCCGAGGGCGCTGTCGCCTTCACCGCTGATGGCGAACGCATCCACCAGCCTGCAATCCCCGTCGAGCCGATCGCGGACACAACCGGCGCCGGCGACGTCTTCCACGGAGCGTTCGCCTATGGTGTGGCGCTGGAGTATGACCTCCGTGAGAACCTCCGCTTCGCGAGCGCCGTCGCGGCGCTCAAGTGTCGCGAAGTGGGGGGGAGAGCGGGGATTCCGACGATGGAAGAAGTGACGGAGTTCCTCCGGTGATCCTACTGCCCCATCGCACCCCGCACCGCCTCCACGTATCCGCCGATGGCGTCCTGGACGATCCCCACGTCCGGCTGCAGGGCGATGAAGTCGAAGCCCTCGTCCACCCTGCGCCGCACCTGCTCGGGTGTAACGGCCAGGATGCCCGCGTGGCCCCCTGCATCCACGGCTGCTGCGCGAACCCGGTCGATTGCATCAGCAACCTCCGGGTCATCCGCCTGGCCGAGCTTTCCGTAACTGCTCGAGAGGTCCATCGGCCCCACGAAGAGCACGTCCCAGCCATCCACCGCCGCGATCTTTTCGATCTGCTCGACGGCAGCACCGGTTTCGATCTGCAGGATGACCGCCATTTCCTCATCCGCGCGATCGGGGTAGGCCTCTTCATCCACGTTCCAGCGATTGGCCGCGATCGTCGGGAAGTAGCCCCGATGTCCCTCGGGCGGATATGTGCATGCACTGATGGCCTCGCGTGCCTGCTTGACGGAGTTGACAAAGGGGAAGACCACGCCGCGCACGCCCTGATCGAGCACCCACTTGCAGGACCAGTCCAGCACGCCGGGCACGCGTACGATCGGCGTTACACCGCGGCCGATACAGATGGGCACCGCGGCGGCGAGATCCTCAATCGTGTGCGGGCCGTGTTCCATGTCCACCCAGAGAAAATCGAACCCCGCGGCGGCGAGGAACTCGGCCATGAGCGCGCTGGGCATAAGGTTGATCGGGCCGATGACCGGCCCCTCGTCCATCTGCTCGGCAAGCGGTGGGGGTGTTTCGTATGACATGAGCGCATCCTCCTGTGATCGCATCCGAACCGATCCCGCGGGGTACGTTCGCTCGTCTAACGGACAATTCGTCTGTCGTGCTCGGGGACCTTTACAAGTACACTTGATAAGGGTAAAATCGACGCGGGCTTGGGGGGTGGCCCGGCTGCAGCTGCGCGTATATTACCACTACTGGACGTTCACAGAGGCCCGGATTCATGAAGCTGATAGTCCAGATCCCGTGTCTGAACGAGGAGCAGACGGTTACTCAGACAATAGAGGATATTCCTCGCGAGATCGAGGGCGTAGATGAGGTCGAGATCCTCATCATAGACGATGGTTCAACAGATCGTACGGTTGAAGTGGCGCGTGAAGCCGGGGCCGAGCACGTCATCAGCTTCGCACAGAATCGCGGGCTGGCCGCCGCCTGGAGCGCCGGGATCGATGAGGCCCTGCGGCTTGGTGCCGACATCGTCGTTAACACCGACGCCGACAATCAGTACCAGGGAGGCTGCATCCCGGATCTGATCCAGCCAATCGTTCGGTCGGAGGCCGACATGGTCGTCGGCACCCGCCCGATTGAGGAGATCGAGGAGTTCTCGTGGATCAAGAAGCGCCTCCAGCGGCTGGGAAGCTGGGTCGTGCGAAAGGTCTCCGACACGGATATCTCCGATGCGACGAGCGGTTTCCGCGCCTACTCCCGCGATGCCGCGTACGAACTGGCGGTTGTCTCACACTTCACCTACACCCACGAGACGCTGATCCAGGCCGGACGGACGGGACTTGCCGTCACCGAGGTGCCGATCCAGACGAACCCCAAGACGCGCGAATCGCGGTTGTTTACCAGCATGTCCGAGTACGTCAGTCGCTCGGTAAACACCATTCTCCGCATATACAGCCTGTACGAGCCCCTGGCTTTCTTCAACGTGATTGCGGTCATCCTGCTGGCGCTTTCGGCGGTTCTGGGCGTTCGCTACCTCTACTTCGTCACCATTGGCGAGGGCGCGGGACACGTCCAGTCGGTAATCGCCGCCGCGGTGCTTCTGATGCTCGCGGGGCAGTCGTTCGCGCTCGGCATGCTCGCTGACCTGATTTCGGCCAATAGGAAGCTCATCCAGGATACGCGTGCACGAGTGCGGGCAATGCAGTTTGACTCCGGGGCGGAGACCCCGCGCTCCAGAACGGAGGAACGCGCGGAGGAGGGCGACGCCGCGTGACTGGTACAACGGACCAGACCCCGACCGGCAACGTCTACGAGAAGTATGAGACCAGGAACCCCATTGAACGCTATCTGGTGAGCGGCTTCTTCCGGGCGCTGTCCGGGCTTTTGGATCAGATGACGGACGTGCGCTCCGTTCTCGACATCGGTTGCGGCGAGGGCTATGCCTCCATGCGGATTCGCGAGGCATTACCGGAGGCGGACTACTTCGCCCTCGACATAGACCTCGAACTGGTCGTCGAAGCGACCTGTGACGATGCCCACGGTTGCGGAGTCGTCGCGGACGCGTCCAGACTGCCTTTCTCGGAAGACCAGTTCGACCTCGTTATTGCACTGGAGGTTCTCGAGCACCTCCCGGAGCCTCGTCTGGCCCTGGCGGAGATACGTCGGGTGAGCCGGACGTACCTGATTGCATCCGTCCCGAACGAACCGCTCTGGCGCGTACTGAATATGGCCCGTGGCGCGTATCTGTCTGATTTCGGGAACACGCCGGGCCACCTGCAACACTGGGGCGCCTCTTCGTTCCGCCGGCTGCTTGAGACGGAAGCTGAGGTCATGGACATGCACCGACCCCTCCCGTGGCTCATGGCGTTGTGCCACATGCCCGCCACGGATATGGCCGCGACCGGCTCGACTTCCGCCAAAGGAGAAACTCGGCTGTGACGGTGGGAGAGGAGCCAGAAGCTGAAGGGACGTCAGGTCTGCTCAAGTTCGTGAAGAGGGCGGCCGCGGTCATTGTCGTCGTGGTCCTCCTCGGCTGGGTCATCCATCGCGCGTGGATCGATGCCCGTACCATCGACTGGGCGTCCCTGGAGATGAAGCCGGGGATGATCGGGCTGTCCGTCGTCGCGGTGTTGGTCGCGTGGTGCTGGCATGGAGTGCTGTGGGGCTTCATGCTCAGGGCCCTTGGCTACCGGGTAGGGCTCTTCTCCGCTGCTCGCGCCGCGCTCGTGGGTAATCTGGGCAACTACATCCCCGGTAAGGTCTTCATCGTCATTCTGCGAGGCAAGCTGGTGGAGCAGGACGGTGTCCCGATGGTCAGTTGTGCCAGCAGCGTGGTGCTCGAAACCCTCCTGCGCAACATGGTCGCTGCGATTCTGGCCGCGGTCGGCCTGTGGCACCTCGGCGTTGGGGGATCGTACCTCGGAGGCCTGGCGCTGCTTTTGGTGATCTCGCTGATCGTCGTGCATCCCCGCGTCTTCAACCCGCTCACCGACTGGGTGTTGCGCAAGCTCAATCGTTCCCCGCTCCCGTGCCATCTGCGCAAACGAGACCTCGCGGCCCTGCTGGTGGGGTACGGCCTCTACTGGTCGATCTACGCCATGGCCTTCTTTTTCCTCGCCCGCGGGACACTCGGGGCGGAGTGGAGCAGCTTCGTGGCACTTACGGTTGCGCTGCTTATCTCGCTGATCGCGAGCATGCTCGCTGTGTTCACACCCGTGGGGCTGGGAGTCGCGGATGCCACGCTGGCGGGAGTGCTGACCCTCACGGGAGCAGTTTCAGGCGCCGGTGTGTTTGCCGTGATCATGCGGGTGTGGCGAACTGTGACCGAACTGGCGATTGCAGGCGTGGGATACGTGCTGCCGTTTGGTCGCCCCGTGGATTTCGCCGACGGTCCGGAAGAGGCCGAACTGGACCAACCCCGGTAGTGGCTGTGGCCCGTGGACTGCAACCGTGACGCGCGCGCAGACACTTGCGGCTGCGTCAGATGCTCGCCCCGCGAAGATCTATGGATGGACAATAAAGGCGGGCCGGGGGCATCGCCCCGACCCGCCGTTACGTGGCACGTGCTCCTGCCGCTTCCTGGCTCCGTCCGCTCACTTCACCGACCAGATGCGGACGTTATCGTAGTAACCGTCGGTCGTCATCATCTGGCGCAGGCCGAAGTGGCCTGAACCCCAGACATCCCCGCGTGAGACGCCGTCATCCACCCAGTCGATGGAGACGTTGCCGTTGATCGCAAGCTGAATGTGCGCGCCGCGCTTGACCAGCGTGAGCTTGCTCGTGACGCCGGCCTCGAGCGGGATGAAGTCATAGCCCGCCGCACAGCGCCAGAAGCCGGAGTTCTTGCGCAGGGCGGTGTTCGGCGACCGTACGCATGTGTTGCGGAAGTAGCTGATGTGGTAGGAGTTAATATCACCCATCGTGTAGCCGCTGAACGTGCCGTCACGCTCAGCCAGCGACGGGTCGAAGATGCTCTCTCCGTTGACGCCCTTTGCACAGAAGAACACGATGCACAGTCCGGATACATCGTTGGGCGTGAACTCCCACTCGGCGATGAAGTCCTCGGGATGCGGGGTGTTGTTCCACAGCACGATGTGGTTGGCACCCTCTTCGTCGGGATCAGGCTCCTGCATACGCAGGCGGCCATCCTCCTGGGTGAGGATCCCCGGGCCCTCCAGGGTCCAGTTCTCCTCCCACGGTTCGTCGAACGTGTCCTCGACGATCAGTTCGCCCTTGAGGTCCTCGACATCCAGCATCGTATTGTAGAAGACCTTGTTCTCATCGTACATCGCCTCGCCATCACCATAGTCCCCGATGGCCTTGATCTCCTCGCCGGTCAAAGCGCGGTCATATACGCGGAGGTCATCGACCGCGCCGAGCGTCGAGCCCACCTGCAGCACATCCGCCCACTGTTCATCGGAATGCTCCAACTCGTTCCACTTGCCGAGTGTGTCGCTCTGGGCCCGGCCGAACAGGTAGTAGGCCAGATCGTTGCCATCCTTCTTCCACGTGTAAGCGAGGTGATACCATTTGCCGGGTATCAGATGGCTGTAGACGGCCCTCGCGCTCCCGGCGTGACGCTTATCCCATGGATTGCGGGCCTGGATCTGCGCCTGGTGGAACATCTGGAAGATTCGGACGAACGGGCCGGGCTCCCCACCGGTTGTGACGGGCGTCCAGACCACGCGCTCATCGCGCGTCTGGGGCGTCGGTTCATCACACCGGAACCAGAACATCAGCGTACCCTCGTCCGGATCCACATCGTCGAGCGGAAGCAGGGCCGCAGGCTCCCCCTCGTCAGTCGCCTTGATGGCCTGGCCCTCGCGCCCGCCGACGAACTCGGCGGTGCCCATCTGCGCCTCGGCCCCACTCTCGCCTCCCAGCGCGCACGATCCATCGAACGGCGCGCGCAGTATGAGTTTCGCCGACTGCGCCTGCGCCGTGAAACACAGAACAACCGCAAGGAGAATCACTACACCTCGCACATCCACAGTCCGACACCTCCTCGGTAGATTTCTTTACGTGAAAGTACTTCGACTCGCACACCCCGCGGCCCTTCCCGGGGGAGGGAAGCTCGATGGCAGCAGGGAAAACTCAACCACACCAGGCTTACACGCAGGAGGGCTTACAATGGCCGACTGGCTGAAGAAGGCGAACGAAGTGCTCGGCAACCTCGCCGGTGAGGCGGGGCGCCAGGCGCAAATTGTAAAGCTGCAGGCGAAGCTGGGCTCGCTGGAAGACGACCTCGACCGGGCCTACGTGGAAGCCGGCAAGCGCGCCGAAGAGCTGCTGCAGGCGCGCCAGATCCACGACGACCAGTTGCGCGTAATCCTCGAGCGGGCGAGAAAGATCAAGGAGGAAATGACACAGGTCCGCGAGGCCGTCCAGCAGGCACGGCAGAAACCGGAATCAGAAGAAGAGCCTGCGGCGGAGCCTGAACCTCAATCTGAACCTGAACCTGCGGCCGAAGCTCCCCCACAGCCGACCTCGAACTCGGAAGTGACCGCCGAGATGGCATGTCCATCATGCGGCGGAGCGATCACCCGTCACATGGCCTTCTGCCCGCACTGTGGCGAAACACTCGCTGAGCCGGATGATCGATAGCACCTCGCACGGGCGGTGAATTCCTGTTAGCACGCGCCTGCACCCGCGGCTCCGACGCAGGCGCGAAGAGCAGCGTGAGCCCTGCATATCAGCGTCCGCCGGTTCTCGCGTGGAACAGTCGTGAGAACCACCCCCCAAGCTTCCCCCCGGGACATCCCCGACTGGACAGGGGACCGCCGATTCTCCCGCCGGGAGTGAGCCCCCACCGATCGCGACCTGTGAAGCGTCTGGACCGCGGCGCCAGCGCGCACCGGTGCATGACCCGCCACGGACGATTCCACGAACGCGATACCTCGCTGCACAGGTCGGAGCCGATCGACGATCCTGTATACACGGGCCCGCGTACAACGGTCTCGGTGATGTCGTCTCGTCGTGAAAGTACCGCCAACTACTGTTACCAGCAACTCAGAGATGTTAGTTCGGAGGCGACTGACTGCGATGGAGCGGTGAGCATTGTATATAGAGTGTGGACTTGAGCAAAAGTGGGTCCCGTAAACCACGCCAGATGCTCTGTTCATGGAGATTGAGAAAGACTTGAGGTTGATTTGAGCGAGTATGGAGGCATATTTTGTGTAAAACGTGATATTATCTTTGGCACCGCCGGCAATTCGTGGAGGTGAGTAGCATGTCGCTCCATGAGTTGTCACCAGATGCACCCGGTCGTTCGCAGTCAACTGTCGCGAACCGATGTCGAGAGAGGCGCCGTGGGGGAACCAACGTCCTCTTCGTGCTTGCGCTTCCAATACTTCTTGGCGTCGGTGCCCTCGCCATCGACCTCGCACTGATGAGCCTGGCGGCACAGCGTGTACAGAACGTCGCTGATACCGCGGCACTCGCCGGGGCCGTCCAGGTCGCAGACACCACTGCGTCAGAGGTTGCGGTCGATCAGACCGCGGGCACGAACAACGACTTCTCCCCATGGCAGGTCAACACCACGGTCACTCGCTATGGCCCCGGCCAGGAAGTGCCCGGCTTCCGGACCCTGGGCTACCGTGAGCATGTGGTGGCCGTAGAGGGGACCACGAACTTCACGTTTGCCTTCGCCCGGTTGTTCGGGCTGGAGCAGGCTACTGTCACCCGAGACGCCGCAGCAATGTGCGAGGTATGGCGCAACCGCCTCGCCGAAGGCTTCGTCTTCGCCGGTTCGACAGATCCGGCTGTATGGGGCGTCTATTCCGATGGGAAAGACAACCAGTTTGGCGGTGACATCCACTCAAACACCGGCATCAGCATGAATGGCCTCAATAATACGGTGACCGGCGATATCAAATACCGGAATGCGTACGAACAGAGCGGAGACGGCTTCACGCACTATGGCACAGTGATGGAAACGCCGGTCGAACCATACCCCGTCGATTTCTGCTTCGAAGACTTCACGCAGGACCCGTGGGACTATGAGGTTGCCAGCATCTACGAGACGGCTTCAGATGGCTCGCTCCCCAGCGGACGGTGGCATGTACTTGGCGACATGACAATCAATGCGACCGGTTTCCAGTGCACCGACTCACTTTTCGTGGTGGAAGGCAACATCTATCTCGCGGGTGCGGGGTCGGTCTACGAAAACTGCACAGTCGTTGCCCGAGGCGACATCGACATGGCCTTTGCGGATGGCAGCTTCTCTCCACTGATGCACGACCTCTTCGCATTCACCGAGAAGACGTCTACGGCGGATGTGATGACCATCGACGGCTCGCGGACGCAGGCCTCCGGCGTTCTGTTCGCCCCAAACGGGGGACTGCACTTCGAGGGCTCTCCAATGCACACCTACGAAGTCGGCCTGGTCGCAAACACCGTGACGCTTATCGGCAGTGGCATGACCCACAACGGTCCGGCCTCTGCGCTTACCTGTGACGAGACCTCAAAAGCTCGGCTGGTCCAGTAGAGCAGTACCGCCCGGCAGGATGGGTGGGAGACAGCCGTCATCAGAATGACCATTGACGGGGGAGTATAGAAGAATGGCAATTCGGGAACCAGCACTGAATCGGCGCTCGAGAAGCGGTTCCAGGCGCGGTGTGGCGACTGTTGAGTTTGCCATGATCCTACCGCCACTTGTGCTGCTGCTTTTCGGCACCCTGGAGATCGGGCTTATGGCGAAGCACTCGCAGGCTCTGCACCATGTGGCGCGTGAAGCTGCTCGCATCGCCACCACCGGCGCCACCACCAGTCGCATCCAGTCGCACATCGCGGACAGCGCTCCGGGGCTGAACGTTGATAACCTCACCGTCGAGATCCACTACCGACAGTGGAGCGAGGCCGCGGGGGTATGGGGCGACTGGATGACACTGGCCGACGACGGCTCGGAGAATCTGGCGGCAACCGGCGATCAGATTCGCGTGCAGGTGCAGTACACCTATAAGCTGGCGACCGGGATGTTCTCCGGTCCGCTGCATGCATCCGAAGACAACATGAAGTCTATCGAAGCCACGATAGTCGCGATGAGAGAGTAGTGTCCCGTCAGCAGGCGGAGGTGTCTCGAATGATCGGAGAAATGTGGCAACATCTCATCAAGGGAGCACTCGGCGGTCTCGGCCGTCTGTGGCGCGACGAAAGCGCAACGACTACGCTGGAATGTGCGCTGCTGGTGGCGTTCGTCACGCTGTCGGCGGTGGCGGGCTACCGGATGCTGGGAGATACTGTCAGCGGCGGCGTGAGTGGCGGGCAGGAGCATTTAGAAGGCGCTCACACCACTTCAGTATCAGGCGGGCATGCAGGATCCGAGAACGCAATGCCTCCCGTTCCAGGCGCGGCCTCCCCCGGATAGTGCCGGCTCTCGAACGACCGCGAGTGCCTGCTCCGGGGGCGCTTGCCGAAGGCCGCGAGCAACAGGACCTCCTGCGTCCGGCAGACTTCAAGGCCTGCACCCGCGCGGGTGCAGGCCCCCTATACTGGGGTGTAACTTGACGGTGAGCCCATGGGGAGGCGGGGCGTAGCCAT